>NZ_JACDIU010000009.1:0-32518 GCF_014525325.1 Pseudomonas sp. EZ-C24 | reverse complement strand
GGGTCGCAAAGCGGCCCCAGTTCTTACAGCAACGGTGCTACAGCCGGCTCTTGCCTGGGCCAGGCATCCAGTACGGCCTTGAACAGGGTCGCCAGCGGGATGGCGAAGAAGATCCCCCAGAAGCCCCACAGCCCGCCAAACAGCAGCACCGCGCAGATGATCGCGACTGGATGCAGGCTGACCGCCTCAGAGAACAGCAGCGGCACTAGCACGTTGCCGTCCAGCGCCTGAATGATCGCGTAAACCGCCATCAGGTAGATGAACTGATCGCCCCAGCCCCACTGGAACAGCGCGATCAAGGTGACCGGCACGGTGACCACCACCGCCCCCACGTACGGCACCACCACCGACAGCCCGACCAACAGCGCCAGCAGCGCGGCGTAGTTGAGCCCCAGGCTGATGAAGGCGATGTAGGTGGCGATCCCGCAGATCAGAATCTCGATGCCCTTGCCGCGAATGTAATTGGCGATCTGCCGGTTCATCTCGTCACCGACCCGGGTCAGCAGCCTGCGTTCACGCGGCAAGTAGCCGCTGACCCAGCGCCCGATCAACTCGCGGTCCTTGAGAAAGAAGAACACCAGAATCGGCACCAGCACCAGGTAGATCATGGCGCTGACCAGCAGCGGCAGGCTCGACAGCGAGAAGGTCAGCGCCCATTGGCCAAACTTGCCAATCTCACCGCGCACCGATTCGATGGCGCGCAGCACCTGCTCGTCAGAGACCAGGTGCGGATAGCGCTCAGGCAGCAGCAACAGCAGCGACTGCCATTTACCGAGCATTCCCGGCAGCTCGTTCAAAAGGGTGATCAACTGGTGCCAGAGCAGCGGCACCAGCACCAGCAGAAATACCCCCAGCGCGCCGATGAACAAGGCGAACACCACGCCCACGGCAACACCACTGGGCACCCGCATCCGCTCCAAGGCGTTGACCAGGCCCTGCATCAGATACGCCAGGACCATCCCCGCCAGCACCGGCGCGAGCATGCCGCCGAGGGTGAGCACGGCAGTAAAGGCCAGAACCAGCAGGACTGTCAGGACTACGGCTTCTTCATCGGAGAAGTAGCGCTGCATCCAGTCACGAAGCACTTTGAACATTGACGATCCTTGGGCGGAAAACTCAGGCCTTGCGCAGCCAGTAGGTATACACGCCGGCTTCGGCGCTTTGTTGCAGCAGGCTATGACCGGACAAACGGGCGAAAGTGCTGAAGTCGCGCTGCGAGCCGGCGTCGGTGGAAATCACCTTGAGCACTGCGCCCGCTGCCATCTGGTTAAGCTGCATTTTTGCCTTGAGCAGCGGCAATGGGCAGTTAAGCCCGCTGGCGTCGAGTTCGGCGTCGCAGGTCAGGGTATCGATCATCCAAGGGGCTCCTGGCGGTGGCAACGGTGCATGGCAGACAAGCCTGGTAGGATACCGCCACTGGTCGTCAAGGTGTGAGCGGGCTACAGTACGGGTCTTTGATCCGACGCGAGCTTCGTGCATGAATCTACTGCGCCCTACCCTGCTGACGCTGGCCTGCCTGATGGCCCTGCCCGGGCATGCCGATGACCTGCCGTCGCTGGGCGATGCCAGTTCTGCAATCGTTTCCCCGCAGCAAGAACATGAACTCGGCCGCGCCTGGCTCAGCCTGCTGCGCGGGCAAGTGCGCCAGCTGAATGATCCGCAGCTCAAGGACTACGTCGAAACCAGCGTCTATCGCCTGGCCGAGACCAGCCAGCTGCAGGACCGCCGATTGGAATTCGTGCTTATCGACAGCCGCGAGCTGAACGCCTTCGCGGCTCCCGGGGGGATTGTCGGGGTCAACGGCGGGCTGTTCCTCAATGCCCAGACTGAAGGTGAATACGCCTCGGTACTGGCCCACGAACTGGCCCACTTGTCGCAACGCCACTTTGCCCGAGGGATAGAAGCTCAGCAGCGCATGCAGGTGCCGATGATGGCCGCACTGCTGGCCGGCATCGTACTGGCAGCCGGTGGTGGCGGCGATGCCGGTATTGGCCTGATTGCCGGCACCCAGGCAGCGGCGATTCAGGAGCAGCGGCGCTTTTCGCGGCAGAACGAGCAGGAAGCCGACCGCATCGGCATCCAGAACCTGGAAAAAGCCGGCTTCGACCCACGCACCATGCCGAGCATGTTCGAGCGCCTGGCCCGGCAGTACCGCTACGGCGCCAAGCCGCCGGAGTTTCTCCTGACTCACCCGGTGACCGAGTCGCGTATCGCCGACACCCGCAACCGCGCCGAACAGATGCCCAAGGGCGGCGTCGAGGACAGCCTGCGCTATCAGCTGATTCGCGCCCGCGTCGCCTTGACCTACGAAGGCACGCCGGGGCTTGCGGCCAAGCGCTTCCGCGATCAACTCGCAGATGATCCCAAGCTGGATGCTGCCCGCTACGGCCTTGCCTTGGCGCAGATCAAGGGCGGCAGCCTCAACGAAGCGCGGGACAACCTCAAGCAACTGCTGGCCAAGGCGCCCAACGACATCACCTACAACCTGGCGCAGATCGACCTGGAGATCACCAACAATCGCCTGGCCGACGCGCAGCAGCGGATCGAGCGGCTACGCAGCCTGTATCCGAACAATTATCCGCTGCAGCAGGCGCGCGCCGACTTGTTGATCAAGCAGGGCAAGCCGGCTGAGGCAGAGAAAGTGCTGGATGACCTGGTCAAGAAGCGCCCGGACGACCCGGACGTCTGGTACGAAGTGGCTGAAGTGCGCGGGCTGTCGGGCAATACCATTGGCCTGCATCGGGCACGCGCCGAGTACTTCACGCTGGTCGGTGATTTTGACCAGGCAGTGCAGCAGCTCGACTTCGCCAAACGCCGCGCGGGCAGCAACTTCCCGCTGGCGTCGCAGATCGACGCCCGTCAGCGGCAGATTCTCGAGCAGCAGCGGATGGTCAAGGACATGATGCGCTAAGCAGCGTTCAGGCGGCGCCGGTTTGCCCGGCGTCGCCCAAGCTGCGGATCAGGCGTTGCCGGACAACTTCAGGCGGGCCGCCTGAGTGAAGTCGAGCATGCGGTTCAGCGGTTTGATCGCGCGCGGGATCAAGGCGGGGTCGACCAGGATCTCGTTGCTGCCGGTGCGCAGGCAGTCGAGGGTGCGCTCGAGGGTATTCATCGCCATCCACGGGCAATGCGCACAGCTGCGGCAGGCAGCGCCATTGCCCGCGGTAGGCGCCGCCACGAAGACCTTGTCCGGGCACAGCTGCTGCATCTTGTAGAAGATGCCGCTGTCGGTGGCGACAATGAAGGTCTTGTTCGGCAGTGTCTGCGCCGCCTTGATCAGCTGGCTGGTCGAGCCTACCGCATCGGCCAGTTCGATCACCGATTCAGGCGACTCCGGGTGGACCAGAATCGCCGCATCCGGATACAGCGCTTTCATGTCGGCGAGCTGGCGCGACTTGAACTCCTCATGGACGATGCAGGCACCGTCCCACAGCAGCATGTCGGCGCCGGTCTTCTTCTGGATATAGCGGCCTAGGTGCTGGTCCGGCCCCCAGATGATTTTCTCGCCGTTATCCATCAGGGTTTCGACGATTTCCAGCGCGCAACTGGAGGTCACCACCCAGTCGGCACGCGCCTTGACCGCAGCCGACGTGTTGGCATACACCACCACGGTTCGTTCGGGGTGCTTGTCACAAAACGCCGAAAACTCTTCTACCGGACAACCCAGGTCGAGCGAGCAGGTCGCTTCCAGGGTTGGCATCAGGATGCGTTTTTCCGGGGTGAGGATTTTTGCCGTTTCGCCCATGAAGCGCACGCCGGCGACAATCACGGTGTCGGCCGGGTGGTTCTTGCCGAAGCGGGCCATTTCCAGCGAGTCGGAAACACAGCCGCCGGTTTCTTCGGCCAAGGCCTGGATTACCGGGTCACAGTAGAAGTGCGCAACCAGCACAGCATTCTGGGCCTTGAGCTCGGCAGCGATGGCCGCACGGTATTCGGCCTCCTGCGCGGGCGTCAGGGGATGGGGTTGCTTGGCGTCAAGGTGAGCTTGAACCAACAGCCGTTCGGAAATCTGGGTCATGATCGCTGGACCTGCGGGCGCGCGTGCGCGTCAGTCAAGAGTATCACCGAGCCCTGGCAGTCAGGCTAATGACGCCGGACGGCCAGACAGGCCATCACGGCCTTCTGCGGGCGCGGATTATTATCGCGCCGAAGGCTACAGACAATCAGGTCATTGCAAAAGCGATTTCTGCGCGTGCCAATCAGGCCGGCGTAGCTGACCTGATTTCGCGCAAGTGCTTGCAGTTGCGAGGCCAGGTAACGGTGGGCTTGCCCCGCCGTTGCCTGGCCCCGCCTTCACACGGTCAGCCCTGCGGCCACGGCGCCGCCATGAGTGCAGCCAGGCTCATGACGAACTCTTCAACGGTCATTTTCTTGCCGTTGAAGTCGACCATGCCATCGGCGTAGTGCAGGTTGGACACGACGTCGTCACCCTTGACCGTGGCCATGCCGCTTTGCAGCGCCATCATGCCGAGCATTTCACCGGCCTGGCTGGACTGCTGGGCAATCGCCTGAGGGTCGGTCTGGCCTTCGAGCAGGGCCTGCAAGGCGGTCAGGTCGCCGACCATCGGCTTGGACACCAGCAGTTCGCCGTTGAGCTGGCTGATCAGTTGCTTGGCCAGTTGATCAGGCGGCAGGTCGAACGAGCTCGGCGCGGCGAAGTCCAGCGCCAGCTTGAAGTGACTCTGGCCGTTGGCAGTCTTGAACGACAACTCCTCCAGGGCCAGCTTTGGTTTGGCGGCAAGCATCTTCTGCAGGTCTGCCTGAACCTTGACCTTCTCTTCCTCGCTCATGTTGAACGACGGCATTGGCTCGCCAGCAGCAGTGGCCGCTTGCATGGCCTGCACTTCAGGCAGCTTGGTCTGGTACCACTCGGCCAGTGACTGCAGGGCCGGCACGTCGACCGAGTTCATGGTCACGACCATCTTGCCGCTGCCGACGGCACGGTTGGCGTAGTTGATGTCGCCAACCTTGTACGCGATTCGCGCACCGATCTTGTCAGTACCTTCGGCGGTGTACAGGTTGGTTTGCTCCAGGTCCTTGAGCAACATCACTTCCTGCTTTGGCCCAAGCACAGCCTCCAGTTGGCCAAGCAGGACATCGACGTTGCCGACATAGACCATGTCGTGGTCGGTGCTGGCCAGGTTGCCGCCTACCTTGAACTTGTCCAGGGTGAAGGTCGCTGGCGGATGGTCTGCACCCACCAATTTCATCTGCAGACGATCAGCGTTGGCGTGAATCTTCACAGCCTTGCCTTCACGGTCGCCGCTGAGCAGCACCTGCATGCCGGAGAAGTCAACGCTGTTGCCGTCTACCTCATTGAGCTTGATCGGCGCCAGGCGAACATCGCTGTCGATGTGACCGCCATAACCGACATCGACATTGGCGGTGATCGGCGATTGCTCGCCCGCAGCGCTGTACCACTTGGCTGTGGCTTCGTCCTTGTCGAGCACGCTGTTGCTCGAGACCATCACCGGCATCAGTTTCAGCGCCTTGACCCGCGACCACGGGAATGGCCCGTGCTCAAGCTGATCAGTGATGCCGACATCGAAGTTCAGCGCCTGGCCTTCGCCCAGCCACACATCCTTGGCCTTGAGCCGGTAGTGCGCGGTGCTGCTGAACAGGTGCTGCTCCAGCGAGGTCAGTTCCAGGCTCATGCTGCCGCCGGTACCAGCAGTGGCCTTGAGCAGTTCTTCGTTGGCACGGGTGACCGAAGCCTGCAACTCGGCGGGCAGTTGCTTGCCGGTGTACCAGGCGCCAGCGGTAGCTGCAATGGCGATGGCGACGGCCAGGCCGGAGAGGATGCCTACTGATTTCTTCATGAATTGAACCGATTGCTTTCCATAAGGGGGGGACTGGGTGCGACACCGTCGCGCTGGGCACGAAGGGTACCACTGACGCCTGTCGCATGCGCCGGGCTCAGTGGGCAAAAATTTGCTGAGGATGTGTTTGGCAATCAGCGATCGTAAATTTTTACGGACATTAAAATCTGTCTTTGAATGAAAATTCGCACTTACCTTGGGGCATAAGCGGCAAAAACCCGATAAAAGCTCGATCTCCGTTACATCCTGTCATGTTTAACTTGACACCCTACCCGGCATCGTTTTTTATTTTAACCACCTTGCTTCAGCGCCTAACAACGAAGAACAACCGCAGCGCGCTTACTCGCCCCACTAGGGACTCTGCGCGCCTTGAACTTCGCTGCGGCACTGTCAGCCATGCCACCGGCGCCTCGCATGCGCCCGCCCTCGCTCCGACATAAAAGGTGAACAACATGGAGCTCATCCGCACGACCTGGCTGTGCCCGCCCGCCTACTCGCCCACCGTTCAGGCTCAGGAGCATCGCACGCATGCAGCCTGAACCAAGCACCGGCGGCCAGTTCCGCAAATCCCTGCGCCTGTGGCATGTGGTGATCATCGGTCTGGCTTACCTGACGCCGATGACCGTCTTCGACACCTTTGGCATCGTTTCCGGGATTACTGCCGGGCATGTGCCCAGTGCCTACATCCTGGCGCTGCTGGGCGTGCTGTTCACCGCGGTGAGCTACGGCACGCTGGTACGGCGTTTTCCGCAGTCGGGCTCGGCCTACACCTACACCCAGCGGGCGATCAATCCGCACGTGGGTTTTCTGGTCGGCTGGTCTTCGCTGCTGGATTACCTGCTGCTGCCGATGGTCAACGCCCTGCTGGCCAAGCTGTACCTGTCGGCGATGTTCCCGGAGGTGCCGCAGTGGATCTGGGTGGCGGGCTTCGTCACCCTGATCAGCCTGGTCAACATGCGCAGCGTCAACCTGGTGGCCCACTTCAATGCCCTGTTCGTGGCCGTGCAGGTGGCGATAATCAGTGTGTTCATCTATCTCTGCGCACGTGGCCTTGAGCATGGCGAGGGCCTGGGCACGGCCTGGAGCCTGATCCCGTTTGTCGACCCACAGGTGCAGTTCAGCGCGCTGGCCGCCGGTGCGACCATTCTGTGCTTCTCGTTCTTGGGTTTCGATGCGGTGACCTGCCTGTCGGAGGAAACTCGCGATCCGGGCAAGACCATTCCGCGGGCGATCTTCCTCACCGCCTTGATCGGCGGTGTGGTGTTCATTCTTGTGTCCTACTTCATCCAGGCGTATTTCCCGACCATGCAGCGCTTCCATGACCAGGAAGCGGCGCTGCCGGAAATCGCCCTGTATGTCGGTGGCAAGTTGTTCCAGTCGGTGTTCATCGCCTGCACGGTGATCAACACCATCGCCTCGGGCCTGGCCTCGCAGACCAGTGTGTCACGGCTGCTGTATGTGATGGGCCGCGACGGGGTGATCCCGACCCGGGTGTTCGCCCGCCTGCATCCTCGGTACAAGACGCCGGTGCTGAACATTGCCGTGGTGGGACTGGTGGCGTTGTCGGCGATCTTCTTTGATCTGGTCACAGCTACCTCGGTAATCAACTTTGGCGCATTGGTTGCCTTCAGCTTCGTCAATCTGGCGGTGATCAACCACTGCTACCTTCGCGAGAAGGGTCGCAAGAGCCTGGCCCAGACCTTCAAGTACCTGGTGCTGCCGACCATTGGCTTTTGCATCATCGTCTCGCTGTGGCTGGACCTCAACCAGCACTCGCTGCTGTTTGGCGGCGCCTGGGCGCTGGCCGGGCTGATCTACCTCGGCTGGCTGACCAAGGCGTTTCGCATCGCGCCGCCCAACTGTATCGCTGACTGAGCCTCCCCCACCGCCGCCCGCTTGATGCGGGCGTCGCTCTGCTCGAGAAGGAAAACCCATGCTCCTGCGCCGCCTTTCCATCCAGTGGAAGATCACCCTGCTCGCCGGCCTGTGCCTGCTGGTCATCGTTGCCCTGCTGGTGGCCACCTCGCTGACCCAGGCGCGCCGCAGCGCAGCACAGGTGTTCAGCGCCAACAGCGAACTGCTCGACCACAGCGCCCGCCTGCGCCTGCAGGCTCAGGCCGAAACCCAGGCACTGCGTATTCAGCGCTACTTCATGGATGCCTACCAATACGGCAGCGGTTTCAGCCGTCTGGTGCAGGTGCTCAGGCAGCGCGGCGACAACGACCTGCGCGCAGCGCTGGCTGCGCAGGCACGGTCGGCGCTGGCGGGTAACCCTGGCCTGATCGGCCTGTACCTGGTGTTCCAGCCCAACGCCCTCGACCAACAGGATGCGCGCTTCATCAACCAGCCCGAGCACGGTAGCAATGACAGCGGACGCTTCTCGCTGTACTGGTCGCAAGCACAGTCCGGCACGCTGACCGCCGAAGCCATGCCCGAGGCGATGCTTGCCGACAGCAGCATTGGCGCCAACGGCTCGCCCTACAACCGCTGGCTGACCTGCCCGGAGCAAACCGCCAAGGCTTGCGTGGTCGAACCTTACTTCGACGAGATCAACGGCCAGCAGATCCTGATGACCAGCATCGCCCTGCCGATCATGGATAACGGCAAGGTCATCGCCGTAGTTGGCCTGGACATCAGCCTGGACAACCTCCAGCAACTGAGCCTCAGTGGCCGCCAGGAACTGTTCGACGGCCAGGGCCAGGTCAGCATCGTCAGCCCGGCGGGCTTGCTCGCCGGCCACAGCGCTGATGCCACGCAACTGAGCAAGCCGCTCGAGCACGTCCTCAGCGGCCCGGCCCGCGAGCTGCTACCAAGCTTGCTTGCCGGGCAGCCAGTGCGGCGCCTGGATCACGGCCAGATGCGCGTCTCGCAGCCATTTGCGCCTATCCCTGACGCCGCCCCGTGGCAAGTTCTGCTGGAGCTGCCCGAGGCCGTGTTGCAGGCGCCGGCAGTAGCGCTGAACCAACGCCTGGCCGGGCATAACCAGGACGCCAACCTGATCAGCCTGGCCATCGGCCTGTTTGCAGCGGTGCTGGGTTTGCTGCTGGTCTGGCTGACCGCGCGTGGCGTTACCCGGCCAATCCTGATGGTATCCCGGCGTCTGCAGGATATCGCCAGCGGCGAAGGCGACCTGACCCGCCGGCTGGACTACGCCCGCGATGATGAACTGGGCCAGTTGACCGGCTGGTTCAACCGTTTTCTCGACAAGCTGCAACCGGTGATTGCCCAGGTCAAAGCCTCGCTACAGGACGCGCGCACTACGGCGGACCAGTCCGCCGCCATCGCCAGCCAGACCAGCAATGGCATGCAGCAACAGCAACGCGAGATCGAGCAGGTGGCGACCGCCGCCAATGAAATGAGCGCCACCGCGCAGGACGTTGCGCATAACGCCGTGCAGGCAGCGCAGGCGGCACGCGGCGCCGATCAGGCCAGCCGCGAAGGCCTGCAGCGGGTAGCCGACACCCGTCGGGCAATTTCCCAACTGGCCAGCGACATGGATGCGGCGATGGGCCAGGCGAAAGCGCTCGAGAGCCGCAGCGAGCAGATCGGCTCGGTACTGGAGGTGATCCGCGCCATTGCCGAGCAGACCAACCTGCTTGCACTCAACGCCGCTATCGAAGCAGCTCGCGCCGGCGAGGCTGGGCGCGGTTTCGCGGTGGTGGCCGATGAGGTGCGCAGCCTGGCCCAGCGTACCCAGGTGTCGGTCGAGGAGATCCGCCAGGTGATCGAAGGCCTGCAGCAAGGCAGCGAAGCCGTGGTCGGCACCATGCAGGCCGGCCAGCGCCAGGCGCAGGACAGTGCGCAGCAGATGGAGCAGGCGATGCCCGCGCTGCAGCGCATTGGCGAGGCCGTCGCAGTGATCACCGACATGAACCTGCAGATCGCCTCGGCTGCCGAAGAGCAAAGCGCCGTCGCCGAAGAAGTTAACCGCAACGTGGCCGGCATTCGCGATGTAACCGACTCGCTCGCCGGCCAGGCAGACGAATCGGCGCGCATCAGCCAGGCGCTGAACCACCTGGCCAATCAGCAACAAACATTGATGGCGCAGTTTCGCGTCTAGTCTGTACTGGCCTCGGCAATGCCGAGGCCGTTATCCCCCGGCATTACCGCCGTACAAGAGCTTCAGTTATGCAGATCTCACCCAAACCGGCTTTTTTCGACCTGACCTGCGAGCAGGGCCTACTGCGCACCTCGATCGCAGTCACGCTGTTCATCGCCACCATCGGTATCGCCTTCGGCCTGGCTTCGGGCTCGTTCTCGATTGTGTTCGACGGCGTCTATTCGCTGGTCGACGCCAGCATGAGCGGCTTGTCGCTGGTGGTGATCAAGCTGATCACCGCCCACATCAGCAGCGCGCAGATGTCGCGCAAGTTGCGCGAGCGCTTCAGCATGGGCTTCTGGCACCTTGAACCGATGGTGCTGGCACTCAACGGCATTCTGCTCAGCGGCGTGGCCATCTACGCCCTGATCAACGCGGTCAGCAGCCTGCTCGAAGGCGGCCGCGACCTCGAGTTCGGCCTCGCCCTGATCTACGCCGTACTGACCGTGATTGCCTGCGTCACCATCGCCGTGGTCGAGGCCCGCGCGAACCGCACGCTCAACTCCGACTTCGTGCGCATGGACGTCAAGGGCTGGGTCATGTCGGCGAGCATTACCGCCGCGCTGTTGATTGCCTTCTGCGTTGGCCTGGCGATTCAGGGCACGCAGTGGCAGTGGATTTCACCGTACATCGACCCGGCGGTGCTCGGGCTGGTGTGCCTGGTGATCATTCCGCTGCCGTTGTCGGTGGTACGCCAGGCCCTGGCCGATATCTTCCTGGTGACGCCGAGCGACCTCAAGCAACACGTCGACAACGTCGCCCAGGCCTTCGTGCACAAGCATGGCCTGCAGTCGTTTCGGGCGTATGTGGCCAAGGTCGGGCGCTCGCGCGAGATCGAACTGTATTTCATCGTGCCTGCCGACATGGCTGCGCGGACCATCGCCGAATGGGACGCACTGCGCAACGAGATCGGTGATGCGGTGGGTGGCGAAGGGCCGGATCGTTGGATCACGGTGGTGTTTACCGGGGATCCGGAGTGGGCTGAGTAGGTGCCTGTCAGCAGGCCAGGCCGCTATCGGCTGCAGTTTCATCTTTGATCCATCCGACGAATGCCTGTACTTCGGCATCATTGATGAACTGGCCAGCGATGTACTGCCGCTGTTCCCTTCGCTGCAAGGCCCGGCACCACTGCCTCAGCTCTGGTGAAGACAACGCCCTCAAGGCCATGCCACGCTGCGCGCATGGAACTCTAGAAACGAAAAAGCCCGCCATGAAAGGCGGGCTTTTTCATCTTGATTTGATACCGAACCAAGCCAGAGGCTTGCTCCGCACAGCTGTAAAAATGGTGGGTCGTGTAGGATTCGAACCTACGACCAATTGGTTAAAAGCCAACTGCTCTACCAACTGAGCTAACGACCCTTTTGATGGCGCGTATAATACTGATTTCTAACGAAAAATCAACACCCCATCAGTAAAAAGGCTTAAAAGTAGCGGGTCGGATCTTCCACACCTGCGGCCTTGAAGCCGTCAGCGCGCAAGCGGCAGCTGTCGCACTTGCGGCAGGCGCGGCCCTGATCATCGGCCTGGTAGCAGGACACTGTCAGGCTGTAATCGACACCGCGGGCAACACCGGCCTGGACGATCTGTGCCTTGCTCATGTTCTGCAGCGGCGCCTGAATGCGGAAGCCCTGCCCTTCAACACCGGCCTTGGTCGCGAGGTTGGCCATGCGCTCGAATGCTTCGACGAACTCAGGACGGCAATCCGGGTAGCCGGAGTAATCCACCGCGTTGACGCCGATGAAGATATCGCGTGCCTGCAGTACTTCGGCCCAACCCAGGGCGAGCGACAGGAACACGGTGTTGCGCGCAGGCACGTAGGTGACCGGGATGCCTTCGCCAGGTGCCTCAGGCACGTCGATGCTGCTGTCGGTCAACGCCGAGCCGCCGATGCCATCCAGGTTGAGACCGATCACCTTGTGCTCGACTACTCCCATGTCGCGGGCCACCCGGGCGGCTGCGTCGAGCTCGGCGCGATGACGCTGGCCGTAGTCAAAACTCATGGTGTAGCAGCTGTAGCCATCGGCCTGGGCCATGGCGACCACGGTCGCCGAGTCGAGGCCACCGGAAAGCAGGATTACCGCGCGTTTGTCAGTCATGTCTTGGTCCTTGGGTTTCAGCGGCCGGGTTCGTCGTTCCACAGCAGCTTGTGCAGCTGCAACTGGAAGCGCACGGGCAGGTTGTCGGCAACGATCCAGTCAGCCAGATCACTGGCACTGACCTGATGATGGCTAGGCGAGAACAGCACTTCGCCTGCGCGCTGATCGAGGTTGTACTGGATCAGCTTGGAGACAGCCCAGTCGTAGTCTTCGCGCGAACAGATGACGAACTTTACCTGGTCATTACGGGTCAGCAGCTCGATGTTCTCGTAGCGGTTGCGGTGCGATTCTTCCGAGGCCGGGGTCTTCAGATCGACCACACGGCTGACGCGGCTGTCGACTTTGGAAATATCCAGCGCGCCGCTGGTTTCCAGCGACACCTCGTAGCCTGCATCGCACAAACGCTCAAGCAACGGCAACGCGTTGGGCTGAGCCAATGGCTCGCCACCGGTAACGCAGATATACCGCGGACGAAAGCCCGCCACCTGCTCCACGATCGAATCCAGGCTGCGAATCGTACCGCCGGTGAAGGCATAGGCGCTGTCGCAGTACTGGCAGCGCAACGGGCAGCCAGTCAGGCGGACGAACACGGTGGGCAGGCCAGCCGTGCGCGTTTCACCCTGCAACGAGTAAAAGACTTCGGTGATGCGTAAGGTATCTTGCATGATCGCCACGGGCGTGACAGCTAAACAGGCTGTCCGCCTCCGTCAGGCACTGTCGCGGACTCGACAAAGCGTTATCCGCAGCAGCGTGTTTACGTAAAAGGGCCAAGAGTCTAACGAAAAAACCCGCGCCAGGCGCGGGTTTTCTCACAAACAGGCTGCTTAGAGCTTTTGCAGGTCGCGTTGCGCCAGTTGCGCGGCGGAAGTGCCGGGGTACTGGGTAACTACTTGCTGCAGAATGCCTTTGACCTTGTCGGTACGGCCCAGGCGACGTTCGACGTCGGCCAGCTTGTACAAGGAATCAGGCACTTTGCTGTGCTTGGGATACGACTGGCTGACCTTGGCAAACGCCTGAGCTGCACCTTGCAGGTCGCCCTTGGCCAGGTTCACCTCACCCAGCCAGTATTGCGCGTTGCCGGCATACTGGCTGTTAGGGTATTTGCGCAGGAAGGCGGTAAACGCCTGGCTGGCCTTGTCGAAGTCCTTCTGCTTGATCAGGTCGAAAGCAGCATCATAGTAGAGCTTTTCTTTCGCCGGATCAGCCGGCTCGCTACCCGCGGCCGGTTGTTGCGCAGCAGCGCCAGCGGCGCCGGCTGCTGCACCGGCAGCGGCATCGGATGCGCCACCGGTTGAAGAATTATCGGGAGTCGCGGCAGGCGCGGCACCACTTGAAATGCGACGGTCCAGATCCTGGTATCGTTCCAGGTTTTCCTGCTTCATGCGCGACACATCGTTCTGCAACTCTTCGATGATGCCTTGCTGGCGGGAAATCTGATCCTGCATCTGTTGCAGCTGCATGAACAACTGACCCTGTGCAGAAGCAGGGGTTGAAGCCCCTGCTCCGGCATAGGCGCCGCTCGTGCCATAACCCGCGGGCGGATAACTGCTCGCGTTGTCATCTACTACAGGGACTGCAGCCCACGCCGTGAAGGGCAGGCTGAGTGCGAGGACGGTCAAAGCACGGCGGCACGTACGCATAGGACTTACTTACGCAGTTCTACGCGACGGTTCTGAGCCCAGGATTGCTCGTCGTTGCCGGTGGCAACTGGACGCTCTTCACCGTAGGAAACCAGTTCCAGCTGTGCAGGGGAAACGCCCTGCAGAACCAGGTAACGCTGTACGGCTTTGGCGCGACGCTCACCCAGAGCCATGTTGTACTCGCGAGTACCACGCTCGTCGGTGTTGCCTTCCAGAACAACACGGCTGCCGTTGGACTTCAGGTCCTTGGCGTGAACATCCAGAGCGCGCATGGCTTCTGGCTTCAGGTCCGAGCTGTCGTATTCGAAGTAGAAGGTGGTGATTGCGCGCAGGGCGGCTTCTTCGCTCAGGCTGCCGTCAACAGCGCCAGTGTTGGCACCGTAACCAGCGTTAGGATCTACAGCAGCGCCTTCGCCGGCGTTGTCGCCACCTTTGGAAGAGCAACCTACAGCTACAGCCATGGCCAGAGCCAGCGCAGCGAATTTACCAAACTTCAGCATTTCCATCGTGAAACTCCTAATGAAACCCCAGTGTGTTAAGCAAAACGGTGTAACGCCGCATCAGTTCAGGTAAGGGGACCAGGACGGTTCTCTGACTTCGCCTTGCGCGGTAGGAAGCGGGAGCCTCACGCGTCCGTTGAGAGAGACGAGCATCAAGACTCCCCGGCCCTGCTGGCGGGTGGCGTAGATTAGCATGGTGCCGTTGGGCGCAACAGTGGGGGACTCGTCAAGACTGGTCTCTGAGAGAATCTTTACACTTCCACGTTGCAAGTCCTGGGCCGCCACTTTGAAGTTGGTGAAGCCCTGTTGACGATGAATCATCACCAGGGTCTTCTCGTCCGCCGAAAGTTTCGGGTTGGCATTGTAGTTACCCACGAACGTTACACGCTCGGCGGAACCACCACTGACCGAAGTTTTGTAGATCTGCGGCTTGCCGCCACGGTCGGAGGTGAAGTAAAGCGTGTTGCCGTCTTTACCCCAGAACGGTTCGGTGTTGATACCAGGGCCGGCAGTAACGCGACTGATCGCGCGCGAACCCATGTTCATCACATAGATGTCCGGGTTGCCGTCCTTGGACAGTACGAACGCCAGGCGCGAACCATCCGGCGACCAGGCTGGCGCGCCGTTGAGACCTTCGAAGTTGGTGATCTGCTCACGGCGACCGGTGTCGATGTGCTGGACAAAGATACGTGGGCGACGCTGCTCGAACGACACATAGGCGATGCGCTTGCCATCCGGTGCGAAGCGTGGCGACAGAATCGGCTCACGCGACTGCAGCAGGGTCACTGCCCGGGCACCGTCGTAATCCGAACGCTGCAGGGTGTAGCGGGTGTTGTTGGCAGAGAAGCGCTCGGCAGTCACGTACAGCATGCGGGTGGAAAACGCACCCTTGATGCCGGTGAGCTTCTCGAACGACTGGTCGGCAATGTAGTGCGACATGTCGCGCAACTGATCGACAGTACCGGCAACGCTGCCAGTCAGCACTTGCTGCTCGGTGGCCACGTTGAACAGCGCGTACTGCACCTGCAGACGGCCACCGGACGGCACGATGCTACCGACCATGACGTACTGGGCGCCCAGGGCTTTCCAGTCGCGGAAGATGACTTCGCTGGCCTGGCTTGGCTGGCTGATCATGTTCTGCTTTGGAATCGGCGAGTAGTAGCCAGAGTTGCGCAGGTCATTGCCGATGATGTCGGCCATGTCTTCTGGCAGCACGCTGCCACCCTGCAGGCCGAACGGTACTACCGCGATGGGCGTGGCCCGATCGCTACCGCTGGTGACCAGGATGTTCTTTTCCTCTGCTACGGCCATACCTGCCACGCAGCAGAGCATGACCAGCAGCCCTCGAAAGAGTTTAATCACAGCGCTAGATCCTCAGGTGTAAATGTCATCTTGAACGAGCGATACGCATTGAAATCACTCGGCTTCAAGCCCTGCATTTCGGTCAGTCGACCAATGTTCTTCACCGCTGCCACCGCCGAAGCATCAAACGGACCGTCGCCACTGGCGCGGGCCACACTGACGCTGGTGATGGTGCCATCGGGCAGCATGTTGATCTGCAGCACTACCGTCATGCCTTTGCGTGCCGAAGGCGGACGGGCCCAACCTTCTGCAGCGCGCATGCGGATCAGGTCGTCGAAATCACCGGCTACCTGGTCGCCCTGCTCGTCAGCCAGAGCCTGCTGGCGCTCGGTGGTATCAGACAACAGCTCGGCCAGGGCCTGGGCTTTCTTGTCTTCTGCCGCCTTGCGGGCTGCATCCTGGGCTTTTTTCTTCTGGGCATCTGCAGCGGCCTTCTTCTTGGCCTCTTCAGCTGCTTTCTTCTTCGCTTCCTCGGCTGCCGCTTTCTTCTTGGCATCCTCGGCGGCTTTTTTCTTGGCTTCTTCGGCGGCTTTCTTCTTCGCCTCTTCAGCTGCGTCTTTCTTGGCTTCTTCGTCGGCCTTTTTCTTGGCCTCTTCTTCCGCCTTCTTCTTGGCGATATCAGCCTGCTGTTTTTCGCTGGCTTTCTTCGCCTCTTCGGCTTTCTTGGCCTCGGCGGCCTTCTTGGCTTCAGCAGTCTTGGCAGCTTCTTCGGCTTTTTTGGCTTCTGCCGCTTCGCGAGCAGCTTCGGCCTTTTGATCCGCGTCGGCTTTCTTTTGTTCCGCGGCCTTCACGGCCTCCTGTTCGACCTTCTTCTGTTCCAGCTGTTCGACTTCAGTCTGGCGCGAAGCGGTTTTCTTCGCCTCCCCGGCAATCTTCTGATTGGTCTGGGTAGTGGCCTGACTCTTGGACTTGAGCTGGTACAGCGTAGCCTGAACGATCGGCTTGGACGGCGGCAGCTCAGGGGTCATGGCGAAGCTGACGAACAGCATCGCAAACACCACGACATGCAAGCCAATGGCCCAGACACTGGGCCAGAAGTAGCTTTCCGAGGCAGATGGCTCTCGCTGTTGCATCAGGGCGCCTCGGTAATCAGGCCAACGTTACCGACACCGGCCTTCTGCAACCCGCCCATGGCGCCCATGACCGAGCCGTAATCGACGGACTTGTCGCCACGGATAAAGACCTGGGTCTGTTTGCCCTGGTCGCGACCGGCGGCAATGATCTTGGTCACGGCATTGGTCATGTCCGGCAAGGTCATGGCCTTGTCCATCTGTTTGTCGGTATCGACCTCGCTGCCAAGGTTCCAGTAGTAGGTCTTGTCGGCCTTGATCGAGATGGTAAGGATCTGGACGTTGTTGTCCTGCGGCAAGGCTTCGCTGGAAACCTTGGGCAGGTCGACCTTGACCCCCTGGTTGAGCATCGGGGCCGTCACCATGAAGATGACCAGCAGCACCAGCATCACGTCGATGTAGGGCACCACGTTCATCTCGGCGACGGGCTTGCGTTTGTGGCGAACTCGGGCCATGGGTTTCTACCTGATTACTCTTCGCTGGTGTGCACTTTACGGTGCAGGATCGCCTGGAACTCGTCGGCGAAGGTGTAGTAACGGCTGATCAACGTTTCGCTGCGTGCGGCAAAACGGTTGTAGGCGATAACCGCAGGGATCGCAGCAAACAGGCCGATCGCAGTGGCAATCAATGCCTCGGCGATGCCCGGCGCAACGGTAGCCAGGGTTGCCTGCTGGGCAGAAGCCAAACCACGGAACGAGTTCATGATGCCCCATACGGTACCGAACAGCCCGATGTATGGGCTGGTCGAACCGACGGTGGCAAGGAACGGCAGGCTCTGCTCGAGCTTTTCTTCTTCACGCGAGATGGCTACGCGCATGGCCCGACCAACGCCTTCCATGACCGCGTCAGGGTCTACACCCGCCTGCTGACGCAGACGCGAGAATTCCTTGAAGCCGGCACGGAACACCTGCTCGACACCCGAATCCGGGTCCGGGTTGCTGCCTGCCTGACGGTACAGCTTGGACAAATCAATGCCCGACCAGAAGCGCTCCTCGAAGGCATCCAGCGCACGACGACCGGCGCGCAGCATGCTGCTGCGCTGAAAGATCATGATCCATGAAGTGACCGAGGCGGCCACCAGAATCAGCATTACCAGCTGCACCACGATGCTGGCATTGCTGACCAGACTCCACATGGAGGTATGGTCGACGACGTTAGCTTCCACGCTTATTCTCCTGCATTCGATTGAGTACCCGGGCCGCCCGCCAGGAAGGCGTCGCGCAGCGCTGGGGGGATGGCTCGGGGTTTGAAAGTGTCGGCGCGCACAGCGGCCACCAGAAACTGCCCCTCACAGAGCAGCTTTGCATCTTGTTCTCGCCACACCTGCTGCACGAAGCGCAGGCTGGCGCGGTTCACCTCGACGACTTCTGCGGTTACCCGCAACTCGTCATCCAGGCGCGCCGGCGCGTGGTAGCGCGCCTCGGTGGAGTGAACCACGAACAGCAGATTCTCCCCGGCCAGTTGATGCTGGGAGAAACCCAGGTGACGCAACCGCTCGGTGCGCGCACGCTCCATGAATTTCAGGTAGTTGACGTAATACACCACGCCGCCTGCGTCGGTATCTTCGTAATAGACGCGACAGCGGTGTGCGAACGATTCAAGCCCATTTTGCGCGCGCATACTCTAGTGCTTACTCCTCGGCTTGCCAATCCGCCCGGCAAGTGTTTTTGCATTCGGTAATGCCTTAGTGCCAGCGCGCCATGGGCATGCCAGCGGTAGGACCACGGAAACCGCCTTTTGATCTGTCATTCATCGACAACATCGGAAAAATCCGCCGGGTCGGCCAAACGCCCGGGCAGGTTCAAGCCAAAGTGCAGGTAGGCGTGCCGCGTCACCACGCGGCCACGCGGCGTACGCATGATGTAGCCCTGCTGGATCAGGTACGGCTCGAGCACGTCCTCGATGGTATGGCGCTCTTCGCTGATGGCAGCGGCAAGGTTGTCCACCCCGACCGGACCGCCATCGAACTTCTCGATCATGGTCAGCAGCAAACGCCGGTCGGAGTGATCGAAGCCGCGCTCGTCGACATCCAGCAGATTCAGCGCCAGGTCCGCCACCGCCTTGGTGATCTCGCCCTTGCCGCGTACCTGGGCGTAGTCGCGCACCCGTCGCAGCAGGCGGTTGGCGATCCGCGGCGTACCGCGTGCACGCCGGGCAATCTCGAAAGCGCCCAAATCATCGATGACCAGGCCCAGAATGCCCGCCGAGCGGGTAACGATGGTGGCCAGGTCCTTGTCGCTGTAGAACTCCAGGCGCTGGACGATGCCGAAGCGGTCACGCAAGGGGTTGGTCAGCATGCCCGCTCGGGTGGTCGCGCCGACCAGGGTGAACGGCGGCAGATCGAGCTTGATCGAACGCGCGGCTGGGCCCTCACCGATCATGATGTCGAGCTGGAAGTCTTCCATTGCCGGGTACAGCACTTCTTCGACAATCGGCGAGAGCCGGTGAATTTCGTCGATGAACAGTACATCGTGCGGCTCGAGATTGGTCAGCATTGCCGCCAGATCACCGGGCCGCTCCAGAATTGGCCCTGACGTGCTCTTCACCGAAACGCCCATCTCATGGGCGATGATGTTGGCCAGGGTGGTCTTGCCCAGGCCCGGCGGGCCGAAGATCAGGGTATGGTCGAGCGACTCGTTGCGGCCACGGGCAGCCTGGATGAACAGGCCCATCTGGTCGCGCACCACCGGCTGGCCGATGTACTCATCAAGGCTCAGCGGGCGA
The DNA here is from genome assembly GCF_014525325.1 of Pseudomonas sp. EZ-C24. Classification (NCBI taxonomy): domain Bacteria; kingdom Pseudomonadati; phylum Pseudomonadota; class Gammaproteobacteria; order Pseudomonadales; family Pseudomonadaceae; genus Pseudomonas; species Pseudomonas sp. EZ-C24. The sequence goes on along the minus strand of NZ_JACDIU010000009.1, from coordinate 13,208 downwards.
ATCGCGCGGTCCTGGACTTCTTCGCGGTCGCGTCCGGAAGCGGCGATCAGGCGGTCGGCTTCGATCACTTGCTAATCATCCCTTGCAGGCTGCGGCGGATCAGGTCTTCGCTGCTCAGGCCGGCCTTGTCCTTGATCAGCGAGATAGCCTTGCTGGCTTCCTGAGGCTTGTAGCCCAGCGACACCAGCGCACTGACCGCGTCGGCTTCGGCGGTGGACGCACCACCGACCGGCGCCGGGCCGTCGGATACCAAGGTGAACATCGACGAGGACGTCTCCCAAGCTTTGAAGCGGTCCTTGAGCTCGACCAGCAGGCGCTCGGCAGTCTTCTTGCCAACCCCGGGTACGCGCACCAGCACCGAGGCATCCTGCGCCTGCACGCAGCGCACCAACTCGTCGATTTCAAGCCCGGACATCAGCGCCAGCGCCAGCTTGGGGCCGACGCCGTTGAGACGGATCAGCTCACGGAACAGCTCGCGCTCGCGCTTTTCGCCAAAGCCGTAGAGCAGGTGGGCGTCTTCACGCACCACCAGGTGGGTATGCAGGGTAACCGGCTCGCCAACCTTGGGCAGGCGATACAGGGTGGTCATCGGCACTTCGAGCTCATAGCCCAGGCCGTTGACGTCGATAATCAGGTGCGGCGGTTGTTTTTCCGCCAGGGTGCCGCGCAAACGTCCAATCACGTTTCGATCCTTCCTTTCGAGCGCCGGCCACAGACCGGTCAACCCTATCAGCAAATGCGTCGAGTGAACGTTTCACCCGGCCAAAATGTGTATCAGCGCATGAAGCGGTTACAGACGCAAGCGTCCGCCGCGCTTGCGCGCAGTGGTCAAGCCGTGGGGGATCAGGCTGGAGCGGGTATGCGCATGACAGAGGGCGATAGCCAAGGCGTCAGAGGCGTCGATCTGCGGCTTTTGCGTCAGCTTGAGCAGGTGCATGACCATCAGCATCACCTGGTCTTTGTTGGCCGCGCCGGTGCCAGCCACCGCCTGTTTGACCTGGGTGGCGCTATATTCGGCGATCTCCAGGCCAGCTTCGGCACCGGCCACGATGGCTGCACCACGGGCCTGGCCGAGCTTGAGCGCCGAATCCGGATTGCGCGCCATGAACACCCGTTCGATGCCCATGGTAACCGGGCCGTGCTGGCGAATGATCTCGCTGACGCCACGAAAGATGATCTGCAGGCGCTCGGACAACTCGCCGGCGCCCGTACGAATACACCCCGACGCCACATATTCGCAGCCCCGGGCGGTCTGGCGGACCACGCCAAAACCGGTGATGCGCGAACCGGGGTCGATACCAAGAATCAGAGTCATAGGGCCTGCAAGTTGAAAATGAAAACACGCTTGGAGCAGTCAGGCCCTGATGGCTTGAAGCGCCGGCATCAGCCTAGCTGCTCAAGGACCTCATCGGAGATCTGCGCATTGGAATAGACGTTCTGCACGTCGTCCAGGTCTTCGAGCATGTCGATCAGCTTGAGGACTTTTTCAGCGCCATCGCGATCAAGCTCGGCACTGGTAGTCGGCTGCATCACGATTTCGGCGTCGGCGGCCTTGAACCCAGCTTCTTCCAGCGCGTTGCGCACGGCATAAAAGCTGTTGAACGAGGTGAACACTTCGAACGAGCCGTCGTCATTGCTGACCACGTCATCGGCGTCGGCCTCCATGGCCGCCTCCATCAAGGCGTCTTCGTCAACGCCAGGGGCAAAGCTGATCTGGCCCTTGCGCTCGAACAGATAAGCAACTGAACCGTCGGTGCCAAGATTGCCGCCGCATTTGGTGAAGGCATGGCGCACAGCCGCTGCGGTACGGTTGCGGTTGTCGGTCATGGTTTCGACCATGATCGCCACGCCGCCGGGGCCGTAACCCTCATAGCTGAGCTCTTCGACGTTGTCGCTTTCGTTGGTACCGGCGCCGCGGGCAACTGCCCGATCAATGATGTCGCGGCTCATGTTGGCACCAAGTGCCTTGTCCAGCGCCAATCGCAAGCGCGGGTTCGACGCTGGATCGGCGCCGCCCTGCTTGGCCGCGACCGTCAGCTCGCGGATCCACTTGGTGAAGACCTTGCCTCTCTTGGCATCCTGGCGCTCTTTGCGGTGCTTGATGTTCGCCCACTTGGAATGACCAGCCATATCGACTCCGAATCCTTGATCCACAAACAGGTTCCGCCCCGAAGGGCGGAACGCGATAAATTCGAGGGCGCGACCTCACGGGCGCGCCCGGGTCGGTGTTACTCGACCTTGGTCTGCTCACGCAGACGGATGTGCAGCTCACGCAGTGCCTTGGCATCGACCAGGCCCGGTGCCTGGGTCATGACGCAGGCAGCGCTCTGGGTTTTCGGGAAGGCGATCACTTCACGAATCGACTGGGCGCCGGTCATCAGCATTACCAAACGGTCCAGACCAAAGGCCAGGCCGCCGTGCGGCGGTGCACCGAACTTCAGCGCGTCGAGCAGGAAGCCAAACTTCTCTTCCTGTTCCGCCGCTTCGATACCGAGCAGGCGGAACACCGCCTGTTGCATCTCTTTGCGGTGAATACGGATCGAACCGCCACCCAGCTCGGTGCCGTTGAGCACCATGTCATAGGCACGCGACAGCGCCGTGGCCGGATTGGCCTCGAGCTCTTCCGGGGTGCACTTGGGTGCAGTGAACGGGTGGTGCAAGGCGCTGAAACTGCCGTCTTCGTTCTCATCGAACATCGGGAAGTCGACAACCCACATCGGTGCCCATTCGCAGGTGAGCAGGTTGAAGTCGTTGCCGACCTTGATCCGCAGCGCACCCAGGGCTTCGCTGACCACTTTGAACTTGTCGGCACCGAAGAACACGATGTCGCCATCAACCGCACCGACGCGATCGAGGATCACGTTGAGGTTGGCCTCAGGGATGTTCTTGACGATCGGCGACTGCAGGCCTTCGACGCCCTTGGCGCGCTCGTTGACCTTGATGTAGGCCAGGCCCTTGGCACCATAGATGCCAACGAACTTGGTGTACTCGTCGATCTTGCTACGCGGCATGCTTGCGCCGCCTGGCAGGCGCAGGGCGGTGACGCGGCACTTCGGATCGTTGGCCGGGCCGGCGAAGACCTTGAAGTCGACATCTTTCAGCTGGTCGGCAACGTCAACCAGTTCCAGCGGGTTACGCAGGTCTGGCTTGTCGGAACCGTAGCGGCGCATGGCCTCTTCGAAGGTCATGTGCGGGAATTCACCGAATTCCAGATCCAGCACTTCCTTGAACAGCTTGCGGATCATGCTCTCGGTGAGGCCCATGATCTCGGACTCGTCGAGGAAGCTGGTCTCGATGTCGATCTGGGTGAATTCCGGCTGGCGGTCGGCACGCAGGTCTTCGTCGCGGAAGCACTTGGCGATCTGGTAGTAACGGTCGAAGCCGGCCACCATCAGCAACTGCTTGAACAGCTGCGGCGATTGCGGCAGGGCGAAGAAGCTGCCGGCGTGGGTACGGCTTGGCACCAGATAGTCACGTGCACCTTCTGGGGTGGCACGGGTCAGGATCGGTGTTTCGACGTCGAGGAAGCCGTTTTCGTCGAGGAAGCGGCGGATGCTGGTGGTGATGCGCGAACGCAGACGCAGCTTCTCGGCCATTTCCGGACGACGCAGGTCGATGAAGCGATAACGCAGGCGGGTTTCTTCGCCGACGTCGGAGTATTCGTTCAACGGGAACGGCGGGGTTTCGGCTTCGTTGAGTACGGTCAGCTCGTAACCCAGCACTTCGATGCCGCCCGACGCCATGTTGGCGTTGACTGCACCTTCGGGACGCTTGCGCACTTTACCGGTGACCTGCACGACGTATTCACTGCGCACGCGGTCGGCGGCGGCGAAGGTTTCGGCGCGATCCGGGTCGAACACGACCTGGGCCATGCCTTCGCGGTCACGGATATCGAGGAAAATCACCCCGCCGTGGTCGCGGCGACGATGGACCCAGCCGCAAAGGGTGACTTCCTGGCCGTCCAGGCTCTCGTTCAGTTGGCCGCAATATTGGCTGCGCATCATGATGGTGGTTCGCTTCTCGTGATTCGTGTATTCGATGGAGGCCTTGGCCGCCCAGAGGGCTAATACTGCAAGACCCGGACATTGCAATTCAACTCAGTCGGCCTTGTCGCCGCCTGCCAGATTCTTTTTTGCCCCGGTCTTGAAGTCGGTTTCGTACCAGCCAGTGCCACTGAGGCGAAAACCTGGAACGGACAATTGCTTCTTCAATTCCGGCGCCTGGCAGGCCGGACAATCAGTCAACGGCGCGGCGCTGATCTTCTGCAACGCCTCAAGCTGATGGTTGCAGGCTGCACATTGATAGTCGTAAAGGGGCACGGGGATCTCTCGCAAACCATAACGCTGGCTGCCGGGGCAGCAAAAACCGGCATTATATATGGTTAGAGAGGTCAGTGCAGCCCGCCCGGCACTCAACGCGCGCTTGGCGGATCGCGTAGCCAGGCAACGCAGATCACCCGGACCAGGCCGCTGAAGTTGCGCACCCCGCCGTGGCGCAGGTGAACTTCGCGGTCAATGTAGGACAACACCGCACTGACCGAGCACTGATTGACCTCGGCAATACGCTGCAATATCTGCCAATACACATCCTCCAGGCGCAGGCAGGTGGCAAAGCCGTTAAGCCTGACCGACCGCGACACTGGCTGCAACTGCAGCATGTCGAAGTCCGCTGCGAAGGGATCGACACAGGCCTTGCCTGGCCAATGTCCCTGACACACATTGCTTTTGCTGCTCCGCACCCTGATGTCCACTGCTGCCACTCCATCGCCAAGGGGATCCATTCATGTGCTGGAGACATGAATCATGGCGTGTAATGAAGCGCCGCGAGGCGGGGCATGAGCAGCGGCAAAATTTTCCGCCTGCGCGTGCAGTTCACCACCGCCCTGCGCTTCACGGCGCAGGGCGGCTTGGACAGTTTATTTACCTTCGAGCAACGAGCGCAGCATCCACGCGGTCTTCTCGTGCACCTGCATACGCTGGGTCAGCAGATCCGCCGTTGGCTCGTCACTGACCTTGTCGACCACCGGGAAAATACTGCGTGCGGTACGCGTGACCGCCTCCTGCCCCTCGACCAACTGGCGGATCATCTCATCAGCAGGCGGCACACCCTCCTCTTCCTGGATCGATGAGTGGCGGGCATAGAACGCGTAGGAACCAGGCGCCGGGAAGCCCAGCGCGCGGATCCGCTCGGCGATCGAGTCAACCGCCAGGGCCAGCTCGTTGTACTGCTCTTCGAACATCAGGTGCAGGGTACGGAACGCCGGACCGGTAACGTTCCAATGAAAGTTATGGGTTTTCAGATACAACACATAGGTATCCGACAACAAACGGGACAGCCCATCGACGATGGACTTGCGATCTTCTTCACTGATACCGATATCGATTGCCATGAAGCTCCCCTTTTTCATGTGGCTTGGGTAGTCAAGCGGATGAAGGGGCACTGTAACAAGACTTGCCTGCGCCTGCATGTGACGCAGGGCAATCGATCACCCCCATCATCCGCCCGGTTTGAGCTCACCGGGCCTTTGCTGTTAAATAGGCAGGGTGCCATTCGTGCGGATTGTTAATGCCGGATGCATAGGCAGGCCAGCTGCGTGACCGCGCTTTCTCTCTCATGCGCACCGTGCTGCCCGCTCTTCCTGTGATTGACCTTATAAACGTGAGCCAACCCAAATGTTCAAGATCGTCCATCTGGTGACGGGCGCAGCAGCCTTGCTGCTGTCGCTCATACCAAGCCTTCGCACCGAGGCAATTCCCTTCCTGCAGCAACCGGAGGCCGTGTACCTGGCCTTTCTCGGCCTGCTCAACCTACTGCTGGCGCCGGTCGTGCCGCTTTATTACCGCGGCGCGCGCCTGCAACTGCAATACCTGGCCAGCGCTTTGCTGGTGCTGGCCGTTGCTTTACAAACAGTAACCGTGCTGGTCCGGCCTGAGCTGGGCAACCTGCCTGCACTGCTGTGCGCTGCTCTGGCAGTTCTGGCACACCTGGTTGCCGGCTTCAGCCGCAGCAGCGGCCGCTCGCGCAATGCTGGCGGCGCTGCCCAAGAAGGCAGCAAGCGCGATACCGGCACCGTCAAGTGGTTCAACACCTCGAAAGGCTTCGGCTTTATCTCGCGCGACTCCGGCGACGATATCTTCGTGCACTTTCGCGCCATCCGTGGCGACGGCCACCGCGTACTGGTCGAAGGCCAACGCGTGGAGTTCTCGGTCATGCACCGCGACAAGGGCCTGCAGGCCGAAGACGTGATCGCGGTCTCGCGCCGCTGACAGCAAAGGCCTTGCGGGCGCTATGCACCCGCAAGGTACCCATCCTCAGTAATGAGGCGGCGGCGCTTCTTCACCTTCGCTGCCGTACTGCCCGACCATCTCCTCGTAACGCTTGATCAGCTCGGCCATCTGCAGTTGCAGACGATTGATCACCCGCCCCTGCTCGACCACCACATCATTGAGCTCCTGTAGCGCGTCATCCTGAAACGCCTGACGGGTTTCCAGGTCGATGATTTGCGATTCCAGAGACATCAGCTCACGCCCCCTTGAAGTCATTGTTGTTCAACGCCGAGCGCAGGCGCTGGCGAAGCTGTGCGAGTTGCTCCTCGCTGTACTCGGCAGCCGCCACCTTGCCCCACACTGGCGCAGGCCAGGCAGCATCGTTGCGGTGGCGCACGATCACGTGCATGTGCAGTTGGCTGACCACGTTGCCCAAGGTCGCCACGTTCATCTTGTCGGCAGCAAATTCCTGTTTGAGCGAATTGGCCAGGCAGGTGGTTTCTTGCCACAGCTGCTGCTGGTCGGCTGCCGTGAGGTCAAACAGCTCACTGACGTCGGCTTGCCGCGGCACCAGAATGAACCACGGATAATTGGCGTCTTTGCTCAACAGCAGCCGACACAGCGGGAAATCTCCCAGCACCAGGCAATCCTGCTGCAAACGCGGATCCAGGACGAACACGGCAAATCTCCTTCAATCAGATCGCCTGCGCAACGCAGGCATGGTGCGCGGAGGATACCCTGCCTGGCCGCAACAGGCATGAAATCGGGCGCTCCAGCTACACTTTAGCTGGCTTGCACAGCTGCCCTGCACCGCCGCGGTAACAGAGCGCTACTTTTCGCACCAAAATAGAGCCGTCCGTCGCGGTGCTGACGGCGGTTCCCAGTAAAACTACTCAAGATGAACAAGCGGCGGTAACACATTGGTTTAGTTAGCAACCTTACAGTTGCATCGACCGTTGAATATTGGCACACCATCATACAGACCGAACCCTTTATTTTCGGAGGTTTGCCAGCAAGTGATCAGGCAGATGTGAAAAATTCATCAACTCAATGTGAAAATGAGCACGCTTGTTGCATTCCCTCAACGCCAAGTCGGCACGACACCTGCAGTGAGCAGGAGCTGCCGACAGACCACGGCGCCGAAGCACTATCAAGGGGTACCGCCCTGTGTTGACGGATGAGGGAGCAGAACGCTGGGATATATGTCCGCTGTTCGGCGCGTAATTTGCGACATTGAATTAGTTATAAGCGACACGCCATAAAGTTTGTGAAAAGTTGCTTTATGCATATCGCCAAATAAAGAGTCAGCGTGATATACCTTCGCGCCGACACAACAAGAAAGAGCTGCCCCATATAATTAAAACCCCGGGCGCAGCGGTACTCTTCCTAAAAACCAAAGGAGCAAATCACGATGCGCGTGATGAAGTGGAGCATGATCGCCCTGGCCGTTGCGGCAGGCACCTCGCAAATGGCCATCGCCTCTTCGCAGGATGATTCCAAAGGCTTTATTGAAGACAGCCAGCTGTCAGTCAAGTTGCGCAACCTGTACTTCAGCCGTGACTATCGTAACCAGGAGTCGGCCGCTAACCGCGCAGCCGGCCTGCGTCATGATCAGCGTGAATGGGGCCAAGGCTTCATCGGTACCTTTGAATCGGGCTTCACCCAAGGCACCGTCGGTGTAGGTGTCGACGCCATCGGCATGCTCGGCCTCAAGCTGGACAGCGGTCGTGGCTTCTCCGGCACGGGCCTGTTCCCTACCGGTTCAGATGGCCGTTCCCAGGACGACTACTCCAAGGGTGGCGCGGCGGTCAAGTTCCGCATTTCCGACACCGTACTCAAGGCTGGCGACCAATTCGTATCGCTGCCTGTATTCGCCACCGACGACAGCCGCTTGCTGCCTGAGATGGCCCAAGGCACATTGATCACCAGTAGCGAAATCAAAGGCCTCACCCTGAATGCGGGTCGCTTCACCAGCCTGACCGGTCAGGAACAGACCAACCGTGACAACTTCCGCCTGAAAAAAGCCGACGTTGCCGGCGGCACGTATGCCTTCACCGACAGCCTCAGCACCAGCCTTTACTACTCCAAGGTTGAAGACTACTGGCGCAAATACTACGCCAACGTCAACTGGGCTCTGCCGATCTCTGACACTCAAGGCCTGGTGTTCGACTTCAACGTGTATGACACCAAGAGCAGTGGCAGCGGCGAAGCTCGAGCCTATGATGGCGACAAGATCGACAGCCGCGCATTCAGCTTGTCCGGCGCCTATAGCATTGGCGCGCACACTTTCACCGTCGCGTATCAGAAGATGACCGGCGACGGCGGCTATCAGTATGGCGTCGACGGCAATGGCACCATTTTCCTGGCAAACTCCATTGCCCGCTCCGACTTCAATGCTGAAGGCGAGAAGTCTTGGCAAGCACGTTATGACCTGAACTTTGCCGAGTTCGGTATTCCTGGCCTGACCTTCATGACTCGCTACGTACGCGGTACGGATGCGAAAGTGGAAGGCACCAACAACGGAACCGAGTGGGAACGTGACATCGACGTCAAATACGTGCTTCAGGAGGGCCCCGCCAAGGACCTGAGCTTCCGTGTTCGTCAGGCAACTTATCGCTCGTCCGACGCCGTTTACTCCAACTCTCTGGACGAACTGCGTCTGATCGTCGAGTACCCGCTGAGCATCCTGTAAGCCTGGCTTGCAGTGCCCCGCACTTGAAAAGCCCGGCGACCACGCCGGGCTTTTTCTTGGCTGACAACTGGCCTGCGCTGCGGCATCCTGTACGCTTTCGTTTCGCCCCCGTAGAATGCGGGGTCATTTCAACGTCTTAGGCAATCGACACGGCCCCCCATGCGCACCAGTCAATATTTGCTCGCCACCCAAAAAGAAACCCCTGCCGATGCAGTGGTCATCAGCCATCAGCTCATGCTGCGCGCCGGCATGATCCGCAAGCTGGCCTCCGGCCTGTACACCTGGCTGCCGATGGGCCTGCGGGTAATGCGCAAGGTCGAAGCCGTGGTCCGCGAAGAAATGAACGCCGCCGGCGCGCTTGAAGTGCTGATGCCGAGCATCCAGCCAGCCGAGCTGTGGCAGGAATCTGGCCGCTGGGAACAGTACGGCCCAGAGCTGCTGCGCCTGAAAGACCGGCACAACCGCGACTTCTGTGTTGGCCCGACTCACGAAGAAGTGATCACCGACATGGTCCGCAACGAGCTGTCCAGCTATAAACAGCTGCCGCTCAACCTGTACCAGATCCAGACCAAATTCCGCGATGAGATCCGCCCACGCTTCGGTTTGATGCGCGGCCGCGAGTTCATCATGAAGGACGCCTACTCGTTCCATGCCGACCAGGCTTCCCTGCAGGAAACCTACGACCGCATGCATCAGGCGTACAGCAACATCTTTACCCGCCTGGGCTTGAACTTCCGCCCAGTGCAGGCTGATACCGGCTCGATCGGTGGCAACTACTCGCACGAATTCCACGTCCTGGCCGCTACCGGTGAAGACGACGTGATCTTCAGCGACAGCTCCGACTACGCCGCCAACATCGAAAAAGCCGAAGCCATCCCACGCGAAAGCGTGCGCCCGGCGCCAACCGAAGAGCTGCGCCTGGTCGATACTCCGCTCGCCAAGACCATCGCCCAACTGGTCGAAAACCATGGCCTGCCAATCGAGAAGACGGTCAAGACCCTGATCGTGCGCGGCGCTGAAGAAGGCAAGCTGATTGCCTTGATCGTGCGCGGCGATCACGAACTCAACGAAATCAAGGCCGCCAAGCTCCCGCAGGTTGCCGAACCGCTGGTCATGGCCAGCGACGCCGAGCTGCGTGACGCCATTGGCGCCGGTGCAGGCTCGCTGGGCCCGCTGAACCTGCCGCTGGAAATCATCATCGACCGCTCGGTGGCCCTGATGAGCGACTTCGGCATCGGCGCCAACATCGACGACAAGCACTACTTCGGCGTCAACTGGGAGCGTGACCTGCCAGTGCCTGAAGTAGCCGACCTGCGCAACGTGGTTGCCGGTGACCCAAGCCCAGATGGCCAGGGCACCCTGGTGATCAAGCGCGGCATAGAAGTCGGGCATATCTTCCAGCTCGGCACCAAGTACAGCGAGGCGCTCAAGTGCCAGGTACTCGGCGAGAACGGCAAGCCAGTAGTACTGTCGATGGGTTGCTACGGCATCGGCGTTTCGCGCGTGGTTGCTGCTGCCATCGAGCAGAGCTACGACGACAAAGGGATCATCTGGAACGATGCCCTGGCGCCGTTCCAGATCGCTCTGGTACCGCTGCGCTACGAAACCGAGGTGGTGCGTGAGGCGACCGACAAGCTGTACGCCGAACTGACCGCTGCAGGCTTCGAAGTGCTGCTCGATGACCGTGACAAGAAGACCAGCCCAGGCAACAAGTTTGCCGATATGGAACTGATCGGCATCCCGCACCGGATCGTGGTCAGTGACCGCGGTCTGGCCGATGGCAATCTGGAATACAAGCACCGCACCGAGCAGGACGCCCAGGCGCTGCCGGTCAACGAAGTGCTGACCTTCCTGCAAGCCCGCATCCGTCGCTGATAGCCCAATGCGCGAGTGAACATGTACAAGCGAAGTACCTTTACCCTGGGGGGCGCCGCACTCTGCGGCGCCCTGTTCGTCAGCGGCTGCGCCAATCAGATGTCCCAGCGCAGCGAGCATGAAGAACGCGTCGAGCGCAAGTTGCTCGAGCACAGTCTGCAGATCGACGTTGGCGAGCCCAAGGTAATGGAGCTTCCGCAACGGCGCGTGCGCGTTCACGAGCAGCAGCGCTTCGAAGTCACCGAGTTCGAAGTGACCCGCCGCTACGACCGCTACACCCCTTACCAGCCCTGGCGGGAGATCTACGAGATCCCGCTGGGCGCGGTCGCGGTGGTGGCCGGAGTCGGTGCCAATGTGGTCAATGTGTTCGCCTTGGGCAACCTGCCGCAGAGCGTCACTCATGACTGGCTGAGCTATGGCGTTGCCGGGCTCAATCCATTCATGAACGTGCAATCCAACGGCCGTGCCCAGCAGAACCTGGCGGGCATCAGCGAGGTGGAGAAAGCCAAGCGCGAAGAATCCACCAACCTGCCCTGGAGCGAGCGCCTGGTCGAGGTCAAGGCTGGCAAGCTCAACCATGAGCTGACCACCGACCGTAACGGTGTGCTGCGGCTGAACCTGCTGGATGCGCCGTTTTCCGAGCAGAATCTCGGCCGCGTAGGCACCCTGCACCTGCAGGTGGTCGACGAGGACAACGGCATTCGCGGCGACGCCAGCCTGCTGGTCAGCGGCACGCTGCGCAACAAACTGGTCGAAGCACGGCACCTGATCTTCGATGACCTTGAAGACGACGATGTCAGCCAGTGGGTTCACCGGGTCAAGCGGCTGTCCGAGCTTGGCCTGGAAGAAGAAGCCAGTGAGCTTGAGCAGAGCCTGATTGAACTGACCCGCAATGATCCAGAATTGCAGCAGGAATTCTTGCAGGCACTGACCAAACAGACCGGGCGACTGGTAGCAGATCCAGGCGGACAATAATCGCCTTCGTCACAGGGCCGCCTGGCGGCCTTGCTGACGCACCCTCAAGATTGCGCAAACAACTCCAGCTGCTCATGCGCCCCGCGCAGATCGCGCAAGCGCACCCCAACTCCAAGCAACCGCACCGGCTTGCCACCTCGGGCAAACGCCTGGCTCAGCAACTGTCGGTAACTCTCCAGATCGCGCCCGGCACCCGCCTGCTCGATGGTCGTCTGCGTGAAGTCGTGGAACTTGACCTTGACGAATGGCTTGTCGGCTTTATAGCTGCTGTCCATCCGCGCGACCCGCTCATTAAGGCTATCGAGCAACTCAGGCAATTTGGCCAGGCAGCTGTTCAGATCAGGCAGATCGGTATCGTAGGTGTTTTCGACACTGACCGACTGACGCCGGCTGTCATTCTGCACAGCGCGCTCATCCACACCACGGGCCAACCCCCACAAACGCTCACCAAAACTGCCGAACTCGCGCACCAGCGCCAGCTTTGACCATTCGCGCATGTCCATGCAGGTATCGATACCCAGCCGGGTCAGTTTGTCGGCAGTGACCTTGCCCACACCATGCAGGCGAGCCACCGGCAGCGCGGCAACAAACGCCTCCACCTCGCCGGGGGTAATCACGAACAGTCCGTTGGGCTTGCGCCAGTCGCTGGCAATCTTGGCCAGGAACTTGTTTGGCGCAACCCCTGCTGAAACCGTGATGTGCAAGGACTTGGCGACGCGCTGGCGGATATCCTCAGCAATCCGCGTGGCGCTGCCGCCGTACCAGGAGCTGTCGCTGACATCCAGATAGGCTTCATCCAGCGACAGCGGCTCGATCAGCTCGGTGTAGTCACGAAAGATAGCCTGGATCTCGCGTGAGGCTTCGCGGTAGGCCTCGAAACGCGGCTTGACGATCAACAGGTCAGGGCAGAGTTTAAGCGCGTGGCGCGAGGACATTGCCGAGCGTACCCCATAGGCGCGCGCTTCATAGTTGCAGGTGGCAATCACCCCGCGCCGCTCCGCCGAGCCACCCACCGCCATCGGCCGGCCAGCCAGGCTCGGGTCGTCACGCATTTCGATCGCAGCGTAGAAGCAGTCGCAGTCGACATGGATGATCTTGCGCAAAGACATGGATGACCGTCAGTACTGTAAATTCATACAGATACTACCGTAACCGCCACGCGCTGGCACCGTGCGCACTCTGCTATTCGACAATTGGCCTGGAATGCCCGCCGTTGCTGAGCCCGGCGCTTAATTGACACGCTAACAGATTGAACAGAAAAGGATTTCCCTGAGAAATAGCTTGACTGTGCAGCGCCAGGGCGTAGAATCCACTCCACAGACGCGGGATGGAGCAGTCTGGTAGCTCGTCGGGCTCATAACCCGAAGGTCGTCGGTTCAAATCCGGCTCCCGCAACCAAA
>NZ_JACDIU010000015.1:0-257375 GCF_014525325.1 Pseudomonas sp. EZ-C24 | reverse complement strand
GATACGCAGCGGTAGTTCAGTCGGTTAGAATACCGGCCTGTCACGCCGGGGGTCGCGGGTTCGAGTCCCGTCCGCTGCGCCATCTTCGCTTCGAGGCCCCTTGAACGCCTTGAAGCACACAGAGAAAGCGACCTTCGGGTCGCTTTTTTTGTGTCCAGCAGTTATCCCTCTTCATCGACGGTATCCACTCAGCGATAGAAGTGTGACGCTTGCTCAGGCGTGCCTGCGTGCTGAAGCATGCCGAGCCTCCTCGTGACTACGACGCACACGACTAAGCTAATTCTAAAAAAGTATTTATTTTGCTTTTTTAAGATCGTTTAGCTTTAACCCAACCCCAACGCCTTGCTGTCCAGTCAGGCGTTGTCCAGGCGTCGGGCTGAAGCAATATCCCACTGACGCCCGCTTTTTTTTCGTCAGCCTGTGAGCCGGTTTTGGCCCAGCTGATCTGTCGGGAGTCGTCGTGACAGTCATCCAATCGCCGCTGGCGCCAGTGTATGAGTCAGAGCTTGATCTCAATGTTTCCGAGCAGGACGACGGCGACGTGGTGCTTGAACTTCGCTCGGTGACCAAGCGCTACTTGCGTGGCAAGGGCACGCCATCGCTGCCTGCGGTCAATGACGTCAGTCTCAAGGTGCGCCGCGGTGAGGTCCTGTGCCTGATGGGCACCTCTGGCAGCGGTAAATCGACCCTGCTGCGTCACATCAACCGTCTGATCAAGCCGAGCCAAGGTGAAGTGCTCATCGACGGCCAGGCCCTCAGTGGCTTGAGCAACAGCGCGCTGCGGGTACTCAGGTCACGACGCATCGGCATGGTGTTCCAGCACTTTGGTCTCCTGCCCCATCGCACCGTGCTCGATAATGTCGCATTGCCGCTGGAGTTGAGCGGTGAAGCCGAGGGCGCTCGGCACGCGGCAGCTGCCGTGCAGCTCAAAGCGGTCGGGCTTGAGGGCTGGGGCGAGCATTATCCGCATGAGCTTTCCGGAGGTATGCAGCAGCGGGTTGGTCTGGCCAGGGCGCTGGTGTCGGAGCCGGACATCCTGTTGATGGACGAGCCGTTCAGCGCGTTGGACCCGACTATTCGCCGAGACCTGCAGCTGCACTTTCTGAGCCTGGTCCGTGAGCGTGGCATCACCACCTTGCTGGTGACCCATGATCCTGCTGAGGCGTTGCGACTGGCCGACCGTATAGCAGTCATGCGCGGCGGGCGACTGGTGCAATTGGCCGCACCGCAGGCGTTGCTCGAGCAGCCGGCTGACAGCGAAGTGGCGGATTTCTTCCGCGACTGCCAGCCCGCTTCGACCCCGCCGGCTGCGGCGAGCAGGTCAACCCAGACCGCCTTGCCAGCAGAGCGCCGGGCGCAGCCGGGCAGCACCGCCTTGCCTTGGTGGCAAGCAGCGCTGCTGGGGCCAGCCGCGTTAGCGGCGCGAGGCAAAGGCGCAGCCTTCTGGGGCACGTTTGGGGTCGAGCTAGCCGCGCTGGTCGGGCTGGCACAGTCGACTGCCGGGTGGCTGAGCATTCTCGCGCTGCTGGCACTGCTGGCAAGCCGCCTGACTGCGGTCAGGCTGAGCCGTCATGCGGGTGCAAGCGAAGGTACTGGCTGGCTACTGCCGCTGGCCTTGGTGGTTGTCTGCCAGGCGCTGGTGCTATGGCGTGTGGCGGCACCAGAGCCAAGCCACACGTTGCTGCAGTTTCCGGTCAACCGCCAGTTGCTGCTGGTAACCGCACAAGCGATCGACGACTTTATCGGTTGGTCGCAGGTCACCTTTGAGGGTGCATTCGTTGGTGTGATCGTGGCCGTGCGCACGGTGATCGAGGGTGTCGAAAACCTGTTGGGCTGGTTGCCATGGCCGGTTGCGGCACTGACGCTGGTGTACCTTGCCTGGCGCTCGGCTGGCTGGGGGCTGGCGTTCACCAGCGCCGCCGCCTTGGCGTATATCGGCGTGTTCGGCTTCTGGGACCACACCATTGCCACGCTGGCGCTGGTCGGCTCCTCGGTGCTGATTGCCCTGGTCATCGGCGTCCCCAGCGGGATCTTGTTGGCTAAACGGCCACTGCTGCGGCGGCTGATGACACCGTTGCTGGATGTCATGCAGACCTTGCCGACGTTTGTCTATCTGATCCCTGCCGTGGCGTTTTTTTCGGTCGGCAAGACGCCTGCGGTGATTGCTACCGTGATTTTTGCGCTGGCGCCGATGATTCGCCTGACCTCGCTGGGCATTCAGGAAGTCCCCAAGGATGCCCTCGAAGCCGCCGTCGCCCATGGCGCCAGCCCCTGGCAGACGCTGTGCAAGGTTGAGCTGCCGCTGGCTCGGCGCTCGCTGCTGCTGGGGATAAATCAAACCATTGTCATGAGCCTGTCGATGGTGGTGGTCGCTGCCTTGATCGGCGCCGGCGGCCTGGGTTACGACGTCATGACTGCGCTGCGCAACATCAAAGGCGGCGAGGGCGTGCTTGCGGGTATCGCGATTGTCGTGTGCGCGCTGATCCCTGATCGGATCATTCAATCGAGCCTGCGCAAGCAAGGCCAACTCTACCAGTGAAAGTGAGACTTACCGTGAACCCATCTTTATCGCGTAGCCTCGGCGCGCTGGCTGTACTGGCCGCCGTCATCGGTTCGAACACGGCGTTGGCCAAGGACAAGATCGTCATTGGCGAACAGAACTGGACTGGCGCAGTCGCCATTCAGTACATCCTCGGTGAAGTGCTGCAGAGCCGCCTCGACGCCGACGTCTCCTACCTGGCGGGGGACGTCCCGGTGCTGCTCAGTGCAGCGTCGAAAGGCGATGGTTCGGTAGACGTGCTGACCGACATCTGGATGCCCAACCAATCCGCTGCCTGGGCGAAATATGTCAGCGGTGCCAACCCTTCGCTGTTTCCGAACAAACAACCGTACACCGGCGAGCAAGGCTTTTACATCCCCGGCTATCTGCAGGACAAATACGGGGTGAAATCCGTGTATGACCTGAAGAAGCCGGAAGTCGCCGAGCTCTTCCAGCCACCGGGCGGCGGCAAGGCGCAGTTGCTGGTAGGGCCAGCGGGCTGGGAGTCAACCTACATCGGTGAGATCAAGGCCAAGGATTACCAGTTTGCCGATAAATTCGAGTCGATCTCCACCGAGGCAGCGGTCACCTATTCCAGGCTGGCGGCAGCTTACAAAGCAGGGCGAGGCGTGGTGTTCTATGCCTATACCCCGGACTGGATATTCTCCGCCTTCGACCTGCGCCGATTGCAGGAGCCGACATTCGATGGGTATGCCCAGGACAACAAGAAGGGGGATCCGTTGTACAAGGCTGACGGCTGCTGGAAGTTCATCAGCCCTACAGTTGACCCTGACTGGCTCAATAAAAGCCAGATCACTTGCGCGTACCCGGATGCCAAGGTTTACGTATTGTCGTCGGTCGCCCTGCAAAAGCGTGCACCGAAAATTGCCGCGTTTCTGCAAAACGTCGCTATTGAACCTGCGCAGCTCAATGACCTGATCCTCAAGATCGAAAAGGAGAAGCAGCCGGCTGAAGTTGCAGCCAAGGCGTGGGTCAAGGCTAACCCTGCCATCATTGCTCGTTGGCTGGGCGAGCCTCAACAGACCGTGAGTGCCAACCAATGAGTGCAGCCACTGTTCGTTTGTTGGATGGCGGCATGGGCCGTGAGCTGCAGCGCATCGGCGCACCGTTCAGGCAGCCGGAGTGGTCGGCGCTGGCATTGATTGAAGCGCCCGAGTTCGTGCTGCAGGCGCATCGCTCGTTCATCGCCGCTGGCGCCAGGATCATCAGCACCAACAGCTATGCCGTGGTGCCGTTTCACCTCGGTGAAGAGCGCTTTGCCGAGCATGCTCAGACGTTGGCCGAGAGGGCAGGGCGCCTTGCCCGCGAGGCTGCCGATGAGTCTCCCGCGCCAGTCACGGTGGCTGGCTCATTGCCGCCGGCGCTGGGATCTTACCGCCCGGATTTGTTCGATCATGCACGCAGTGTCGCCATTCACCGGCAACTCATTGCTGGCTTGCGCGAGCGGGTTGATGTCTGGCTGGCGGAAACACAAAGCTCTGTCGCCGAAGCTCGCGCCGTGGCCGAGGCGCTGGGTGCGCAGCCGAAGCCACTGTGGTTGTCCTTTACCTTGCTGGACGAGGTCGCCGGGGCCCCGCGCTTGCGCTCAGGTGAGGCGGTGGCTGAGGCCGTGCGTGTGGCGGCGGAGCTGGGCGCGGCCGTGGTGTTGTTCAACTGCAGCCAGCCAGAGGTGATGGCTGCGGCATTGCATGAAGCGCGCGTGGTCATCCAGCGCCTCGGTCAGGCCGTCGAGCTTGGGGTGTATGCCAATGCGTTTCCTCCAGTCAGCGCGGCGGCCAAGGCCAATAGTACCTTGCTCGAGATTCGTGATGATCTGACCCCTCAGGCATATCTGCAGTGGGCAAGTAGCTGGGTGGCCGCTGGCGCCAGTATCGTTGGCGGTTGCTGCGGGATCGGGCCGGAGCACATCGAGCGGTTGCATACACACCTGTCGGCAGGGTGATCGCGTCTTGCTATCTTGCTCACAGTGCCCCTATCACCGTGTTGAGGCAGCCCAGCTTTAGCCAAAGCTGACAGCCTCTTCACAGATCAACGGTTTAAGTCAGCGGGTATGTGTTGCACAATAGGCGCCATTCGACCAATCCGGTATTCATGATGTCCAGATCATCCGTCTTCGGTGCGCTCGGGCTGGCCCTTGTGCTGGCGGGCGTATCCGGTTGCTCCTCGAAAAAACCTGCGGTCTACGAGCACGAGAACTTCGATGACTCGGGCACCTACTCGCGCAGCTTCCCGGTCAGCGACGCCGGCTCCTGCGAAGCGGCCCGGCGCGCGTTGCTCAGCCAGGGCTACATCATCACCAGCACGGGCGACAACCAGATCGCCGGCAACAAGAGCTTTCAGCAGAACAGCGACAACCATCTGCAGATCAGCTTCAGCGTCACCTGTGCGCCCGACAGCAGCGATGACCAGCGTTCGACGATGTTCGCCAACGCCCTGCAGGATCGCTACGCGCTGAAAAAGTCCAATACCTCGGCCAGCCTTGGTGTAGGGATTCTTGGTTCGGTGTCGATGCCAATCGGTTCGAGCGATGATTCGATGGTCAAGGTGGCCAGCGAAACCGTCACGGCGCCGCAGTTCTATGAGCGCTACTTCGCGCTGGTCGAGAGCTTCCTGCCCAAGCCCAAACCGAAGAAGGCGAAAAAGGCTGAAGCCAAGGTGGAGGCGCCGAAGGCTGAACAGCCAGCGCCAGATCTGGGCCTGCCGGAGCAAGCGCCAGCGCCGGCTGCATTGGCTCCGGCTGCAGCGGTCGCGCCGGCAGCGGCCCCAGCGGCCCCAGCGGCTCCCGAAGCACCTGTAGTCGCCCCAGCGGCCGTTGCTCCCGTCAGCGAGGCACCTGCCGCGCCGCTGGTAGACGACAGCCGCAGCTCGCAGCCGGTCGCGCCCCCCAACGAGGCTTCGCCGATCCAGGTGCAGCAGGAGGCTCCGGCCAGCGAGGCGGCTCCGGCAGCGATGTGACTTGGGCGTGCGCGGTCTGATTTGGCCTCCAGCGTGTCACAGGTCATCGGCGTGGTTGTACGCTCACGCTTACTCAGCCTCGGGCAGACTCAACGATGCACGGATGGTAGCTGCAAGGCTCAGAAGGATCGGTGCGTATCGCTCGATCACGCCCTCTGGCGCCTCGGCGGTCGCCAGACTGATGTTCAGCGCGTGCGTCTTGTAAACCGGATGATTCAGCGGTGTCGCGATAGCAATCACCTCTGGCTGCCATGAAGCGACGCAATAGCCATTAGCCTGCACTTCAGCGACCGCTGCTTCGATGTCCATCACCAACTGGCCAGCCCTGGCCTCGCAGCGCCTTGATCTGAACAGCTCGATCAGCGGCCGTCGTTGGCTCTCCTCCAGGATCGACAAGTAGGCTCTGCCCAAGGATGTGACATCCATGGGCAGCCGCTGGCCGGTCAGCACGTTGCGCAGACTTGCGCCTGCTGAAGCGCACTGACTCCAGGTAGATCATCTCGTCACCGTCCGCTGCGGCCAGGCCAACATTCACCTGATGCTCACGTGCGATCTGCGTCATCAGGGGAGTGGCGACCTGCAGCAGAAAACTGCCGTGATACATGGAGTGAGCCATGCCCAGAATCGAAGGCGCCAGCCTATAGCCACCTTCAACCGTGTCGTAGTCGAGAAAGCCAGAGCGCACGAGGGTCTGCGTCAGCCTGCTTACAGTGGATTTGGACAGCCCTGTGATTTCGCTGAGGTCACCATTGCTGAGGTGTTCGCTGCCTGGCCTGAATGCACGAAGAATATCCAGCCCGCGTTCCAGCGAGCGATTCTGCGGCGCCTTACCCTGACCAGGAATGTGGGGGGAGGGTGGCCCTCCTTTACCTTGTTCCAGCAGGTGGAATGGTCGCGTTGTCATGAAACTCCCTCTCCCTCAGATTGGAATCAAGCTTGGCTTATCGCCGAGCGTTCAATCAACCGAATAATAAGAGAGGCACCGCATGACGACTTCCCCGGAATTGTCCAATCCGATCGACCTTAGCGTTACCGATGGTATTGCGACCCTGACGCTCAACCGCCCAGAAGCGCGTAACGCCATCAGCGATGACATGCGGTCTTTGCTCATCGAGCACCTGGAGCGTGTTGCAGCCGACAGCAGCATCAAGGCACTGATCGTTACTGGTGCTGGCAAAGGGTTCTGCGCAGGGGGCGATATCAGGGGCATGCAAGCGCGAATGAGTGCGCCGGCCGGTTCGGTTGCCTTCAACGGTTGGAAGCGTCAGCAACGTGTGCACCATGCAGTGTCGCTGTTGCACAACCTGCCCAAACCCACCATTGCTGCAGTCAACGGCGCGGCAACCGGCCTAGGCTGCGATATGGCCCTGAGCTGCGACTTCATCATCGCCTCCGAGCAGGCCTCGTTTGCCATGAGCTATATCGCGCGCGGCCTTATCCCTGATGGCGGAGGCCTTTACTTCCTGCCACGGCGTGTCGGTCTGAGCAAAGCCAAAGAGCTCATTTTCAGCGGTCGTACCGTTGCACCGTCCGAAGCACAACAAATCGGCATGATCGATCGCGTGACGCAACATGACAACCTGCTCCCAGCTGCTCAGGATTGGGCACAGCAGATTTCCGCCGGCTCGGCGACGGCCCTGGCGTTAAGCAAGTCGATCCTCAACAACACGTTCGAACTCACTCAAGGCCAGATCTTCTCCATGGGCAGCCAGGCTCAGGGTATCTGTTACACCTCAAGCGAGCACCAGGAGTCGGTTGCCGACTTCCTGGCTCGTAAAGCAGAGCGGAGCTGAATCATGGATCAGATTTCACGTCTCCTCAGCCCTGCCAGCGTTGCCGTAATCGGTGCGTCCGGTGATGCTCGCAAAACCTCGGGCCGGCCCATCGCGTTTCTTCGCAAACACGGCTTCGAGGGCCGCCTGTATCCTGTCAATCCGCGCTATGAAGAAATCGACGGACTGCGCTGCTACCCCTCGGTGGATGCGCTTCCCGAGGTGCCGGATGTCGCGATCATTCTGCTCGGGCCGGAGCGCGCCAACCAGGCTGTCGCTGACCTTGCTCGTCGTGGTTGCCCTGCTGCGATAGTCCTGGCCGGTGGCTATGGCGAAACCGGTACGGTTGGCGCGCTACGCCAGGAGGAACTGAAAGTTGCGCGCGGTGCGATGCGTATTCTCGGTCCGAATACCATTGGCCTGGTCAACCTCACAGACCGGGTAACCCTGTCTGCCAGTGGGGCACTGGACATGGACCAGTTGCTCGCCGGCCGTGTCGCTGTAGTTTCCCAGAGCGGTGGCATCCTCGGTGCGCTGCTCTCGCGCGGTGTCGCTGCCGGGATCGGCTTTTCCAAGCTCATTTCCACCAGCAATGAAGTCGACCTGGACGTTGCCGATTTCGTCGACTATCTCGCCGATGACCCAGCTACCTCGGTAATCGCGCTTTACATCGAAGGCCTGCGCGACAGTGACAAATTCAGTCGGGCCGCGCGCAAAGCCCACGCTGCCGGCAAGCCTGTCGTGGTGTATAAGGTTGGCCGATCGGAAGCAGGTGCTCATGCGGCCAATTCACACACCGGCGCACTGGCGGGATCCGACGACCTGTATTGCGCCTACTTCAAACAACTCGGTGTGATTCGCGCAGAAACATTCGCTGATCTGCTCGATATCCCTTTTGCGTTGGCCAGCGGCAGGACGATGAATGGCCGTCGCGTCGCCATCCTTACCTCGACCGGAGGCGCTGGCACGCTGATCGCTGACAATCTGGGCATGAGTGGATTCGAGACGCCTGCGCCTGGCCCGGTGACTGCCGAGAAGCTGCGCAACCTGGATATCGGCGATCAGGCGGTCCTTGATCGCAACCCAATCGATCTGACGTTGGCTGGTCTGCAGCCAGAATTGATGCGCAGCGCCATTGGAATTCTTCTACAAAGCGATGACTACGATGCAGTAGTCAGCGTGGTTGGCTCATCCGGCGTCGCTCAACCTCATTTGATGGCGGATGCCATTCGCGACAGTTTGGCCAGTTCGGACAAGCCAGTACTCGCCTACATCAGCCCCCACGCGCCGGCTGCAGCGCAGCGGATCAACGGCTCAGGCGGCGTTGCATTCAACGCACCTGAGAGCTGCGCCAGTGCGCTCAAAGCTCTGCTGCAGCGCCAGCAAGTGATTACGCAAAGCGAAACCGGCAGTGCCCCCGCAGTGTTCCCAAGAGCGTTTGATGAACTGCCCAGTGGTCCGCTGGACGAGGAGCGCAGCAAGCGTCTTTATGCAGATTTCGGTATCCCCGTAACCCGAGAGCGCATCGTGAAAAATCGCGTGGAAGCGGCCCAGGCAGCGCGTGAGCTCGGCGGGCGGGTAGTGCTGAAAGTACTCTCTGAACGGATCCCGCACAAAAGCGAGGTTGGTGGCGTGGCCTTGCATCTTTGCTCCGACGACATCGGCGCTCGCCTCGACAGGATGCGTGATGAAGTCAGCAGCCATGTCGGCTTCACCCCTGAGTGCTTCCTCGTACAGGAAATGGTAACGGGTGGGCAGGAATTGATCCTGGGTTTCCATCGAGACCCTCAGCTCGGCCCTGCGCTACTGGTCGGCATGGGTGGCGTTACCGCTGAGCTGTTCCAGGATACGACTCTACGTCTGCTTCCGGTCAATGAAGACCAGGCCCGGCAGATGCTCAGCGAGCTCAAGACCTACCCGCTGCTGGATGGTTTTCGTGGGATGCCGATGGCAGATGTCGATGCCGCTGTCAGGTGCATCGTGGCGTTTTCGGACATGGCTATGCAGTTGGGCGAGCGTTTGCTCGAAGCCGAGATCAATCCGCTGCTGGTTCGCCCAGCGGGGAGTGGCGTGGTCGCGCTTGATGGTTTGACGATCATTGCCTGACAAATCACTGTTCCACTAGGTGGAACAGTGGCTTTGACCTTGTATCTCACGCTTGCATAATCAATGAACGCTTCATTTCTGACTCATAACAATAAGTAGGTCGCTATGAACACTCTCTATTCCGCCGTTTCTGGGCGTAGCGCTCTCTCGACCACTTCAGTTGCGACTCTCAAGAACCTTGAGATGAACATCCTCTTCGTGCCGGGAGTAACGCCATGACCGCCGTGTTGAAAAGTGCCACCTCACCAGAGCCAATCGGCGCCAAAGCCGCCTCACCAACGGTCATCTCATTCAGAGAAGTTTCCAAGTCTTTCACAGTGAAGGGCGTCGCTAAACAAGCCTCCCACGGTATCAACGTAGATATCCAGCAAGGCCAGGTGGTCACCATCATCGGCCCGTCCGGCTGTGGCAAGTCGACGCTGCTGAACATGGTCGCCGGCTTGTTCGCCCCTACAACAGGTGAAGTTCAGTATCGCGGCGAAGTTGTAAAAGGCATCAATGGCCGTACTGGCTACATGACCCAGAGCGACCACTTGCTGCCATGGCGAGACGTAACCGGCAACATCGCCATACCGCTGGAAATCCAGGGCGTGCCTAAAGCAAAGCGGCAGGAGCGAATTCGCGAACTGATTGCCCAGGTGGGTCTTGAAGGTCATGAAAAAGCCTATCCAAGCCAGCTTTCCGGAGGCATGCGCAAGCGCGCGGCCCTGGCCCGGCTGCTTGCCTATGACCCGGAAACGCTGCTGATGGATGAGCCATTCGCCGCATTGGATGCGCAACTGCGGATGCGTATGCAGACCGAGCTATTCAAACTCAGCCGGCAGTTGAAAAAAACAGTGCTGTTTGTAACTCACGACCTGGATGAGGCTGTCGCTTTGGGTGACCGCTGCCTGATTTTCTCCGGTCGTCCGGGGACCATCGTGCGTGACGTCGAGATCCCGCTGGGTGATGAGCGCAACATTCTCCAGCTGCGCAAGGATCCGCGCTATCACCAGCTCTGTGGTGATCTCTGGGAGTTCATCACGCCTTCTCACGACGCCTAAGGTCCTTCTTCTGGAGAGTTATCAACATGAAAATCTTCCTCGGTCGCCTCGCCATCTTCGCCTTTATCTTTCTGTCCTGGCAGTTCGCTTCCGGCCCTCTGATCGACCCGTTCTTTGTCAGTTCGCCGCTGGAGATCGGCGGGCGCTTCATCGACCTGGTTGCGAGCGGTCGACTGTTCTCCCACGGCTGGATCACAGTTGTTGAAACACTGGTTGGCTTCTTCTTCGGCGCCTGTGCGGGTATCTCGGTGGGCTTGATCCTCGGACGCAACGAGCTGCTGGCGAAGTTGCTCGACCCTATCCTGGTCTCGATCTACAGCCTGCCGAAAGTCGCTCTGGCGCCGCTTTTCATCATGTGGTTCGGTATCGGCATCGAGATGAAGATCATCCTCACTGCCACCATCGTTTTCTTCCTGGTCTTTCTCAACACCTATAGCGGCGTACGTGCGGTAGAGCGTGAGCAGCTGGAAATCTTGCGGTTGATGGGCGCCAAGGAGCATCACTTGATCACCAAAGTGGTCCTGCCGTCCGCCATTCAGTGGGTGTTTACCGGCCTCAAGATGTCGGTGCCCTATGCCCTGATTGGCGCCATCGTCGGTGAAATCATGGCTGCCAACAGGGGGCTGGGCTACCTGCTGCAAGACGCTGCCGGCCAACTGGATACCGCAGGTGTGTTCGCTGCGCTGATCGCCATCATCACCTTGGCACTGATCCTTCAAGCCGCTGTACGCAAGCTCGAAGCGTCCTTGATGCCTTGGAAGAAGGATCAAGAAGAGCGCGAGCTGTCTGTCTGAATAAAACCACCACAACAACAAGAAGAGGTCTTCATCATGTCTATCAAAGGTCTGGTAACTGCGCTGGGGTTGAGCGTTGCCATGGGTGCAACCAGCTTTTATGCAAAGGCCGCCGACACCATCAAAGTTGCCTTGGGTACCGAGGGATTTGTCCACATGCCATTGTTCGTGGCCCTTGATGGCGGCATGTTCAAGAAGCACGGGCTGGACGTTGAACTGGTGAAATTCAAAGGCGGTGGCGCAGCGGCCTCGGGTCTTGCCAGCCGTTCGGTGGAGTTTTGCTCGTGTGCGATTCAGAACGCGATCAATGCCAAGGTAAAGGGGGCGGATATCACGTTGCTCGGGCGTCTGGTCGGCCAGTATGCCAGCAACGTCGTCATTCATCAGGACTTGGCCGAGCGTCTCGGCCTGACTGCCGATTCCACCGTTGAACAACGTCTGGCGGCGTTCAAGGGTCTGCGTCTGGCGGTCAGCGGTGCAGGCGGCAGCGCTGACTTTCTGGTGCGTTTCCTCGGCCAGGAAGCGCGCTTGAATCCGGAGAAAGACTTCACCCTGTTGTATCTGAACAACGGCGCCGCCATGTTGGCTGCCTTTGCGCAGAACAAGATCGATGGCTTCGCGCTGTCATCGCCAGCCTCCGATAGCGCTGTCATCGATCATAAGGGCTACACCCTGCTCGACATGTCCGAAGGCATGGTGCCTGAACTCGACGGCTATCCTTCGATTGCCCTTAGCGCCCGCCGTCAGTGGGCGATCGAGAACCAGGACACGGTCAAGGCATTCCTCGCCGCCCTTGGTGACGCTACCAAACTGATCAATGACCAGCCGCAGGAAGCGATGAAGGTCGTTCGCAATCGCTTTGAAGGTGTCAACGACAAGGTCTATGCAGCTGCCTGGGAAAACAACCGCAAGTCATTCCCACAGACGCCTTATCTGACCAAGGACGAAGTCGAGCGCGCGATCAAGTTCCTCGGTGCGATTCAGAAAGAGAACATCCCTGGTACGGCGGACGACTACCTGACCCAGGTGCGCTGAAGCCACTCGCGATCTCCCGCCATCGAGGCAGTGGCAGCAGACTGCCCCCTCGCGCGATCTCTTATCAGGTAAGCATTGATGATCAAAAATATACCGCTCTATGCGGCAGGGGTTGGTGTTGCCGCATATCTGCCACTCGCAGGCGCGCAAGGTTTTTTTGAAGACAGCAAAGCGTCGCTGGAACTGCGCAACTTTTACATGAGCCGAGACTTTCGTGAAGGTAGCGCTCAATCCAAGCGGCAGGAGTGGGCGCAAGGTTTCATTCTGCGCTACGAGTCAGGCTACACCCCAGGCGTAATAGGCGTTGGCGTCGATGCAATAGGCATGTTTGGGCTAAAGCTGGATTCAGGCCCCGGTCGTGCGGGTACTGGTTTGCTGCCTGTGCAGGATGATGGTGATGTGCCTGACAACTATTCCAAAGCCGGCGGGACGCTGAAGATCAAGGTGTCCGACAGTGAGCTGCGGGTCGGCACACTGCTGCCAAGGTGGCCGACCCTGGTCTCCAACAACGGACGGCTGCTGCCACAGACGTTCGAGGGCGCGCAGATCCAGATCAAGGAATGGAAAGCTCTGGAGCTTACTGGAGCCAAGATCCAGGGCACCGTTTATCGCGATCAGTCCGGCTCGACCGGGCTGGCCCTGAATAACAAGAATCGGCGTTTCAGTGGTCCGCTTGATGGCGGTGACTTCAATCTGATCGGGGCGACGTTGCACGCTGGCGAGACGACCGATCTGTTGGCCCAGTACGCGGTGTTCGAAGACCTCTATACCCAGCGATTCTATGGTTTGACCGATCGGCGCAAGGGCAGCTGGGGCGTCTTCACCAGCGATGTGCGTTTGTTCGACAGCGACGACCACGGGCAAGCCCGCGGCGGTCCCGTCGACAACCGTGCCCTCAGTGTCATGGGTACCTACAAGCTCGGTGGCCATTCCTTCGGCCTGGGCTACCAGAAAATGTCTGGCGACTCGGCATTTCCTTACGTCGATGGCACCGACCCGTACCTGGTGAATTTCGTGCAGGTTGGCGACTTCGCCGAGAAGGATGAGCGATCTTGGCAGGCACGCTACGACTTCGATCTTGCCAGCGTTGGGATCACTGGGCTGACCTTCATGACGCGTTACCTCAAAGGCAGCCAGGCCGATGTACGGAGCATGGACTCGAGCTCGGATGGTGAGCGCGAGCTTGATGTCGAGCTGCAGTACGTGTTGCAGAGCGGGTCGCTGAAGGGCCTGAGCATGCGCCTGCGCAGCGCTACCTACCGTGCCGACTTTGCCCGCGATGCAGATGATGTGCGGGTGATCGTCAGCTACCCACTGTCGCTTCTGTAATTGCTTACCTTCACCAGGAGAGAAACGATGCACTCCCTCGTAACGCTTCAACGCGAAGGTGATATCGGCCTGATCATCGTCGATAACCCGCAGGTCAATGCCCTATCGCGGGAGGTCCGTGAGCTGATGCTGACGTGCCTTGAACAGGCGCTCGCTGCTCCAGATATTCAGGCAATAGTCATCGTCTGCGATGGAAGAACGTTCATCGCCGGCGCTGACATCAAGGAGTTTGACCTGCCATTGCAAGCGCCGCACCTGCCAGACGTAGCAGCATCGATTGAACGTTCATCGAAGCCCGTCATTGCCGCGATGCACGGCTCGGTTCTGGGCGGCGGCCTCGAGCTGGCGCTCGCCTGTCATTACCGAATCGCCGCACCCGATACTCGCTTCGGGCTACCAGAGGTGAGCCTGGGTTTGATCCCGGGCGCCGGAGCAACTCAGCGCCTGCCACGTTTGTGTGGCATGCAACTGGCGCTGGAAATGGTAGTTGGGGGGGAGCAGATCGGTGCAGCACGCGCACTGGAAGTGGGGTTGCTGGACAATCTGACTCGCTCGTCTGTGCTCGAGTCTGCGCTGGTGTTCGCCAAGCAACGAATCGGTCAGCCGATTCGACGTACACGTGAGCTGCGCGTGCCCGAATTCGATGCGCAGGCCTTGCAGCAACGAATGCAGGCGATGCTTCGCAAAGTAGAAGGTCAAGAGGCTCCAGCCCTGGCCCTCCAGGCGCTTCAGGCCGCGGGGCGAGTGCCCTTCGAAGAAGCTATGCGGCTTGAGCGCGAGCTTTTTGTAGCGCGGCGGCAAAGCGCCCAGGCCAGCGCGCTACGCCACGTGTTCTTCGCCGAGCGTGACCTGGCCGCCCGGCGCCGCGCCCTGGCCAAGCAGGCCCCAGTGCGCAGCGTGGGGACAGTGGCAGTGATTGGCGCTGGGACGATGGGGAGTGGCATTGCGCTGTGTCTCGCCAACGCGGGTATTGCAACCATTGTCATCGATACTCAGCCCCCGGCATTGGATCGGGGTAGATCGACAATCGCGAGCTATTACGCCAGCGCCTTGGACAAGGGCCGGTTAACCCCGGCCCAGGCCGCCGAGCACACCGGGTTGATCCGCTACGGAAGCAGTCTTGAACAGGTGGCTGGTGCGGATCTGATCATCGAGGCGGTATTCGAAGACCTTGCCGTCAAGCAAGAGGTCTTCCGCCAGCTCGATCGTTTCGCCCGTCCCGGTGCCATTCTGGCAACCAATACGTCCTACCTTGATGTCGATGCCATTGCTGCTGTTACCAGTCGCCCAGGTGACGTCATCGGCATGCATTTCTTCAGCCCCGCGCATGTCATGAAGCTGCTGGAAGTTGTGAAGACCGCGCATCTGGAAGGGGATGTGCTCGCTACGGTACTGCAGCTGGGTGGACGCTTGGGCAAGACGGCCATCGCCGTAGGCAACTGCTATGGCTTCGTGGGCAATCGGTTGCTGGCTGTGCGTGAGCGCGAGGCAGCTTTCTTGCTCGAGGAGGGGGCAGCTCCTGAAGATGTCGACCGAGTGATGCGTGCCTTTGGTTTCCCGATTGGCCCCTTTGAACTTCGTGACCTGGCCGGGGTTGATATCGCTTGGCTGAATCGTAAAGGCCGGGGAGAAAGCCTGGGCATGGCCGAGCGCAGCTGCAATTTGATTGAGCAGTTGTATGAGGCTGGCCGCCTGGGGCAAAAGTCCGGCGCGGGCTATTACCGATACCAGGACGGTCAGCGCAAGGGCGTACCCGATCCGAGTGTAGCCCGTATGCTGGCAGAGCACCGGCATGCCAAAGGGCTGCAGACGCGTGTCATCGGTGATGAGGAGATCTTGCAGCGCTGCTTGTTCGTGATGATCAATGAAGCCGCGCGCATGCTCGAACAAGGCCTCGTGGACAACCCGAATGACATCGACCTGGTGTGGATTCACGGTTATGGATTCCCACGCTACCGTGGTGGGCTTCTCTATCATGCCGATCAGGTCGGGCTGGCCAGGATCTGCGCCGCTATCGAACAGTGGGCGGGCGAACACCCAGATCGGGATCTGCGCGTCTCGGCACTGTTGCAGGCGCGGGCAAAAAGCGGCGTACCACTCAGCGAGTGCTACGCGGAGGTGATTCGATGAGTCGCGACGTGTTTATCTGTGATGCAGTGCGAACGCCTATTGGTCGTCTTAACGGAGCCCTTGGCTCAGTGCGCGCGGATGACCTCGCTGCCATCCCGCTCAGGGCGTTGATCGCGCGCAATCCCGGTATCGACTGGGCAGCGCTGGACGAGGTGTTCATGGGCTGCGCGAATCAGTCAGGTGAGGATAACCGTAATGTGGCGCGGATGGCGCTGCTGCTTGCCGGGCTGCCGGTGACGGTTCCAGGCTTGACAGTGAATCGGCTGTGCGCCTCTGGCATGGAGGCGGTGGGTGCTGCCTATCGGGCCATTTCAAATGGCGACATGGAGCTGGCAATAGCAGCCGGTGTCGAGTCGATGACCCGCGCACCTTATGTGCTGGGCAAGGCTGAAGGTGCCTTTGGCCGCGGGCAGAAACTGGAGGATACGACGCTCGGCTGGCGCTTCGTCAATCCGGCAATGCAAAGCGCATATGGCGTGGATAGCATGCCGGTAACAGGCGATAACGTCGCCCGGCAGTACGGCGTTTCTCGCGAGGATCAGGACGCCATGGCGCTGCGCAGCCAAGCCCGAGCGGCCAGTGCGTTGGCGCGAGGATTCCATGCCGAGGAGATCATTGCCGTGACCATCCCCGGCAAGAAAGGCGATACCGTCGTAGAGCATGACGAGCACCCCCGTCCAGACACCACTGCGCAGGCCTTGGCCAAGCTCAAGCCGGTAAACGGTACTGATTTCACAGTTACCGCCGGCAACGCCTCGGGTTTGAATGACGGTGCAAGCGCGATGATTCTCGCCAGTGCCGACGCTGTGGCCAGGTATGGCCTCAGAGCCCGAGCACGCGTGCTTGGAATGGCCAGCGCTGGGGTAAGGCCCGACGTGATGGGCATTGGTCCGGTGCCCGCTGTGCGCAAACTTCTGCAGCGCTTGAATATGACGATCGAGGCCTTCGACGTTATCGAACTCAATGAAGCGTTTGCGTCTCAGGGACTGGCGGTGATGCGCGAGCTCGGATTGCCCGACGACAGTGAACGAGTCAATCCAAATGGCGGAGCAATTGCACTGGGCCATCCGTTGGGGATGAGCGGCAATCGACTGGTACTTACCGGGGTACACCAACTTGAGAAGGCCGGAGGCCGCTACGGCCTGGCGACCATGTGTGTCGGTGTTGGCCAAGGCCTCGCGCTGGCCTTTGAACGGGTCGATGCGACAGGCTAGCCGAAATGTCATGACGTTAAACAACAGGCGCCGCAAGGTGCCTGTTGTCTTTTAGGCGGTCAATCAGCGTGCCTGGCTTTGGTATCTTGCCCTTGGGAAACGTGAGAGGGGGCCGGTTCGAGGCCGCTTTGTTCGAGCAATCTGTGGGCGTCGGCGCTGTTGAGGTAAGCGAGGAACTCAAGTGCAACGCTGGCGTTGCTGGTACCACTGGCCACGGCCGCGTAGAACCGGCTGACCTTCTGTACCTCGTCAGGCAGAGGGCCCAGGTAATCCACGCCTGGGGTAACTTTCAATTCGCTGATCTGCTGCATACCGATGTCGGCGTCTCCGCGGACGAGTGCTGTGCCCACAAGTTCCTTGCCCTGAATCTCGACAGTTTTCTGCTTGACCAGATCAGCGATGCCCAGGCGAGCGAACAGCTCGCTACGGATGTAGACACCGCTGGCGCCTTGCGAATATGCGATCTTGTCCGAGCTCAGCAGCGCAGCACGCAGTGCGGCGACCGTGGATACATCCAGCTGCGGATGGCCTTTGGGCACGCCTACCCCAATTCGCGAGTCGGCGATCGCCTGGCGAGTCGCCATATCGAACGCCCCACTCGGGGCCAGCAGATCCAGGGTCTCGCTGGCCATGATGGCCAGGTCCATAGCTTCGTTATGCTTGATTCGCTGTGGTATGGACTCTGGCGAGTCTCCCATCGAAGGCCCCCAACTGATGCTGAGTTTGTTGCCACTGGCTTTCTCGTACGCCGGCTGCAGGTGGGCCATAGCCCCCTTCAGTGCGCCGCTCGCAATTATCTTGAGCTCGGCCGCATCAGCGCCGGCAGCAAAGCTCAACAGGCTGGCAAGGCCCGTCGAGAGCAGTAGCGGAGCAGATCTTGTTTTTTTCATAGGGCTACCTTCGAAAGGGCGCCGTTCAGGCGCCGCGTGTGTTGATGAATAGCGAATACAACGAGGTAGTAGAAGCCATCAGCAGGCAATTACGCCGCAGGCCGCCAGAGCAAAGGTTTCCATCGAGGTCGGCGCGCCGATCACGGGTCACCCATCTGGCCTGAAGGGCCGATTGGCGAAACACGCCCATGACGCCTGTAGCAAGCATGCCAGTGCATCATGCAGCCGTTGAAGGGTCGAACCTTAACGGTACAAGCGCGCCGGGTTGTCGACCAGTACGGCCTGCTTCAGCGCTGAGCTGTCACATACCTGCTGGATGAAGTGGAGCAGTTGTTGGTCGTCCGGAGGGTTGCCCTTGATGTTGGGATGTGGCCAGTCGGAGCCCCAGATTGCCCGCTCCGGCGCGCATTGCAGAAGTTCACGAACGTAATCCAGGGCCTGTGGCCATGGACCAGGCTGGCCTTGCATGGCCCGATCGATGCCGGACAGCTTGATCCAGCGCTTCGACTGCGCGAGGTGCTTGCTCAGCGCAGAGAGCTCCAGCCGATCCAGAGGCCTGGTGAAGTCAGGCCGCGCCATATGGTCAATAACCAGAGGCGTTTCCAGGTCCTGCCACTGGTCCAGTAGCGGCAGTAACGTGGGCAGTTCTCCATGTACCAGCACATGCCAGCCAAACGGCGCAACACGTTCGGCCAGTTGCCGCAGTTTATGCGGATCACGTGCGCCCGGCAGATGGCTCATGAGGTTGAAGCGGATGCCGCGAAACCCACCGTCGTGCAGGGTCTGCAGGTGTGCATCGGACGTGCTCTCGTCGATGAGACCTACGCCCCGGTAGTGACCGCCGCTTTCGGCGATTGCCGCAAGAATGGCCGAATGATCAGTGCCATAGGGAGCGGCCTGAACCAGGACGCCGTGTTCAATTCCAAGGCGCTGGTGCAGTGCCAGAAGATCGGTAAACGGCGCAGGGGAGGGGGTGTAGGCGGCATCGGCTGGGAGCGGGAAGCGATCCCAGGGGCCGTAAATATGAGTGTGGCAATCCCATATCCCAGGCGCACCGGTTGGACTGGACATACTGGCTCCAAATGTCTGGCTGATTGTTCCGCCGAGCAGGCTCAGGCCTGCGGCAGCGATTGCGGTTTGCTTGATGAACAGGCGCCGTGAGGCCTGAACGTGATGTTGATCGTTCATGCTGACCTGCTCTTGTTGTTTGTCGGTGGACGAGGCCTGGCGTGGGCCCCGCACGTAATCAGCCGCAGCGCACGGTCATGCCGCCGTCGACGACGATCTCGGTACCTGTCACGAAGCGTGACTCATCACTGGCCAGGTACAGCGCGGCGTAAGCGGTGTCACGGCCATCGCCCATAAAACCGAGTGGGATACGCGCCAGGCGCGAATCGAGCAGCTTGTTGACGTCGCCGCCGGTACGCTGGCCGGCAAGACGCACTTCGACCATTGGCGTGTGCAGCTGGCCAGGCACCACGGTGTTGACCCGAATACCTTTTGGCGCGTACTCAACCGCGGTCACACGGCCCAACTGGATGACCCCGGCCTTGCTCGCGGCGTAGGCCACCTGCGCCGAGCCGGTGAAGCGAATGCCAGAAGTCGAAGCGGTATTGATGATGGAACCGCTACCTTGAGCCGCCATTACCGGAATCACGTGCTTGCACGTCAGGTAGACGCTTTTCAGGTTCAGCGCGATTTGTGCGTCAAACCTGTCTTCTGCCAGCGCAACTGCCCCGCCCGCAGCCGAACCGCCGACGTTGTTCACCAGCACGTCGATAGTGCCGTAGGCGTTCTTGCAAGCCTCGACCATCGCAGCCACTGCTGCGCTGTCGGTCACGTCGCAGGCATATGGGGTAACGTCGCCACCGGCTTCCCGAATACGCTTGAGGGTTTCCTCCATGGCACCCAGGTCGCGATCGACAGCGAATACCTTGGCGCCGGCCAGGGCGAACAAGACTGCTACAGCGCGGCCGTTACCCCAGCCGGTACCTACACAACCGGCGCCGGTGACGAGCGCGACTTTGCCTTTCAAGCGGTCGCTGGTTGGAATAACTTCATTCATGCGGTAATCCTCAGATTCAACGTAGTAGGCAGTTCGGGCATCACGCCAGCAGGTGGCGGCACTTCGAATACCTTGATGGTCATGGAGATCAGCGTGTAGTAGCCGGCAATGCCGACCAGATCGACGGCGGCATCGTTGCCCAGTACCTTGATGAATTCCTGGTACAGGCCGTCGCTGATGGCGCGGCTGTCGTGCAGCTCGCGGATGAAGCGATATACCAACGCTTCATCAGGTTTGTTGAACGCCGGTGCCTCGCCGTCGCGTATCGCGTCGATGATCTCCGGCGCCAGGCCAGCCTCGAGGGCGAACGGCTTGTGTGCCGCCCACTCGTATTCGGCGAGCCAATGGCGTCCCATCAGCAGGATGGCCAGTTCGGACAGACGCGGTTCAAGACAACTGTCATAGCGGCAATAGCGTCCCAACGCCTGGGCGCATTCGGCCAGCTCGGGGCGATGGAGCCAGATCGCAAGTGGGCCGCGCACGCCTTTGCGTGGGCCATTTGCGATGCGCTCGTACACAGCGTGCTGAGCGTCGGTCAGGTGTTGCGGATCAATGGCAGGCAAGCGATTCATGGCCGTTCCTGTAACGAGTGCTGAATGTGCGATTGAGAGTGGGGCTGGCCTTCGCAGGTGGCTGGCGTCGTCACGCCCCGAGCTTCGCTGACATCGGAGGGGCGCAGCAAACTGCGAGTAGGTGCTCGGCCCGTTTCACGTTCGAAAGCCTCGGGGTCGAACGCACCTTCCCAGCGGGCAATGGCAAACACGGCGATGGTATTGCCGACAATGTTGGTCAGAGCGGTAGCGGTTGCCATGATTCGATCAATCCCGAACAGAAGGCCCAGGCCACTGAGGGGAAGGGTCTGCACGGATTGCAGGGTGGCTGCCAGCTTGATAAACGCGCCACCAGCGACGGTAGTACCGCCCTTGGAGGTAATGCTGAGGATTGCCAGAAGACCGGCTTGCTGCCACAGAGAGAACGGCGTATCCGTCGCTTGTGCAATGAAGCCGATGGCGATCGCCATGTAGATCGCGGTGCCGTCCAGGTTGAAGCTGTAGCCCGCCGGAAGCACGAAGCCAACCACGACTTCATCACAGCCGGTGCGCTTGAGTTTCTCGATGAGCCGTGGGAATGCGACCTCACCGGAGGCCGTGCCGAATACCAGCAGGATCTCGTCGCGGATCAGTCGCAGCACGGTCATGAAGGGCAATCCAATCGACCAACTGATGGTCCCCAGGACACCAAACACGAACAGCAGCGAAGCGGCGTAGTACACGGCAATCAGCTTGAGCAGGTAGAACAGGGTGTCGCCGCCATAACTGCCGATCGCGGCTGCCATTGCGCCAAAGGCACCCAAGGGTGCCAGCTTCATGATGAAACCGAGCATCTTGAAAAGAATGGTTTGTGCCTCATCAATCGCCCGTACTGCTACGGACTCGGGGCCACACGTACGGTTGATGGCGATACCGGCCAATACCGAAATCAGCAGGACTTGAATGATGTCGCCTTTGGCAAAAGCGTCGACAAGAGTGTGTGGGATCAAGCTGAGCAGGTAGTTGATGACCGAGACTTCACCGGCTGCTGCAGTGGCCTTTATTGCCGCAGATGATTCGTTCATGCCGGTTGCATGCAAACCGACACCCGGCTCGACCACGTTCACCAAGACAAAGCCGACGAGCATCGCGACCGTGCTGACAACCTCGAAGTAGAGAAGCGACTTCATCCCCAGCCGGCCGAGCTTGCGCATGTCCTGAACGTGTGTAAGACCGTGGACCAAGGTCACGAAGACAATCGGCGCGAGCATCATCTTCAGGAGCGCGATAAAGGCCTGCCCGATCGGTTTCATGGCGACGGCCCAAGTCGGCGCGGCAAAACCCAGGGCTATGGCAGCGACAAGTGCTATCAGTACCTGGATGTGGAGCTTCTTCAACTGATTCATGGCTGTTCCTCGCCCACGGAATAGGCGTAATTGTTCTTGTGATTCGTATGCTGGGATGGCCAATCCCACTGGCATAGCTATTGGAACTGAGCATAGAGAACTGGCTTAGTGGCTGCAAAAACCTTATTTTGATAAAAAGCTATGCCTGTTAAGCATGGGGTGAGAGATGGATATTCGTGAGCTTCGTTCCTTCGTAAAGGTCGCCCAGTGTGGCGGTTTCAGCCGAGCGGCAAGGGAGCTGTTCATTGCTCAGCCGGCGCTCAGTCGGCAGATTGCCAAGCTGGAAGAACAGCTGCAGGTCGAGCTTTTCACTCGCCATGGCAAGGGTGTCGAACTGACGGCCGCAGGCTCCCGTCTGCTTGAGCGCGCCGAGATCATGCTGCGCTACATGGAAGAAACCGCCGACCACGTGCGCAACAGCGCGGATGAGGAGCGGGGACACCTGGCGATAGGTCTGCCCCCGGCCATTGGCTCTATCGTCGGGCCACAATTGATCCGCACGTTCAAGGAGCGGTGGCCAAAGGCATCGCTGCATGCGCTGGAGGGCCTGAGTACATCGTTGCAGGAATGGCTACTCGAGGGCCGCATCGATATCGCGGTTGTATACAACCAGCCGCTGATCGAAGCGTTCGATGTGCGTCCCTTGTTCAGCGAGCGGATGGTGCTGGTTGGTCCACTTGGGGAGACTTCGCGTAATGTCCGTTTGACTGCGCTCGGCGACTTCCCTTTGATTTTGCCCGGATTGCCCCACAGCAACCGGCGCCTGGTTGAGCAGATCGCTGCGCAAAATTCGGTCCGCCTGAATGTCGTGCTTGAGGTCGATAGTGTCAGTCTGACCAAGCGACTGGTCGCCGAGGGGCTTGGCTATTCGATTCTTGCGCATGCCGCTGTCCAGCAGGACATGGATGATCAAACGCTGGTAGGACATGCAATCGAAAGACCCGGAATTCGCTCGACTGTTTCACTGGCTCGGCTACGCGAGCGACGCAGTTCACGCTTGGCTTTGAGCTATGAAAAGATTCTGCTGGAAACCCTGGAAGAGCTGGTCACGGTGGGTGCGTGGAAAGAAGCAACGCATTGGTTGGCGCATTGACGCGCATGCGCGAAGCGGTGCAGGTGGATCGTTGCGCTGCGCAGTGCCCCGGCGAGGGCCATGCTTAATTGTCATGGGTCGCGATCACCACAAGGTATTTGTGTAGTTTCGGTAAATGCATAGTCTGCTGGCAGCGGAGCACGTATCTGCTCGCGCAATTCCAGATAAAAACAAAAGGCACAGACCATGCGTTCAAGCTACTTCGCAACTTCAATGACCCTGCTCGGTATTTGCCTGACTAGTCAGGCTGCTCACGCCAGTAACGAGGTGACCGTCCTGACCGCCAGCAAGGGCGATGTTCACATTGAGGCGTTGGTCCAGGGTTCAGGCAAGACTATCGTCATCCTGCCATCCAAAGGCCGTGGTGCTCACGACTACGATCAGGTGGCGCGCTATCTGGCCGATGACGGTTATCGCGTGATACGACCAGAGCCACGCGGTATCAACGGCAGCCGGGCTCCCATGGACACGCCTACCTTGCATGACTTTGCGGCCGATGTTGCGCTGGTGATGGACAAGGCGCAGACCGGAGCTGCAATTGTCGTCGGCCACGCCTGGGGCAGCCAGCCTGCTCGAGTGCTTGCAGTTGATCGCCCTGATCTGGTCAAAGGCGTGGTGCTGGCTGCGGCCTCCATTGGCAAGCTGCCTGCCGGATCGTCGGAAAAGCCATATGGCAGGATGGTTGAAGCAATCAAAGGGGCAGGAAACTATGCATTGCCCGAAGCCCAGCGGCTCAAATACCTTGAGCTGGCTTTCTTCGCTCCTGGTAATGACGCCCGGGCCTGGCTACCTGGCTGGTATGACCAAACCCATGTCGCTCAGGATCACGCCCGCGACAGCACCCCGGTTGAAAGCTACTGGTCGGCTGGCAGCACAGTGCCTATTCTGGATCTTCAAGCAGAAAAGGATGCCGTGGTGATCCCCAATATCCTCAAGTCCATGCTCGGCGACCGTGTTGAACATCAAGTGATTGCCGGTGCTGGTCATGCGATGGCACCAGAGCAGCCCAAGGCAATGGCGGATGCGATTGCCCATTTCGCCAATCGGGTATACGTATCCAAAGACTAAGCTTGCGACTACGTGCGCTTCGAGGGGGCAGGTGGTGGCTGTTTTTCGGTTTGAGTTGCAACGCCTCGCCAGCGGGTCTGATGCTGTTTTACCGTTGCA
Organism: Pseudomonas sp. EZ-C24; assembly: GCF_014525325.1. Classification (NCBI taxonomy): domain Bacteria; kingdom Pseudomonadati; phylum Pseudomonadota; class Gammaproteobacteria; order Pseudomonadales; family Pseudomonadaceae; genus Pseudomonas; species Pseudomonas sp. EZ-C24. The sequence goes on along the minus strand of NZ_JACDIU010000015.1, from coordinate 233,286 downwards.
GCTTGTTGCAGCTTATTGTTACAGCTTGCCAGGCGTAATCCTTCGAACCCCTGCTACGTTTATCACTCATAAGCTTGTCATCAATGCGTCATGCGCCCGCTTTAGCGTGGCGACATGAGCCAACATCATGAGTGAAGAGGAAGCAGGGCGATGGACGACTATCAGGAAGAGCTGCTCGAATATCAGGCCTATGAACTGGACGCCCCCGAACCAGACGACGCCACCGAGCTCTAACCGGTGCGCCGTTGATTACGCCGGAACTCCCCCGGCGTAAGCCCGGTCCAGCGCTTGAACGCACGTTGAAAGGCTTCTGCTGAAGCAAACCCCAGCAGATAGGCAATCTCGCCGAAGGCCAGCTCCGTGTCGCGGATGTAGGTCTCGGCCAGATCCTGGCGGGTGTCGTTGAGCAGGCTGCGAAAGCGCGTGCCTTCTTCGGCAAGCTTGCGGCGCAGGGTCCAGGTCGGCAATTGCAAATGGCGGGCGACTTCCTCCAGGTCAGGCTCGCGCCCGCCGTTAAGCAGCGGCCCGAGCAGATGCGTGATGCGCTCGCCAAGGCTGCGTACACGGGTGTGCTGGGCGAGCTCCACTTCACATAGCTGGAGCAGCTGCTGCCAGGTGCTGGGGCAGTGCTGTGGGTTGGCCTGCTCAAGCGTGGCCCGGCTCAGGCGCAGCTGATTACCTTCGGCCGCGAAGTGTATCGGCGTGGCACAAAGTGCCTGATAGCCCGCTGCGTAGCTTGGCGCTGCAAATTCGATCTCCATTCGCTCTGCCTGCACCGGCTGCCCCGCCAACTGGCCTAACTGCGCAAGCCAGCCCGACAGCAGCGAGTCGACCACGAAACGGTTGTAGTCGTTGTAGGGGCTGATCGAATAGAAGCGCAGCCAGGCGCCCTGCGTGTCTTCGACAAACACCGAGCTGCCGCGGTAGTTGGCCGCATATAGCGGCTCGAAGCGCAGCAAGGTGCGGGCAGCTTCGCCGAGCGTCGGTGCTTGAGCTGCGGTGACTCCGGCCAAACCTGTCTGTGCCAGCCGGCTCAGGCTGCCCATGCGCAGGCCCAATGCCGGCTCGCCGCTGAGCTTGATTGCTGCATGGCCCAGGTGCATGTAGCGCGGTATCGACAAGCGCGCGCCAGGCTGGGCGAGGCGGCTGCTGGTCAGGCCGTAACGCTCGAGCAACGGCGTAGGGTCATGCCCCAGCTGTTGCAGGGCCTCGGCCAGAGGCTGGACGAACCCTACAGTCAATTCACCGAGGCGCACACGCGGCCTGGCCATGGCGTTACAACCACACGTTTAGCAGGCGGGCGCCATGCTGCGAGGTGCCGGCCAACTGGCCGCCAGCGTGGTTGGCAAAGCCTTGACCGTCAGCGCCAAGTTCCCAGAATTGGCCACGCATGAACACGCTGATGCTGGTCAGGCCGGGATTGGCGGCCAGGGTCAGTTGCCGCCAGGCCTGTTGTTCGCTGACTTGACCACGCTGCAGTGGCAGCTCGGCGGCGGCATCCTGATGGCGATTACCGCGCCAGGGTGCGTCCCAGCTGTGCTTGCCACTGAGAAATACCGGGTTGGCGATCAGCTGTGCGGACTGCTGCGCCAGCTGCTGATAATTTTCCGGGTACCAGCTGTCACTGCCGATCAACACGCCAAGGCGTCCAGCTGGGGTCGAAACGACGTGCAGGGGCTGCTCGCGACCGTCTTGCCCGCGACCGTCCTGAATGTACCGGCGTACTTCGCTGTCGGCAAACTGCTGGCGTTGCGGCTGACCGAGCACACTGCCATCGCCGGCGAATACCAAGCTGCTGTTGAACAGTGGGCCGCTGCCGGCGTGCAGCACGCCGTTCTCCACATAGGGCGCGGGCAAGACAATCGAGCCGGCCACCAGGGTCACGCCAAATTCCTTTGCCAGGCCGCTGAACAGGGCCTGATAGTCGGCGGCCATCTGCGCCGCCTTCATGCGCAGATGCGCATCGGCGCGGCGGTCGTCGCCGGTCGCCCAAAGCATTGCCAGGCCGTAGCGCAGCGGGTTACTCAGCTCAAGCCATTGCTCGGCCTCGCGCCGCTGGGTCACTTGATACAGCTCGTTTTTTTCACCGCGCGCCCACAGCCAGGTGCCGATGTGCTCAGGCAATACCACCACCGTGCGCGCATTCACCAGCCCCTGCTCGCGGGCCTGCTGCAGGTAGGCGGCAAGCTTGAGTCGCAGCCGTTGCAGGTTTTGATAGTCGCTGGGGTAGAGCAGCGGCTCGATGCCGAGCAGGTTGCCGCGCTCGCCAGGGCTACCCTGATTGAGCGCCAGCTCGATACGCAGGTCAGACAGGTAGTGGCCTTCAGGGCGCTGTTGCGTCCAGAAACCATAGCCACACAACGCGGCGATCATTACCAGCGCCAGGGCGCTTGCGAGAAGTTTGCGCATGAACCGCTGCGGCACCATCGAATGTAAGGAGCCCTAGGGTAGACCTGCTGTGCAGCAGGATCAATAAGTTGTCAGTTTCGATCATTGAGCCGGTTCAAACGGCTGTTTAATGTCGATGGCAGATAACCGACGGGCCCCGCACCCCAGCGAGGCGCCCGCATCCCGTGATTTTGCCCATGTGGAGTTGCTCCATGGCGTACCCGAACCTGCTGGCCCCGCTTGACCTTGGCTTCACCACTTTGCGCAACCGTACCCTGATGGGCTCCATGCACACTGGCCTGGAAGAGCGCCCAGGCGGCTTCGAGCGCATGGCAGTGTACTTCGCCGAGCGAGCACGCGGTGGTGTCGGCCTGATGGTCACCGGCGGCATTGCGCCAAACGATGAGGGTGGCGTGTACTCCGGTGCTGCCAAGCTGAGCACCGCTGAAGAAGCCGACCAGCACCGTATCGTCACCGAGGCGGTGCACGCCGCTGGGGGCAAGATCTGCCTGCAGATCCTCCACGCCGGCCGTTACGCCTACAGCCCGCGCCAGGTGGCGCCGAGCGCGATTCAGGCGCCGATCAACCCGTTCAAGCCCAAGGAGCTGGACGAAGCCGGCATCGAGAAGCAGATCGCCGACTTCGTCAACTGTGCCGAACTGGCCCAGCGCGCGGGATATGACGGCGTCGAGATCATGGGATCGGAAGGCTACTTCATCAACCAGTTCCTCGCCGCTCACACCAACCACCGCACCGATCGCTGGGGTGGCAGCTACGCCAACCGCATGCGCCTGGCGGTCGAAATCGTCACCCGCGTGCGTGCGGCGGTGGGGCCGAACTTCATCATCATCTTCCGCCTGTCGATGCTCGACCTGATCGAAGGTGGCAGCGATTGGCAAGAGATCCTGCAACTGGCCAAGGCCATCGAGCAGGCCGGGGCAACGCTGATCAATACCGGCATCGGCTGGCACGAAGCGCGCATTCCGACCATCGCCACCAAAGTACCGCGGGCGGCCTTCAGCAAGGTCACGGCCAAGCTGCGTGGGCACGTCAACATCCCATTGATCACCACCAATCGCATCAATACACCCGAAGTTGCCGAGGCCGTGCTGGCTGCCGGCGATGCCGACATGGTGTCGATGGCCCGGCCATTCCTGGCCGATCCAGAGTTCGTCAACAAGGCCGCAGCCGATCAAGCCGAGCAGATCAATACCTGCATCGGCTGCAACCAGGCCTGCCTTGATCACACCTTTGGCGGCAAGTTGACCAGTTGCCTGGTCAATCCGCGCGCCTGCCATGAAACCGAACTGAATTACCTGCCGGTGACCCAGGCCAAGCGTATCGCGGTGGTGGGTGCTGGCCCGGCTGGCCTGGCTGCGGCGACCGTGGCCGGCGAGCGCGGCCATCAGGTCACCCTGTTTGACGCCGCTGGCGAGATCGGTGGCCAGTTCAACGTGGCCAAGCGCGTGCCGGGCAAGGAAGAGTTCTCCGAAACCCTGCGCTATTTCCGTAACAAGCTGCAGCTCACGGGCGTGGACGTGCGCCTGAATAGCCGAGTCAGCGCCGAGCAGCTGATTGCCGGCGATTATGACGAGATCATCCTGGCCACCGGGATTGTCCCGCGCAACCCGGCTATCCCCGGCATCGAGCACGCCAAGGTGCTGAATTATCTGGATGTACTGTTGCAGCGCAAACCGGTCGGCCAGCGGGTTGCGGTGATCGGCGCGGGCGGCATCGGCTTTGATGTCTCCGAGTACCTGGTGCACCAGGGCGTGGCTACCAGCCTGGATCGCGACGCGTTCTGGAAAGAGTGGGGCATCGACACTGCGCTCGAAGCGCGTGGTGGCGTGGCCGGGATCAAGCCCGAGCCGCATGCGCCGGCGCGGCAGGTGTACCTTTTGCAGCGCAAGAAGACCAAGGTCGGCGACGGTCTGGGCAAGACTACCGGCTGGATTCACCGCACTGGCCTGAAAAACAAGCAGGTACAGATGCTCAACAGTGTCGAATACCTGCAGATCGACGACGCTGGTTTGCATGTACGCATTGCTGATGGCGAGCCGCAGTTGCTGGCAGTGGACAACGTGGTGATCTGTGCAGGCCAGGATCCACTGCGCGAACTGCAGGACGGGCTGATCGCAGCGGGGCAGTCGGTGCACCTGATCGGCGGCGCTGATGTGGCCGCCGAGCTGGATGCCAAGCGCGCCATCAACCAAGGTTCGCGCTTGGCCGCCGAGCTGTAACGGCATGGGGTGGGGCTGCAGCGCGGCCCCGGCCCAAGCTGGTAGACTCGGCCGATGTCTGCCGAACTCTCCTGCCTGCCTCAGGCACCTCTACAACCGCTGTGCTTGCCCTGGACTCAGCGCGCTAAGGTCCAGCTCGCAGTGTTGCGTCTGGACCTGATCGACCCGCTGATCAGCGGCAACAAGTGGTTCAAGCTGCGCGACCATCTGGTCGAAGCCTGGCGGTGCAACGCGCCCGGCTTGATCAGCCTGGGCGGCAACCATTCCAACCATCTGCATGCACTGGCCGCTGCCGGCAAACGGTTTGGCTTTGCCACCGCCGGCCTGCTGCGTGGCCATGCGCAGGACACCCCGACCGTGCGCGACCTGCAAGCCTTGGGCATGCAACTGCACTGGCTCGGCTATGGCGGCTACCGGGCGCGACATGAGCCGCAGTTCTGGGCTGAGTGGCAAGCACGCTACCCCGGCTGGCAGTGCATCGCCGAGGGCGGTGGCGGCATGGCCGGCGCACAGGGTTGCCGATTGATCGTCGAGCAGGCACGCGAGCAGCTGCCGCAGCTGGGTTGGGATGACTACGATGGCTGGTGGCTGGCCGTCGGTACCGGCACCACCCTGGCGGGGCTGGTGCTCGCTGAGGCCGGTGCGCGCCCGGTGCACGGCGCCCTTGCGGTGCCGGCTGACCACGGCGTGGCGGCAACGGTGGCAGCGTTGGCGGGAGAGCAGGGCTACCAATTGCATGACGCTTGCCGTGGCGGCTTTGCGCGCATGGATGATGAGTTGCTGGCGTTTATCGCCGACAGCGAACAGCACAGTGGCCTGCCGCTGGAGGCGGTGTACACCGGCAAGGCCCTGCTGGCGCTGCGCGATGAGGTCGAGGCGGGGCGCTTCAGGCCCGGCAGCCGCCTGCTGTTCGTGCACACAGGCGGGCTGCAGGGCCGACGCGGTTACTTGTAGGGCAGCATGCGCACCAGGGTGTTATCGCGCTTGATGTAGTGATGGTAAAGCCCGGCCAGTGCATGCAGGCCAATCAGCCAGTAGCCCCAGCCGCCAACCCGCTCATGCCAGCCCTTGATGAATTTGGCAAAGTCCGAATCAGGCCCGGTCAGCGCGGGCAGCTCGAAGCCGTAGAACGGGATTGGCTTGTCGGCGGCGCTGAGGATCAACCAGCCCGCCAGCGGCATGCCGATCATCAGCAGGTACAGCAGCAGGTGCACCAGGTGCGCCAGGCCAGTCTGCCATGCCGGCGGCTTGGGCGTGATCGGCGGCGTCGGGTTGATCAGGCGCATGGCCAGGCGTAGCCAGACCAGTACGAACACGGTCAGGCCGAACATGAAGTGCAGGTCTTTCATCAGGTTGCGTTCGGCGCTGTCCTTGGGGAACAGGCCACGCAGTTCGATCAGGGCGTAGACGCTTGCCAGCAACACCAGCATCAGCCAGTGCAGGGCAATCGAGATCCGCGCGTAATGCGCCGGCGGGTTGGATGAAACCATGGTCACTCCTCACTTATCAGGTCGAAAAGGCGCTCTTGCTGGCGCGTATCGCTAACTCTAATCGATGGCTGACAGATTTCTTTGCTACAGGTCGAAGGCTGCGCAGATATTTGCGTGAATCTGTCGAAAACCTTGGCGGCCTGCTGCTCAGCTCGGCAACTGCGGCCAGCTGTCCGCCACCAGAAACAACCGCTGCTGTTCCTCCCAGGCGCCGTCTTCGGTCTGCGTCAACCTGACCAGCAATTGCGCGGGTGCGAACGGGTCCAGCTGCATCAGCCATTGCTCGAACTGCGCTGGCGTCCAGCAGTCGCTGTCTGCAATACGCGCGGGCGCCAGCCAGTGCTGGCGCGTCAGGACCTGCCAGCGGCCCTCTGCCGCGCCGCTGCGGTAGCCGGGCCAGTCGTGCCGGTGCAGCCAGTCACCGCGTAAGTGCGCAGGTTCTGCGCCGGCTGGAGGATGGACTGCAAGCATGCCTGGGTAGAACAGATAGCCGCCCAGCCACAGGTGCGCCTGGGGCTGATCCAGGCCAAGCTCCGCAAGCAGCGCCTGGCTCTCTGGGCGAGCAGAAATAGGCAGCTGATGACCGACAAGGTGGGCCAGTTTCAGATCGAGCCGATCCTGGCATCCCGGCCCCAACCAGTGCATCGAGCCTGGGCCAGCGCCATTGGCAGGGCCGAGGTAGAGCTTGATCGCCAATTCCAGATGATGCACACCGTCGCGGTCGCGCAGGAGGATATCCAGCTCGCCCAGAGTGCGGCCTCCTTCGCGGATCGGCAGATTGGCGCCGAGCAGTTCGACCCCGCTGGCGTGGTTCAAGGCGAACTGCCAGAGGGCCTCGTAATACAGGCCCAGGCGCCGGCTGGTCATCTTCACCAGCCAATCGCGCAGCGGTTGATCATCGCCATCCAGCGCCAGTAACCAGTCCTGCAGCTGCTGCGGGTCGGCAGCCCAGTCACTGGCGGTCAACGGGTGGCGCTGTGGTGCGGGCAAGTCGCGCATCAGCGGTGGCGACAGCAGCGCCCAGGCCAGATCGCGCACCGCAGGGCGGCGCAAACGGCGGGGCAGGTCGCGCAGCTCGGTGAGGGGCGTCATCCTGCGAGCATAGCCGGTTTGCCGCTGGACGGTCGTTTCGACCATAATCCGTCTATCGTTACCCGCTATCGTTACCCGCCGCACGGCCTTGCAGGAGCACCATGGAGCAATTTCGCAATATCGGTATCATCGGCCGCCTGGGCAGCTCACAGGTGCTCGACACCATTCGCCGACTGAAAACGTTCCTCCTTGATCGCCATATGCACGTGATCCTCGAGGACACGATTGCCGAAGTGCTGCCAGGGCATGGCCTGCAGACCTCGACCCGCAAGCTGCTCGGCGAGGTCTGTGACCTGGTCATCGTGGTCGGCGGCGATGGCAGCCTGCTCGGCGCCGCCCGCGCGCTGGCCCGGCACAATGTGCCGGTGCTCGGTATCAACCGCGGCAACCTGGGCTTTCTCACCGACATCCGCCCGGATGAGCTCGAGGTCAAGGTCGCCGAAGTGCTCGACGGCCACTATCTGGTGGAAAACCGCTTCTTGCTGCAGGCCGAAGTGCGCCGTCACGGTGAAGCCATTGGCCAGGGCGACGCGCTCAACGACGTGGTCCTGCACCCGGGCAAGTCGACGCGGATGATCGAGTTCGAAATCTACATTGACGGCCAGTTCGTCTGCAGCCAGAAGGCCGACGGCCTGATCGTCGCCACCCCCACCGGCTCGACCGCCTATGCGCTGTCGGCCGGCGGGCCGATCATGCACCCCAAGCTCGACGCCATCGTCATCGTGCCGATGTACCCGCACACCCTGTCGGGCCGGCCGATCGTGGTCGATGGCAACAGCGAGCTGAAGATCGTCGTCTCGCAGGACCTGCAGATCTATCCGCAAGTGTCCTGTGACGGCCAGAACCACTTCACCTGCGCCCCCGGCGATACCATCACGGTGAGCAAGAAGCCGCAGAAACTGCGCCTGATCCACCCGCTCGATCACAACTACTACGAAGTCTGCCGCACCAAGCTCGGCTGGGGCAGCCGCCTGGGGGGTGGGGGCGACTGATGCTCGATCCGGCGCGCAGTTTCGATATCATCGGCGACGTGCACGGTTGTGCACATACCCTCGAACGCCTGCTCGATACCCTCGGCTACAAGCGCGTGGGCGGGGTCTGGCGGCATCCACGGCGCCAGGCACTGTTCCTCGGCGATATCGTCGATCGCGGCCCGCGAATTCGCGAGGCGCTGCATATCGTCCACGACATGGTCGTGGCCGGTCAGGCGTTCTGCATCATGGGTAACCATGAGTACAACGCCTTGGCCTGGTTCACGCCGGCGCTGCCCAGCAGTGGCAAGGCATTTGTCCGTGAGCACACGCCGCGCAACGCGCGCCTGATCGACGAAACCCTGACCCAGTTCGCCCAGCACCCGGGCGACTGGCACGATTTTTTGGCCTGGTTCTACCAGCTGCCGCTGTTTGTCGATGCCGGGCGCTTCCGGCTGGTGCACGCCTGCTGGGACCCGAGCCTGATCGAGCAGTTGCGCCCGCAGTACCCAAGCGGCTGCATCGACGAGCACTTCATTCAGGCCTCGGGTGTGTCCGGCAGCTTTGCCTCGACCGTGTGCAATCGCCTCCTGCGCGGCACCGACATGCGCCTGCCGGATGGCCTCACCCTGACCGGTGGCGATGGCCTGACGCGGGCGTTCTTCCGCACCAAGTTCTGGGAAGAAGACCCGCAGACCTACGGCGACATCGTGTTCCAGCCCGATGCCTTGCCGGACGAGGTGGCCAGCGCGCCGCTCAGCCACACGCAGAAAAACACCTTGCTGCGCTATGACGAAGCGCAACCGATGCTGTTCGTCGGCCATTACTGGCGCAGCGGTCGCCCGGCGCCGATCCGGCCCAATCTGGCCTGCCTGGATTACAGCGCCGTGCTCTACGGCAAACTGGCGGCCTATCGCCTGGATGACGAAACCGGCATCGACCCGCACAAGTTCGTCTGGGTCGATGTCGAGCGCCCACAGGACACTCAATGAATGTGATCGAAGTGCTGCGCCTGCCGTTGACCGTCGACCTCAGTGGTTTTGTCAGCCTGCTGCGCCGCCTGCAGGTGCCGCACCGGGTCAGCGAGGAGGGCGAAGAGCAGGTGCTGTGGGCGCCGCAGGCCTTGCTCGAGGATGTCCGCCAGCTGTACGAGCGCTACCCCGAAGGCAACGACCAGATCGAACTGCCGGCCTCGGCTCAGGCCAGCCTGCCCAGGCAACCGTCCCTGGCCCAGCAGGCCCGCGCATGCAAGGTCACGGCTGGCGTACTGCTGCTGTGCGTGGTGGTCGCGGCAATCACCGGGCTGGGCGACAACCTGTCGACTCTGAGCTGGTTCACCTTTCTCGATTTCCGTGTGCAGGGCGAGTACCTGTACTTCAGCTCGCTGGCCCAAGGCCTCAGCGATGGCCAGTGGTGGCGGCTGGTGTCACCGATGCTGCTGCACTTCGGCTTCCTCCACCTGGCCATGAATGGCATGTGGTACTGGGAGCTGGGCAAGCGCATCGAGCTGCGCCAGGGGCCTTGGTTGCTGCTGTTGCTGACGCTGCTGTTCAGCCTGATCTCCAACCTGGCCCAGCACCTGGTCGGCGGCCCGAGCCTGTTCGGCGGGCTGTCCGGCGTGTTGTACGGCTTGCTCGGCTACGTCTGGCTGTACCAGTGGCTGGCACCCAACCCGCATTACCGCCTGCCCAAGGGCGTACTGGTGATGATGCTGATCTGGCTGGTGGTGTGCCTGACCGGCGTGGTCGGCCAGCTCGGCTTCGGCCAGATCGCCAATGCCGCGCATGTCGGTGGCCTGCTCATCGGATGCCTGACTGGGCTCTTGGGTGGCGCGCTGGCGCGGCGTAAACTGTCGGCTTGATTGAGGAGAGACAATGTCCACGTTCGCCCAAATGATTGAAAACATCACCCCCGAGATCTACCAGAGCCTCAAGCTTGCGGTCGAGCTGGGCAAATGGTCCGACGGGCGCAAGCTCACCGTCGAGCAGAAAGAGCTGTCGCTGCAGGCGGTCATCGCCTGGGAACTGCAGAACCTGCCGGAAGACCAGCGTACCGGTTACATGGGCCCGCAAGAGTGTGCCTCGAAGTCGGCGCCCATCGCCAATATTCTGTTCAAGTCGGACTCGGTACATTGATCGAACTCGCTCGTGGCTCTTTGAGCAAGATGTCGGTGCAGTTGCAGGCACCGGTTGTGCAATACAGCTTTCGCCTGGGTGATTCGCTGGTGCCGGTCAACCCGATGATCGGCAAGACCCTGCGTCTTGAATACCTCGGTGCCATCCACTGTAGCCACTGCGGCAAGCGCACCAAGACCAGCTACAGCCAGGGCTACTGCTACCCGTGCATGACCAAGCTGGCCCAGTGCGACCTGTGCATCATGGCTCCGGAACGTTGCCACTACGACGCCGGCACCTGCCGCGAGCCGTCCTGGGGCGAGCAGTTCTGCATGACCGATCACGTGGTCTACCTGGCCAACTCGTCGGGGGTCAAGGTCGGTATCACCCGCGCTACCCAACTGCCAACCCGCTGGCTCGATCAGGGCGCCATCCAGGCCCTGCCGATCATGCGCGTTTCCACTCGGCAGCAGTCGGGCCTGGTCGAGGATGTATTGCGCAGCCAGGTGCCAGACCGCACCAACTGGCGCAACCTGCTCAAGGGCGATGCCGAGGTGCTCGACCTGGCGGCGATTCGCGAGCAGATCTTCGACGCCTGCGCCGACGGTATTCGCACCCTGCACGAACGTTTTGGCCTGCAGGCGATCCAGCCGCTGCCCGATGCCGAGGTGGTCGAGATCCGTTACCCGGTCGAGGCCTATCCGAAAAAGATCGTCAGCCTCAACCTGGACAAGACCCCGGTCATCGAAGGCACTCTGCTCGGGATCAAGGGCCAGTACCTGATCTTCGATACCGGCGTGATCAATATTCGCAAATACACGGCCTACCAGTTGGCCGTGCATCAGTAAAAGGACAGCCACATGCGCACCGAACAACCGCAAGTGATCTACCTCAAGGATTACCAGGCGCCCGAGTACCTGATCGACGAGACGCACCTGACCTTCGAGTTGTTCGAGGACCACAGCCTGGTCCATGCGCAACTGCTGATGCGCCGCAACCCGGCGCGTGGCGAAGGCTTGCCGCCGCTGGTGCTGAACGGTCAACAGCTGCAACTGGTCAGTGTGCAACTGGATGACCAGGCCCTGAGCGCGGGCGATTACCAGCTTGATGACGACAGCCTGACCCTGCATCCGAAAGCGCAGACGTTCACCCTCGACACCACGGTGAAGATCCACCCCGAGAGCAACACGGCTCTGGAGGGCCTGTACAAGTCGGGGTCGATGTACTGCACCCAGTGCGAGGCCGAGGGCTTTCGCAAGATCACCTACTACCTCGACCGCCCGGATGTGATGAGCACGTTCACCACCACGGTGATCGCCGAGCAGCATCGCTATCCGATCCTGTTGTCCAACGGCAACCCGATCGGCAGCGGCCCGGCTGACGACGGCCGTCACTGGGCAACCTGGGAAGACCCGTTCAAGAAGCCGGCCTACCTGTTCGCCCTGGTGGCGGGCGACCTCTGGTGCGTCGAAGACACCTTCACCCGCCAGTCCGGCCGTGACGTGGCGCTGCGCATCTATGTCGAGCCAGAAAACATCGACAAGTGCCAGCACGCGATGGTCAGCCTCAAGAAGTCGATGCGCTGGGACGAGGAAGTCTACGGCCGCGAGTACGACCTGGACATCTTCATGATCGTCGCGGTCAACGACTTCAACATGGGCGCCATGGAAAACAAAGGCCTCAACATCTTCAACTCCAGCTGTGTGCTGGCGCGTGCCGAAACGGCCACCGACGCCGCTCACCAGCGCGTTGAAGGGGTGGTCGCGCACGAGTACTTCCACAACTGGACCGGCAACCGCATCACCTGCCGCGACTGGTTCCAGCTGTCGCTCAAGGAAGGCTTCACGGTGTTCCGCGACGCCGAATTCAGCGCCGACATGAACTCGCGCACGGTCAAGCGCATTGAGGACGTGGCGTATCTGCGCACCCATCAGTTTGCCGAAGACGCAGGCCCGATGGCCCACCCGGTGCGCCCGGACAGCTTCATTGAAATCTCCAACTTCTACACCCTGACCATCTACGAGAAGGGCGCAGAAGTGGTCGGCATGGTCCGCACCCTGCTGGGCGCCGAGGGCTTCCGCAAGGGCAGCGACCTGTACTTCGAGCGTCACGATGGCCAGGCCGTTACCTGCGATGACTTCATCAAGGCCATGGAAGACGCCAACGGCGTTGACCTGACTCAGTTCAAACGCTGGTACAGCCAGGCCGGCACGCCGCGCCTCGAGGTCAGCGAAGCCTATGACAGCACAGCGCAGCGCTACAGCCTGACCTTCCGCCAGAGCTGCCCGCAGACGCCGGACAAGCGCGAGAAACTGCCGTTCGTGATTCCGGTCGCGCTGGGCCTGCTCGACGCCGACGGCAACGACCTGCCGCTGCGCCTGGACGGCGAAGCCAGCGCCCAGGGCAGCAGCCGCGTGCTGTCGCTGACCGACACCGAGCAGACCTTCACCTTCCTCGACATCGCCGCCAAGCCATTGCCGTCGCTGCTGCGCGGCTTCAGTGCGCCGGTCAAGCTGAGCTTCCCGTACAACCGCGACCAGCTGATGTTCCTCATGCAGCACGACAGCGACGGTTTCAATCGCTGGGAAGCCGGCCAGCAATTGTCGGTGCAAGTGCTGCAGGAGCTGATCGGCCAGCATCAGGCTGGCCAGCCGTTGAGCCTCGATCCGCGTTTGATCACTGCCCTGGCCACGGTCATCGGCAATGACGCGCTGGACCCGGCCATGGTCGCGGAAATGCTCTCGCTGCCAGGTGAGGCCTACCTGACCGAGATCAGCCAGGTGGCCGACGTCGACGCGATCCACGCGGCCCGCGAATTTGCCCGCAAGCAGATCGCCGAGCAGCTGTTCGACGCCTTGTGGTCGCGCTATCAGGCCAACCGTGAAGTGTCGCGGCGCACGCCATATGTGGCGGCCGCCGAGCACTTCGCCCGGCGCAGCCTGCAGAACATCGCCCTGTCGTACCTGATGCTCAGCGGCAAGCCGCAGGTGCTGGCGGCGACCCTTGAGCAGTTCAAGGACAGCGACAACATGACCGAGCGCCTGACCGCGCTGGCGGTGTTGGTCAACTCGCCGTTCGAGGCCGAGCGCGCCGAAGTGCTGCAAGCCTTCGCCGAGCACTTCAAGGACAACCCGCTGGTCATGGACCAGTGGTTCAGCGTGCAGGCAGCCAGCTCGTTGCCGGGCGGCCTGGCGCGGGTCAAGGCGCTGATGCAGCACCCGGCATTCACCTTGAAGAACCCGAACAAGGTGCGCGCACTGATCGGCGCGTTTGCCGGGCAGAACCTGGTCAACTTCCACGCGGCCGACGGTTCCGGCTATCGCTTCCTGGCGGACCTGGTCATCGAGCTTAATGCGCTCAACCCGCAGATCGCCTCGCGCCAGCTCGCGCCGCTGACCCGCTGGCGCAAGTACGATAGCGCGCGTCAGGCGTTGATGAAGGCCGAGCTGGAGCGGATTCTGGCGTCGGGCACCTTGTCCAGCGACGTTTACGAGGTGGTCAGCAAGAGCCTGGTATGAACCTGGCGAGCGCCCGCGATCTGGCGTAGGAGCGGCCTTGCCGGGGCGCCGGACCGGTCGGAAAGGCCAGCGTAGCTGGCCCGGGGATATCGGCTGCGAAGCTGAAATCTGGGGCCGCTGCGCAGCCCTTTCGCGACACAAGGCCGCTCCTACGCCGACCGCGCAGCACCCCGGCGACGCGGTCGAAACAACAGGGCGCTGTCGCCGTTAACAAAACATAACGTCCCGCCAATTGTGTTGCCGCAGAACTCCCCGCTAGGATGGTTCGAAGCTGTTGCAGGCCTCTGAATCAGGCTTCTTGCAGTGCCTGCACTGGATGACCCACCAAGAAAAATACAATAGGGGAAGGGCATGAGGGAACGGGTGATGGCGCACGCCAGGCCACTGGCCGCGGGCGCACTGTTGCTGCTGGGTATGTGGAGCGGCACTGTCGTCGCTGCTGCCGCCGAGGAGTACTCGACTGAATCGGCCAAGGCAGTCGACAACCTGCTGATCGACGCCGCCCACGCCGGCAAGCGCCTGGTGGTGGTCGGTGATCGTGGCCATATCCTGTTCTCCGACGACCAGGGCAAGACCTGGAGCCAGGCGCGCGTGCCGACCCGGCAACTGCTCACCGCGGTGTTCTTCATCGATGACAAGCGCGGCTGGGCAGTCGGTCACGACGCGCAGATCCTCGCCAGCAGCGATGGCGGCGCCACCTGGAGCAAGCAGTTCGAAGACCTCGCCCGCGAAGCGCCGTTGCTCGACGTCAGCTTTGTCGATGCCCAGCATGGCTTTGCCGTCGGTGCCTACGGCGCGCTGCTCGAGACCACCGACGGCGGCCAGCATTGGCAGGACGTCGCCGAGCGCCTCGACAACCCCGATCAACTGCACCTGAATGGCATCGCCGCGATCAAGGACTCCGGCCTGTTCATCGTCGGCGAGCAGGGCAGCATGTTCCGCTCCGGCGATAACGGCGCCACTTGGTCGCGCGTCGAGGGCCCGTACGAGGGCTCGTTGTTCGGCGTACTCGGCACTGCCCAGGCGCACACCTTGTTGGCCTACGGACTGCGGGGCAACCTCTACCGCTCCAGTGACTTCGGCGACAGCTGGCAGCAGATCGCCCTGACCGCCAGTCGCGGCCCGCTGCAGTTCGGCCTGGCCAGCGCGGCGCTGCTCGAGGACGGCAGTATCGTCCTGGTCGGCAACGGCGGCAGTGTGCTGCGCAGCCGTGACGATGGCTTGACCTTCAGCGTATTCAACCGCGCCGACCGCATCGCGCTGGCCGGCGTCACCAGCCTGGCCGACGGCGGCTTGCTGCTGGTCGGGCAGGGCGGCATCCACCTGGCCAACGGCCAAGGCGCCGAGGAGCAGCAACCATGACCGGCCCGGAGCGCTTCGACATGCCCCAGCATCATCAGGACAAACCCACCCTGCTCGAGCGGATGATCTTCAACAACCGCCCGGTAGTGATCGGCCTCTGCCTGCTGGTGAGCATCCTGCTGTTCTGGCAGGCCACGCAGATTCGCCCCTCGACCAGTTTCGAGAAGATGATCCCACTGCAGCACCCGTTCATCGAACAGATGCTCGAGCACCGCAATGACCTGGCCAACCTCGGCAACACCGTGCGCATCTCGGTCGAGGCGGTCAACGGCGACATCTTCGACAAGGATTACATGGAGACCCTGCGCCAGATCCATGACGAGGTGTTCTATATCCCGGGTGTCGACCGCGCCGGCTTGAAGTCGCTGTGGAGCCCCAGCGTGCGCTGGACCGAGGTCACCGAAGAAGGCTTCGCCGGTGGCGAGGTGATCCCCAACACCTACGATGGCAGCGCACAAAGCCTCGATCAGCTGCGCGACAACGTGCTCAAGTCCGGCCAGGTCGGGCGCCTGGTGGCGAACAACTTCAAGTCGAGCATCGTCGACGTGCCGCTGCTGGAGAGCTACCCCGATCCGCAGGACCCGGGCAAGCAGGTCAAGCTCGACTACCAGCAGTTCTCGCACCAGCTGGAAGAGAAAATCCGCGACAAGTTCCAGGCGCAGAACCCCAATGTGAAAATCCACATCGTCGGCTTTGCGAAAAAAGTCGGTGACCTGATCGACGGCCTGGTGATGGTGGTGCTGTTCTTCGGCGTGGCGCTGGCGATCACCTGGGTCCTGCTGTACTGGTTCACCTGGTGTATCCGCAGCACCATTGCCGTGTTGATCACCACCCTGGTAGCGGTGGTCTGGCAGTTGGGCCTGATGCACGCGGTGGGCTTCGGCCTCGACCCTTACTCGATGCTGGTGCCGTTCCTGATCTTTGCCATCGGTATTTCCCACGGGGTGCAGAAGATCAACGGCATCGCCCTGCAGTCCAGTGGCGCCGACAATGCCCTGACCGCTGCACGGCGGACCTTCCGCCAGCTGTTCCTGCCGGGGATGATCGCGATTCTGGCCGACGCGGTGGGCTTCATCACTCTGTTGATCATCGACATTGGCGTGATCCGCGAGCTGGCCATCGGCGCCTCGATCGGCGTGGCGGTGATTGTCTTCACCAACCTGATCCTGCTGCCGGTGGCGATCTCCTATGTCGGCATCAGCAAAAAGGCCGTCGAGCGCTCCAAGCGTGACGCCACCCGCGAGCACCCGTTCTGGCGCCTGCTGGCCAACTTCGCCAGCCCTAAAGTGGCACCGGTGTCGGTTGCGCTGGCACTGGTCGCCTTTGGCGGCGGCCTCTGGTACAGCCAGAACCTGAAGATCGGCGACCTCGACCCGGGTGCCCCGGAGCTGCGCCCGGACTCACGCTACAACCAGGACAACCACTTCATCATCAGCAACTACTCGACCAGTTCCGATGTGCTGGTGATCATGGTCAAGACGCCCTCGGAGAGCTGCTCGATCCACTCGACCCTGGCCCCCATCGACGAGCTGATGTGGACCATGCAGAACACCCCCGGGGTGCAGTCGGCAATCTCCCTGGTGAGTGTGTCCAAGCAGATGATCCGCGGCATGAACGAGGGCAACCTGAAATGGGAAACCCTCTCGCGCAACCCGGATGTGCTCAACAGCTCGGTGGCCCGCGCTGACGGCCTGTACAACGCTGACTGTTCGCTGGCGCCGGTGCTGGTGTTCCTCAACGACCACAAGGCAGAAACCCTTGAGCGCGTCACCGCCGCAGCCAAGGCCTTTGCCGATACGCACAACCGTGACGGCTTGCAGTTCCTTCTGGCGGCGGGCAATGCCGGCATCGAGGCGGCCACCAACGAGGTGATCAAGTCGGCCGAGCTGACCATTCTGATTCTGGTCTACCTGTGCGTGGCGATCATGTGCCTGATCACATTCCGCTCGTTTGCCGCGATGCTGTGCATCGTCCTGCCGCTGGTGCTGACCTCGGTGCTGGGCAACGCGCTGATGGCGTTCATGGGCATCGGCGTCAAGGTCGCGACCTTGCCGGTGGTGGCGCTTGGCGTGGGTATCGGGGTCGACTACGGGATCTATATCTACAGCCGTCTGGAGAGCTTCCTGCGTGCTGGTCTGCCGTTGCAGGAGGCCTATTACCAGACCCTGCGCTCGACCGGCAAGGCGGTGCTGTTCACTGGTTTGTGCCTGGCCATCGGCGTGTGCACCTGGATCTTCTCGGCGATCAAGTTCCAGGCCGATATGGGCCTGATGCTGACCTTCATGCTGCTCTGGAATATGTTCGGTGCACTCTGGCTGCTGCCGGCACTGGCGCGCTTCCTGATCAAGCCGGAAAAACTGGCAGGCAAGCAGGGCGGCTCGATCTTCGCCCACTGACGCTTGTGCGGTCAGGCCGCTGCGGTGAGCAGCGGGCCTGGCCCGGGTTTGGTTATACTGGACGCTTTGCGCATCAAGGTAGCCCCATGACCACCCTCGCCACTGCCCTCGCCACCAGCGACATGCTCCTGATCGATGGCCTGCACGCCTTCGGTTTCACCTTCGACGCCAGCGGCCTGGTGATCGAATGCATGGACGGGCGCAACCTCAAACGCTGGAAATTCACTGCCGAACAGGTCGCGGCCGCGGTCGGCGCAGGCGAAGAGTGGCGCCTCAACGATGACCAGGGCGAGCATGAGCTAGTCTGCATGAGTGCCGTGTACGGCTCGGACGAAGACGATGATGACCAGGAAGATGATCAGCCGCAGCTGGAAAACCCTGTTGAGCGCTAGCGCATTGGGCGCGGTGCTCGGCACTGCGCAGGCGGCCACCCTGCTGGTTGGCAGCTATACCGAAGGCACTGCCAGCGAGGGTATCTATCGATATCAGTTCGATACAGCCAAGGGCCGTATCGAGCCGACCCCGCTGCAGGTGGTCAAGACGGTCAGCCCGTCCTGGCTGGTGCTGTCGGCCGACCAGCGCTTGCTGTTCGCCGTCAATGAAACCCCGCGCGGCCATGTCAGCAGTTTTGCAGTGAGCAGCAAGGGCGTGATCACGCCACTGAACCAGGTGTCCAGCGCCGGCGATGAGCCGACCCACGCCAGCCTCAGCCAGGATCAGCGCTACCTGTTCGTCGCCAACTACGCGGTCGCGCCCGACCCGGGTGGCAGCCTGGTGGTGCTACCAGTGGCCAAGGACGGCAAGCTCGGCGACAAGGTGCAGCAGTTGGCGCACATGCCAAGCAAGGTCAACTCGGAGCGCCAGGCCGGCGCCCATGTGCATTCGGTCGTGCCTTCGGCCGAAGGCCTGCATCTGTACGCCAGCGATCTGGGCGCCGACCGGGTGTTTGTCTACGCCTATGACGGCGCCAGCCCGATGCAGCCGCTGAGCCCGGCAACGCCGGCTTCGGTGAGCCTGCCGCCGGGCAGCGGCCCGCGCCATCTGTTGTTTGACGCGCTGGGCAAGCACGCCTATCTGACCCTCGAGATGAGCGCTGAAGTGGTGATGTTCGATGTGCGTGACGATGCCCTGATCGAGCGCCAGCGCCTGCCGCTGACCGACAGCCAAGACCCTGCCGCCAAGGCCGGCGGCGGCTTGCACCTATCGGCCGATGGGCGTTTCCTCTATGTCAGCAATCGCGGCACGGCCAATCAGATCGTGGTGTTTGCGATCGGCAAGCAAGATGGCCAGTTGAGCCTGTTGCAGCGGCGTTCGGTTGAGGGCGACCACCCACGTGAATTCGCTATCGATCCAAGCGGCAAGTATTTGCTGGTGGCCAACCAGAAGAGTAATCAGATCGTGGTCATGCACCGCGACCCACGCACTGGCCAACTCGGTGAAACGCTGCAGAAGTTCGACCAGCCGGCCCCGTCGGACCTGAAGTTTCTCGACTGAGTCAGCGCGCCATCACGGCCTTGAACAGGTCTGACGCAAGCCAGCCCTGCAACCAGTCACGCAGCTGGGGGTAGGGCGCCTCGGCGAACCATAAAGGCTCGACCCCGGCGAACTGACGCAGCAACGGCAACAACGCGGCGTCGGCCAGGCTTGGGTGCTGGGCCAGCAGGTACGGCCTGCCTTGCAGCAGCGCCTCCAGCTCCTCAAGCCATGATTCGGCCTGCAGGCGGTACTCCTCGCGAGTGTGCTCGGGGTAACGCTCGGCATACTTGTACAGGTTGACCTGAGCCTTGAAGGTGCTGTCATTGCGAGCAATCAGGGCGTCCACCTGCACAGCTGCCGCTGGATCATCGCGTAGTAGCCAGTCCTGCGGGTCATGCTGAAGCAAGGCCCAGCGCATGATATCCAGGCTCTCTTCCAGCACCCCGGCGCCGGTGTCCAGCACCGGCACCGTGCCTTTGGGCGACAACGCCAGCAGCTCGGCCGGCTTGTGCTTCATCGACACTTCACACACCTCGACGGTGCAGCCAGCATACGCCAGCGCCAGCCGCGCGCGCATGGCCCAGGGGCAGCGGCGAAACGAGTAGAGGATCATCCGCAGACCTCCACCTCGCTCAGGCCATTGCCCTGGCGCCGGACCTGGATCTGCACCGGGATGCGCTCGTGCATCTCCTGCACGTGGGAGATCACTGCCACCTTGCGCCCTTGCGCCTGCAGGCCGTCCAGCGCATCCATCGCCAGTTGCAGTGACTCGGGGTCAAGGCTGCCGAAACCTTCGTCGATGAACAGCGATTCGATGCGCAGGGTGCTCGAGGCCATCGAGGCCAGGCCCAGGGCCAAGGCCAGCGATACCAGGAAGGTCTCGCCGCCGGACAACGAGTGCACCGAGCGCAGTTCGTCGCCCATTTCGGTATCCAGCACCAAGAGGCCCAGTGCGCTGCCGCCACGCTTGAGGCGGTAGCGCTTGGCCAACTGGCGCAGTTGGCTGTTGGCATGGTGCAGCAGCAGGTCGAGGTTGTAGCCCTGAGCGATCTTGCGGAACACATCGCCCGAAGCCGAGCCGATCAAGCTGTTCAGGCGCGCCCAGCGTTGCCACTGTTGCTGGGCCTGCTCGATTTCAGCGGCAAGGGCGCTGTGCGCGTGCTGCCGGCGTTGGTCGTCGGCCTGCTGCGCGCGCAGCTCGGCGCATTGTTGCTCATGCCCGACCAGCTGTTGCTGCAAGTCGGCGAGGTGCTGCTCGAGTTGCTCGCTGGACAGCTCGGTCCGAGCCTGTTGGTTGTGCTGTTGCAGGCGCTGCTCGCGCTCCTGCAGCAGTACCCGGCCTTGCTCGATGGCCTTGTCGACGCTATGCAGTTGCTGGCGCAGCGCGTCCAGCGTGGCTTCATCGACACTGAGCAAGCGCTCAAGGCCCGCATCATCGAGTTCTGGATGGGCCGCTCGCCATTGGCTGATCTGGCCCTGCAGCGTCTGCTGTTCCTGCTCCAAGGCCTGCTGGCGTTGCTGATTGGCCTTGAGTTCAGCAGCCAGTTGCACGCTTTGGCTGTGGGCGTCCTGCAGCGCTTGCACGGTGCTGGCCTCAACGCTGCGGGCGTGCTCGACCTGCTGCTCAAGGTGCTGCTGCCAGGCACCGGCATTGGCGTGTTCGCCAAGCAGTTCGGCGAGCACGCTGCGCGCCTGTTGCTGCTGCTCGGCAAGGCTTGCGAGTTGTCTGTGCAGCTCGCTCTGGCGTTGCAGCCGGCTCTGCTGCTGGTCGGCCAGACGCTGCTGCTGTTGCAGGCGTTGTTGCTGCTCGTTTTGCTCGTCCTTTTGCTGCTCCAGCTGTTGCAGGCGCTGGGCCACCTGTTGATCGAGGGCGAGAAACGCATGGGCTGGCTCGTCGCGCAGGGCCTTGAGGATATCGCCGGGCAGGATCTCGGCAAAATCGGCCAGGGTCTGCTCCAGGCGTTGCTGATCGGCGGCCATGGCCTGGTGCTGCTGATCCAGGCGCTGCTGTGCTTGCTGCTGCGCGTCGCTGGCGGCCTGCAGTTGCTGGGTCAGTCGGGCGGCGTCTTTCTGCAGGGTGAGCAGGGCGCTCTGGCGCTGCTCGTCGCGGTTGATTTCTTCTTCGAGGCGGCGCAGCTGGCCGTCCAGCCAGGCACTGCGGGTGCTGTCGGTTTGGGTGCTGAGCGATGGCCACAAGGCGTGCGCTTGCAGCTCCTGCTGCAGCGGTAGCAGTTGTTCGCTCAGCTGTAGCTGTTGCTGCTGGTACTCCTTGCCCTGGCTGTTGAGCATGCCGACCTGGGTGCGCAACTCGACCACGCGGGCATTGAGCGCCTCGACCTGAGCCAGCGCTGCAGCCTCTTCGACCTGGTCATGCCGGCCCAGGCTTTGCAGCAGGGCTTCAGGCTGATGGAACGGGTGCTCGGCGCTGCCGCACACCGGGCACGGCTCGCCATCACGCAGTTGCCCGCGCAGCTCCTCGACACTGGTGTTGCGCGCCAGGCGTTGGCGTTCAAGCAGTTGCCGGGTCAATGTCAGAGCCTGCTCGGCGGTGTCCAGTTCGGCCTTGGCCGCCTGGCCTTCGCTGATCAGTTGCTGACGCTGCTGCAAGCCTTGCTGCTGACGTTCGCGCACGCTGTGCAGGGTGTGCTGCAGTTCCTGCTCGCGAGCGTGCAGGCGGGACAATTGCTCGACCGCGCGCTGCTGCTTGCGCTGCTCCTGGAGCAAGGTCCCGAGCAGGTCCAGCTGTTCGGCCAGGGCGTGCGGTTCGGCGCCGGCTTCGTGGAACAGCAGCTCGATGGCGGCGCGTTGCTCCTGCAGCAGGGCATTGGCCTGGCTGGCCTGGGCTTGCAGGCTGGGCAACTCGTCGCGGCCTTGGCTGAGGCGGTTGCCGATCTGCAGCAGTTGCTGCAACTGGCCGCGGTAGGCCTGCCAGGCGCTGCTGATAGCAGCCAGTGCGGCGCTGTCGGCCAGCGCGGCGTCGATGGCGGCGAGCTGCTGCTGGCTGTGCTGCTGCTGTTGCTCAAGCTGCTGCAGCTGCGACTGGCCTTCGCTGACGGCCTGATCGGCTTGGGCACCGACAGTGGCCAACTGCGCCAGCTCTGTGTCGAGGCGGGCCAGGTTGTCCTGAGCAGCAAACGCCTGGCGCAGGTTCGCGGCGCTGTCGGTGTGTTTAGCCTGCGCTTGTGCCAGCGCCTCGCGGGCAGCTTGCAGGGCCTGCTGCAACTGCTCGCTATGGCTGTGCAGGTTGCGCTGCTCAACCAGTTGCGCCGCGACCGCTGCGGCCAGCGGAGTAAGCTCGCCGGCCAGCGCCAGTTGCCGCTGGAACTGATGACGCTGCGGCGCCAGGCGCTCGAGGTGTTGCAGGTCCAGGCGCTGTCCGGCCAGTTGCTGCCAGTCGTGTTCGGCACTGTGCGAGGCCTCGCGAGCCGCGCTGAGTTGCTGCTGCAGCTGCACCTGATCGCGCAGCCAGGCGCGTTGCTGGTCCAGTTCGCGTTCGCGCGCCTGCTCGGCCTTGAGCAGCTGTTGCGCCTGCTCCAGGCGCTGGTCAAGCTCGGTACGCTCGGTTTCGACCATCGGCAGCAGGTGGCTGGCGCGCTCCTGCAGGCCCTGATAGACCTCGCCGGCCTGCTTGGCCTTGGCAAACGCCCGTTGGCCGAGGCGGGTGTAGATGGCGGTGTTGGTGAGCTTTTCCAGCAAGTCGCTGCGCTCGCGGTCATCGGCCTTGAGAAACGCGCTGAACTCGCTCTGGGCGAGCATCACGGCGCGGGTGAACTGCTCGAAGTTCAGGCCCAGGCGTGCCTCGACCAGTTGCTTGTATTCGTTCTTGCCGCTGCCCAGCAGTTGCTCGCCATCCAGGTCGTAGAGGCTCTGGCGACTCATCTGCAACTTGCCATTGGCCTTGTCGCGGGCGCGGTTGGCCTCCCAGCGGGCGCGGTAACGCTTGCTGTCGATACCGACGAAGTCGACTTCGGCATAGCCGCTGCCGGTGCCGCGCCGCAGCAGGTTGCGCGGGTCATAGGTGGGGATGTCGCCATCGGCGTCCGGCACCTTGGCCTCACGGCCGATGTCATTGAGCCGCGGCACGCTGCCGAACAGCGCCAGGCACAGGGCGTCGAGCAGGGTGCTCTTGCCGGCACCGGTGGGTCCGGTAATCGCGAACAGGCCGGCACTGGCCAGCGGTTCGGCGGTGAAGTCGATGTCGATCGGGCCTGCCAGCGAGGCGAGGTTTTTCAGGCGAATGGCCAGAATTTTCATGGCTGTTCCTCCTCCAGCTGCACATCCTGCAGGAGCAGGGCAAAGTCGCTCAGGGTCTGCTCATCGACCGGGTTGCCGTAGGCCTGCTCCCAGACGCGGCTGAACAGGTCTTGCGGAGTCATCTGACTGAGTTCGACGAACTGCAATTGGTCCTCGTCCAGCGCGCTGCGGCCGGCGTACTCGGCGCTGATCCGCACCAGCCGCACCGCTTTGCCTTGCAGGGCGCTCTCGATCTGCTGGCGCAGGTCGGGCTGCGGTTCGTCGAGGCGCACACGTACTTCCAGCCACGGTTGACGGTTGGGGTCTTCCAGCAGGTCGATCACCGGCAGCTCGGCCAGTTGCTCGAGCAGCTCGGCCAGCGGCGCCGGGCCGATCCGCTGCAGCGCCACCGCCCGTGGGACCAGGCGCGGCTCGACGCTGACCAGTTGGCTGCCTTCAAGCTCGATCTCCAGCACCTGGTGCGGATAGCCGATCTCGGCAAACGACAACGGAATCGGCGAGCCGCTGTAGCGGATGCGCTCCTCGCGGTTGACCTTCTGCGGCTTGTGCAGATGGCCCAGGGCAACGTAACTGATGGCGGGATCGAACAGCTTGGCCGGCAGCGCTTCGGCGTTGCCGATGATCAGGCTGCGTTCGGAGTCTTCCGAGATCGAGCCACCGGCCATGTGCGCATGGCTGATGGCGACCAGCGCCTGGTCTTTCTTGCGCTTGGCCATGGCGGCTTTGATCAGTTGCTGGTGCACCTGGGTGATGCCCTGCACATAGTCGTCGCCCAGCTGTGGGCCGGTGACTTCGGCCGGGCGCAGGAACGGCAGCGCCAGGCACCAGGCGGCGACCTTGCCACGGCTGTTGGTCAGCGGGATCAGCAAGCGCTCAGCGTCGAGCTGGCCCTCATCGAGCCAGTGCACCCGGCCCAGGGCATGGGTGCGCAGGCGGCGCATGAGCAGGCCGGGCAGCTCGATGCGCGAGCCGGAGTCGTGGTTGCCGGCGATCATCACGATGTCCAGCTTGGGCTGTTGCTCGTGGGCCTCGACGATGAACTGGTAGAGCCGCTCCTGGGCTTTGACCGGCGGGTTGACCGTGTCGAAGATATCGCCGGCGATCAGCAGCGCATCGGGTTGGCGCAAGTGCAACTGGCCCAGCAGCCAGGTGAGAAAGCAGGCGTGTTCGAAGTCGCGTTCCTGGCCATGCAGGCTTTGGCCAAGGTGCCAGTCGGAGGTGTGGAACAGACGCATGAATAACCTGTTTGAAGTGAATTCGAGGGAAGCAGCGGTCGCGGCGCATGGTAACTCAACGGGTCAGCCGCGCCGGGCTACTTCGGATAGAGCGGCGGCAAGCTGCCGCCATCGCCGACCGGGTCGAGCAACTGCTCGGCCGGCGGAATCGCATTGATCGCACGCCACAGATCGTCGCCCTGCCAGTGCTGGCCGCTCTCGCTGTACAGCGCGCCGTTCAAGCCATCCAGCGCATCCGACAGCGGCACGAAGCGCGCCGCCATCTCGGCCAGCGTCTCCGGATGCTGGCGCGCCCAGGCATCCAGGGCCTGGCGGGTCGCCTGCGGGTCGTTGGCCTGGCACGCGCGTTTAAGGTCATCGAGCAAGGTCCGCGGGCTCGGGCCGGTCTGCGCCGCACGCAGCACCGCTGGCTGCGAGCGGGCTCGCCACCACAGGGTGAAACCGAGCACAGTGCTCAGGGCCAGCAGCAGGGTTGCCAGTTGCCACGGCCAGAGCAGGCGACTGGATGAACTGCTGTCACCCACCGGCGTCTCGGCGCTCAGGGCCGGGTTGTCCTGCACGCTGAGGCTGCGCGCCGGCAGGCTGGTGTTTTCCAGATGGTCTTCGCGGGTGTTCCACCAGGTGACTTCCAGCGCCGGCAGGGTCAACTCGCCGCTGTGGGTCGGCACCAGCGCTTCGCGCTCTTCGCGGTTGGCGGTCATGCCGCGCTCGGTGACCTCGTTGCGCAGCAGTGGCTGGTCCGGGTAGCGGCGCAGGCCGATGATTTCGGTGGCCGGCAGCGGCGCCAGCTGGGTGCTGGAGAGGCCGTCGGCGCGCAGCGTAATACTGCGCGTCAGCGAGTCGCCGATCTGCACGGTTTGTTTGCTCGGGTCCGGGTTCCAGTGTTCTTCCAGGGTCAGGCTGCGCGCCGGTAGCCAGGCGGCGCCGGCTGGGTAATTGGCCGGTATCGGCCGCACGCTCAGGCGCAGCGGCAACGAGCTGACCTGGACCTGGCGGCCTGCGCGCGGGGCAGCAGACGGCTGCTCGCCGGTATCAGCGGCAGCAGCGGTGGCGGTAAAGGTCATCGGTGGAATATCGAGCGTGCCGCTTTGCTGCGGATACAGCGCGTAGCGCGTTTCGATCACGCCATGGCGCACGCCGTTGATCTCTTTCTCATAAGTACGCGACTCACCCAGCGGCTCGACCTTGGCGTTGTCCAGTTGCAATGGGCTGAGGCTACTGTCGTCATACAGCGACACCGAATGATAGATGCGCAGGGTCAGCACGGCCTGGGCCTGAACGTAGACATCGTTGTTGTCCAGGGTCGCCTCGACGAACACCTGCGAGGCGCTTTCCGGGCGGTTGTCGCCGGCCTGCAGCACTTGCACCTCGATCGGCTGGCTGAACGACTGGCCCAGTTGCAGCGCGGGAATGCTCAGGCTGCCGCTGCGCCTTGGCAGCAGGGTGATGATCCAGCGGGTGCTGGCGCGGGTCTCGCCATCCAGCGTGTGCAGGCTGTTGAGCTGGCGCGTGCCACGCACATCGAAGTCGCCCTCCAGCGCACGCAGGTCGGGTTTGCCGAACTGGGTGACGTCCTCGCTTTCGAGGATCAGCTCCAAGGTTTCGCCGGCTTCCAGGCGGGTGCGATCGACGCTGGCCTGCAGCGGCGGTTGGGCCTGGACCTGAAGCATCCAGAGCAGACTGACAAGCAAGACGCCGCAGCGACTCATCGTGGGGTTTCCTGATGCAATTGCTGTTCATACCAGAATTTGCGCCGCAGCAGCTGCGCAGGGTTGTCCGGGATCTCCCGCAGCCACTGTTCCAGGGCCTGGCGTTGTTCGCCATCGAGGCTGGTGGAAACCGGGCGTTGCGGCGGTTGGGTAAGGTTATCGTCGTCACCCGCCTGATTGCCGGCGGGGGGCGGGGTGTTGCTGGCGCTGTCGCCTTGCTCCTGGCCGGCCTTGGCCTGGGGCTGGTCGGCATCGCCGGGTGCCTGATCGCTGGCCGAGCTGCTGTTGCCGTCGGTGTCCTTGCCGGGGGCGCCTTGTGCATCTTCCTTGGCTTGCTGCTCTTCGGCTTGGGCCTTGGCCTGGCGCTGCAGCAACAATTGCTGGACCAGCGCCTGGTTATCCAGCGCCGCTTGTAGATCCGGGCGCCGTTCCAGGGCCTGCTCGTAGGCGTCCAAGGCGGCTTCCAGCTGATCGGCGCGAGCCAGTGCGTTGCCTCGATTGTAGTGTGCGGCGGCGGAACTGCCTTGGGCGAAGGCCTTGGCCGCGCCTTCATAGTCGCCGGCCTGGTACAGGGCCATGCCGCGCCATTGCGGGTCTTCGAAGTGGCGCGCGGCAGCGGCGGGGCGTTGCTGTTCCAGCAGGCGCTGGCCTTGCTGGTCGGGGCGCAGCCACAGGTCGTTGAATTCAAAGGCCTGGCTGGGCTGCGGCAGGGAGAACAGCAGCGGCAGGCAGAACAGCCAGCCACGCCGCCCGGCGCAGGCGGCCAACAGCAGCAGCGGTAGCAGCAACCAGTAACCCTGATCAGCCCAGCTGTCCAGTTGCACGGTCTGGCCGTCGCTGCGCAGGGCGCGTGGATTGTCGTACAGGCCCAGCCCGCGCAGGTCGAGGTCGTCGATGCGGGCGTGGCGGTAGCGGCCACCGGTGCTGTTGATGAAGCCCTTGAGGCTGGCGCTGTCCAGTCGTGGCAAGAGGATTGCGCCTTGCTCATCCTTGAGGAACTCGCCGTTTGCCTGGCGGACCGGCGCGCCTTCGCTGCTGCCGATGCCGAGCATCAACAGGTTTGGTCCTTGCCGGCCCAGGGCACGCAGAATGCCATCGCGTTCGCTATTGCTCAGGGATGAGCCGATCAATAGCAGGCGGCCTTGGCCGAGGCCGCTCTGGGCGAGCAGGGCCAGCCCCTTTTGCACGGCGAGGTCGGCGCGTTGGCCGGGTTGCGGCATGATCGACGGGTCGATCGCTTCCAGCAGGTTACGCGTGGTGCCAAGGTCATCCGACAGCGGCACCAGCGTGTGCGCACTGCCGGCGTAGACCACCAGCGCGGTCTGGCTGTCGCGGCGGTGCTCGAGCAGGTCGAGGATCTTGCGCCGGGCCTGTTCGAGGCGATTCGGCGTGCTGTCCTCGGCGAGCATCTGCGGGGTCAGCTCGAGCATGATCACCAGCGGGTCGGCCGGGCGCTGGCGGGTTTCCTCGACGCGTTGCCAGCTGCTGCCGAGCAGGGCCAGTACGATCAGTAGCCAGGCACCGCCGAGGGCGATCCATGGCAGCTTGCTGTTGCTGCCACTGCCGCCACCGAGCAATACCGCATGAAACTGCGCCGGCAGAATCATCTGCCAGCGGCCCGCGCGCTTGCGCCGATGCCACAGCTTGAACAGCAGCCAGACCAGCAGCGGCACGGCCAGCAACCACAGCGGGCGCAGCCATTGGGGCCACAGATCGATCATCGCCGCCTCCGCAGGCGCAGACGCTTGAGGCGCTGGCGCCATTCAGGGTGCGGTTGCAGAAAACGTGGCCGGCGCAGGGCGCGCTGCAGCAGGTTGTCAGGCCATAGCGTGGTAATCACCAATAACACGCTGAGCAGCAGCACCAGAGCCAGCGGCCAGGCGTAGAGTTCTTTCGCGGTGCGGGTCTGGGTCGGTTGCTGAGCGACCGGTTCAAGCTGATCGAGGCTGTCGCCGATGGCATCCAGTTCAGCACCATCATGGGCGCGGAAGTATTTGCCGTGGGTGATGTCGGCGATTTCGCGCAGCGACGCTTCGTCCAAGTCCAGACTTGGGTTGAGGCCGAGTAAACCGGGAGTGCCGCTGGCTTCGGGGTTGGCACCAATGCCGATGGTATAAATGCGCACGTTCTCCTGGGCCGCCAGGCGGGCCGCGGTCAGCGGATGAATCTGCCCGCCGTTGTTGGCGCCGTCGGTGATCAGCACCAGCACCCGGCTCTGCGCCGGGCGTTGGCGCAGGCGCTTGACGGCCAGGCCAATGGCGTCGCCGATGGCGGTATTTTTGCCGGCGATGCCGATTTGCGCTTCGTCGAGGAAGGTGCGCACGGTACGTCGGTCGAAGGTCAGCGGCGCTTGCAGGTAGGCCTCGCTGCCGAACAGGATCAAGCCGACCCGGTCGCCCTGGCGATCCTGGAGAAAGTCGCCCATCAGCGCCTTGACCAGGTCCAGCCGGCTGATTTCGTCGTTCTGCCACTGCATGTCGGGGAAGTCCATCGAGCCGGACACATCAACGGCCACCAGCAGGTCGCGACCGCTGGCTTCCACCGGTACCGGTTCGCCCAGCCACTGCGGGCGCGCCGCTGCCAACAGCAGCAGCAGCCAGATCAGCACGAACGGCGCCTGCTGGCGCCAGGTGGGCAGATTGAGACGGGCACGGCGCCCGGCCAGGCCTTCGAGTTCGTTCATGAAGCCGACCTTGAGCACCGGCTCGCCGCTGTCGGCAGCCGGCAGCACCAGCCGTGCCAGCCACGGCAGCGGCAGCAGCACGAAGATCCACGGCCAGGCCAGTTCAAACATGCTTGCGAATCCAGATTTCGACCGCCTGGCTGAGGCCGACGATGGCTTTGTCGTCGAGCTTGCACTCGGGCTTGTAGGTGCCTTCGACCAGCACCATCCAGCGGGTCAAGCCTGCCGCCGGGCAGCGGTTGTCGAGAAACGCCAGCCACTGCCGGCCACTCAGGGTATGGCTGTTGGCGCCCGGATAATGGTTGCGGCACAGGCGTTTGAGCAGCGCGTTGATCTGCTGCAGCCAGGCACCGGCCGGCGCGCCGTCGTAGGGGCGCGGCAGGCGCGCGAGTTCGGCCAGGGCTGCTTCGCGGACCGGGTCAAGCGGCAGTTCGGCGCGCACTACGCGGCGTTTGCCCGGGCGCCAGTAGCGTTGTCGCCACAGGCCCCAGGCGAGCACCGGCAGCAGTGCCAGCAGCAGCCACCAGCCGGGCGCCGGCGGCCACAGGCTGATCGCCGGCGGCGCCAGCAACGGTTGCAGCTCGTCCAGCGGGTTCACTTGCGGTGCCCCGGGCGCTGCGCGTTGAGGTATTCACGCAGTTGCTCGACCATCTCGCTCTGGGTGCTCAGCGGCATCAGCACCACACGCAGTTTCTGCGCCAGCAGTTCCCAGCGCTCGATCCGCGCTTCGGCTTGCTGGCGGTAGGCCTGGCGCAGATTGCCGTCGAGGGTATCCAGCTCCAACTGCGCGCCGCGTTGGCCGAAGCGCAGCAGGCCGGCGGCAGGCAGGGCATGATCGAGTGGGTCGGAAACCGGCATCAGCAGCACATCGCAATGGCGTGAGAGCATCGACAGATGCTGCTCGATGCCTTCGCTGAGGGCGCGCTCATCGCAGATGACGATGGCCAGGCTGCCTGGGCGCAGGACTTCGCGCGCCCGGCGCAGGGCCAGCGACAGGCTGTCGGCCTGAGGCACGGCCTCGGGGTGCAGTGACTGATTGACCTTGGCCAGGCGGTTGAGCAGCTGCAACAGGCTTTGCTTGCTGCGCCTTGGCTTGACTTCATAGTGCTCGTTATCGCCGAACACCAGCCCGCCGATGCGGTCGTTGTGGCCCAGTGCCGCCCAACCGAACAGCGCAGCCGCCTGAGCCGCCAGCACCGATTTGAAGGTCAGCCCGGAGCTGAAGAACAGGCGCTGGCTCTGCTCGACCATGATGAAGATCGGCCGCTCGCGCTCTTCATGGAACAGCTTGGTGTGCGGCTCCTGGGTGCGCGCGGTCACCCGCCAGTCGATGTTGCGCACGTCGTCGCCGGCCTGGTAGACCCGCACCTGGTCGAAATCGACCCCACGCCCGCGCAGCTTCGACAGGTGCAGGCCCACCAGCGGGCTGCGCTGGCCGGGCCGCGAGAACAGCTGAATCTCGCGCACGCGGTGGCGCATGTCGATCAGCTCGCTGAGACTGGTGCGGATACCGGGTTCGGCCAATTGTGCGGTGGGCATGGGCGTCAGGCGACCGCGAAGCCGCGCAGGTCTTGCCGCGCTATGCGTGCGTCAGGATGGTGCATGGTTGACGGTTCCTGGGTAGGGAGCGCATCGGCCAGGGGGCGAGCTGCGCAGAGCGCAATACTTTAAAGCATCCGCAGCATTGCCGACCAACGTGAATGCTAAAAAACTGACTGCAACTGCGGCGTGTGGCCTTCGTCTGCACCGCTGATCACACGGTACTCACAGATTTGGCTGATGCTCGCGTGCAGGCCGTGTGCCGTTCAATGGTGCCCTTGATCACGGAGGTTCAACCATGGCAACGGAACATGAGCCAACCACGCTGCGTATCGGCGTGTTTTTCGATGGCACAGGCAACAACCGCAGCAACGCCGTCAAAGGGGACGAGCCTGTGCCCGAGCAGGCAACGGGTAGCTACGCGAGTGCACTCTCCAATATAGCCTTGTTGTATGACGCCTACCCAGTCGCGCGAGGATTTCTGAGCCTGTATGTTGAAGGGCCAGGAACCCTCCAGGGCAAACCGGATTCCGACATTGGCTGGTATACCGGTAGCGGCGGAACCGGGGTTCGTCAACGCCTCGGGCAAGCTGCCTTGGCCCTGGCCGCGAAATTACAGGCCTGGCGACAGAGCCATCCCTCGGTGCAGCTTCAGGCGCTGAAATTTGACCTGTTTGGTTTCAGTCGCGGTGCGGCTGGCGCGCGAGCGTTTGCCAATGACCTAGGCAAAGGCACTCAAAGCCTGCTTGCGCAAGCCTGCGATTTCTCACCATGCCTGGGATGGGAGCAGGGCGTCGCTATCGACTTCATAGGTCTATTTGACACCGTCGGGGCCATCGTCGAACCGCTGAAGTTCAATTTCACCTCGACCAATGGCGACTACGGACAGTTGCATCTGGCCCTGGCGCCGGGCGTCGCCGGCAAGGTCATACAGTTGGTAGCGGCTGACGAGCATCGCTACAACTATCCGCTGGTCGCGACCGGCAACGACCTGCGTTTGCCCGGTGCCCATGCCGATCTCGGCGGCGGCTATCTGCAAGTGAGCCGCGAAAAAATCGACCTGTCTCGTGTGCAAACGAGTGATTTGAATGCGGATGCCGATCCGTTCGACAGCGAGGCTTACGCTGCGGCGCTCGCGCTGGCCGCAGACTATACCGATGTACCTGGGCTCACGCCGCAAGTGCGGGTGTGGGAAGCGCTGGCAGGCTTGCTTGGACACCGCAAGACCGTGAATGCCGTGCTGCATCGTGAGCGCGAGGTTCATGGTCATTTGTCGCGAGTCTATCTGAGGATCATGCATGCCCTTGCGGTCGACTCGCAGGTGCCGATGCAGCCGCTGTCGGCGCCCTCGCCAGGATGGGAGCTGCCTCAGGATTTGCTGGTTATCGCTGGCAAACTGGAAGATTTCGCCCTAGGCCGCTCGGCGGAGATTGGCCTGACCGAGACAGAGCGACACTTGCTGTACCGCAAATACGTGCACACCACGGCGAATTGGGAGGCATTCACTGCCTGCGGGTTTCTGCCAGACGATCTGGTCTATCTCAACCGCCCGGCTGATGAGGGGCGGTTGGTAGAGCCAAACGTCTGATCGGCCTCAGGCAACGGCAACCACATCAAGGATGCGCTGGACCACGCGGTCCTGATCGACCCCGGCCGCTTCCGCCTCGAACGACAGGATCACCCGGTGGCGCAGCACGTCGAACAGCACCGCCTGGATATCCTCGGGGCTGACGAAGTCGCGCCCGGCCAGCCAGGCGTGCGCACGGGCGCAACGGTCAAGCGCGATAGATCCACGCGGGCTGGCGCCGTAGGCGATCCAGTCAGCCAGGTCGCTGTCGAACTTGGCCGGGGTGCGCGTGGCCATCACCAGTTGCACCAGGTATTCCTCCACTGCATCGGCCATGTACAGGCCGAGGATTTCCTTGCGCGCAGCAAAAATCGCCTGCTGGCTGACCCGCCGCTCGGGCTTGGTCTCGCCATTGAGCGCCTCGCCGCGGGCCTGCTGCAGAATGCGCCGTTCGACTGCCGCGTCGGGGAAGCCCATCTTGACGTGCATCAGGAAGCGGTCGAGCTGAGCTTCGGGCAGCGGGTAGGTGCCTTCCTGCTCGATCGGGTTCTGCGTGGCCATCACCAGAAACAGCGGCGACAGGTCGTAGGTGCTGCGGCCGACACTGACCTGGCGCTCGGCCATGGCCTCGAGCAGTGCTGACTGAACCTTGGCCGGCGCGCGGTTGATCTCGTCGGCCAGCACCAAGTTGTGAAAGATCGGCCCCTGCTGGAAGACAAAGCTGCCGGTTTCCGGGCGGTAGATCTCGGTTCCGGTGATATCGGCGGGGAGCAGGTCGGGGGTGAACTGGATGCGGTGGAATTGCGCCTCGACGCCCTCGGCCAGCTCCTTGATCGCCTTGGTCTTGGCCAGCCCCGGGGCGCCTTCGACCAGCATGTGGCCATCGGCAAGGAGGACGATCAGCAGGCGTTCGACCAGTTTTTCCTGGCCCAGAATCTGGGAGGAAAGAAAGGTGCGTAGCGCGTTCAGCGCTTCACGGTGTTCCATCGGCGACGGTTCCTGGAGAGAGGCCGGGGAGTTGCCAGCAGGCAGCCCGGGCAGGGCCTGCTACTTTAATCCATCCGGGGTGGTGACGACCAATGGCAGAGGCGAAATTTATCGCTGGCACAGGCTGTTGGGTGTCACAGGCCACTGCCCTGTTTGCAGTGAGGTCGCCAACAGGGCGGTGGCGCTGGGCGGCCGTCAGTTTTTCGAGCTGGAGTGCTTGCGGCCTTGATCAAAGAACGCAAACACCACAACCAATATCCCGGCAATGGTCAGCATCAGCGCGACGCCGTCGGTGGAATGCGTCGCCGAGCTGGCCACCAGGGCCAGCCCGCCCAACGGCGCCAGGCCGCCGGCCACGGCGGTACCGACTTCGCGGCCCGTGCCAAACCCGGATGAGCGGGTCTGGGTCGGGAACTGGCGGCTGAGGAACGAGCCCTGCGGGGCAAACATCATCGGTGCCAGAATCCCGGTGCCGATCCCGATCGCCAGGTAGATCATGCTCGTCTCGCCGGTGCTCAGCAACTGCAGGAATGGGTAGGCGAACAGGGCAGACAGCACGCCACCCAGCATCAACACGGTCTTGCTGCTCCAACGGTCGCACAGCCAACCGAAGAACGGCACGGCAAAGATCGCAACCAGGCTGGCGATGGTCACCGACAGCGACGTGACGTGCGCCTCTACACCTTTGAACTGGGTCAGGTAGGCCAGCGAGAATGTCTTGAAGATGTAGCTCAGGGCGTTGTAGCCGATGGCGACGAAGAACACCACTGCGAGGCCTTTCAGGTCATTTTTGAACAGCAGTTTCAGCGGTGATATCTGCGGCTTGGCGTCGGAGCGATCGAGTTCCTTGAAGTCTGGGGTTTCCGGAATGCTCTTGCGCACCCACAGGCCCACTGCCACCAGCACGATGCTGGCAATGAACGGGATGCGCCAGCCACCGGCGAGCAGGAAGTCATTGCCATTCATGGTCAGCAGGTAGACGGTCAGCGACGACAGCAGCAGGCCCAGATTCAAGCCCAGTGCCGGCCAGGCGCCTTGGCTGCCGCGCTTGCCTTCGCTGGCATGTTCATAGGAGGTAACGGCCGCCCCCGACAGCTCTGCGCCCGCACCCAGGCCTTGAATGATCCGGATCACCACCAGCAGGATCGGCGCCCACACGCCGATCGTTGCATAGCTTGGAATCAAGCCGATCAGCGCGGTGCATACGCCCATCATGCAAAAGGTGATCACCAGTACGTGTTTGCGTCCGAACCGGTCGCCCAGGTAGCCGAACAGGACGCCGCCGAAGGGCCGGGCGATGAAGCCGATGGCGAATGTCGAGAACGCCAGCAGCGATGCCACGGCAGGGTTGCTAGCGTCGAAGAAGATCTTCGAGAAGACGAT
The DNA here is from genome assembly GCF_014525325.1 of Pseudomonas sp. EZ-C24. NCBI lineage: Bacteria > Pseudomonadati > Pseudomonadota > Gammaproteobacteria > Pseudomonadales > Pseudomonadaceae > Pseudomonas > Pseudomonas sp. EZ-C24. The sequence continues at coordinate 198,882 of NZ_JACDIU010000015.1, read as the reverse complement.
CGCGGCCATGGTGGCGTACAGGTAAAAGTCGTACCACTCCAGCATCGAGCCGAAAATGGTCGCCGCGGCCACTTTGCGCAGGCGTTTGCGTGTCTGTTCTGGCGTTTCACTTGCGGTCACTGCTGCTTGATGTACCGACATCTGATTGTCCTTATTGTCTTTGTAGTTAGGGGTGCAGCTCAGCGGGCGTTGAGGATCTTTTCGGCGATCATCTGACCGATCGGGATGGCCGAGGTGGCAGCGGGCGAGGGCGCATTGCAGACATGCACCATGCGCGGTGTCTCGGCGAACAGAAAGTCATGTACCAGGCTGCCGTCACGCATCACCGCCTGGGCACGGATGCCGGCTTCGTAGGGCAGCAGGTCGTCGACCTCGAGCGACGGGCAGTACTTGCGGCACTGCTGCAGATAGCCGCGTTTGAACAGCGAGTTCTTCATCTCGGCGGTACCCGAGCCGAGGTTGTTCCAGAGGGTTTTCCAGAAGCCTGGGAAACGCGCGAATTCGCCGATATCGGCCCAGTTGCGGGCGAACTTGCGGTAATCCTCGCGGGCAAAACCGAGTACCGCGTTAGGTCCGACGGTTACACTGCCGTCGATCATGCGGGTCAGGTGGACCCCTAGAAACGGCAGTTGCGGATCCGGAATCGGGTAGATCAGGTGGTTGACGATCTGGCTTTTGCTCGCAGGCAAGCGGTAGTACTCGCCACGGAACGGGATGATCTGGTGATCGATGCGCACGCCGGCCAGGCGTGCCAGGCGGTCGGACTGCAAACCAGCGCAGGCCACCAACTGGCGCGCCTGCCAGCGGTACTCGTCGCTGCATACCTCGACATGCTCGGAGTATTCCTTGATCGAGCGGACGCTGGTCGACAGGCGCAGCTCGCCGCCAGCGCGTTCGATTACCTTGGCCATTGCCTGGCACACCTGGCGGTAATCGACGATCCCGGTGGCATCGACGAACAGCGCGCCCAGCCCTGCGATGTTGGGTTCGCGGTGGTTGAGCTCAGCGGCGTCGAGCTGCTCGACCTTCAACCCGTTTTCCTGCGAGCGCTGATACAGCGCCTGCATGCGCTGCATCTCCAGTTCGTTGGAGGCAACCAGCAGTTTGCCGCAGACCTGGAAATGGATGCCGTGTTCGCTGCAGAAGTCTTTGGTCGCTTGCGCGCCGCGTTTGCACAGCTCGGCCTTGAGGCTGCCAGGCGCGTAGTAAATCCCGGCATGGATCACGCCGCTGTTGTGGCCTGTCTGGTGGCGGCCGAGGCTGGCCTCTTTTTCCACGATCAGCAACGAAGCGCCGGGGCGCTGCTCGAGCAGTGCCATCGCTGTGGCCAGGCCGACGATGCCGCCGCCGATGATCAAGTAGTCGTAAGTCATGCAGGGTACCTTGGCATTCTTGTCAGTGGATCTGCTTATCAGGTTGTCAGACTAAGTGGTGCGTTAAAAACCCTGCCTTGATTGGGCAGGGTCGGTTTGCTCGGTTCAGTTCAGTTCAGGAAGCTCAATTTTCAGGCGTTTGGCCGAGGCCCGCAGATGCGCTTCGGCGCAGCTCGCAGCGGCGTGACGGTCGCCATCGGCGATGGCCTGGTACAACGCCTGATGTTCCCGGTTGGCGTCTGCCGGGCCGCCTACCGCAGGCGACGCCGAGTTTTCCCAGGCACGCTGCCGCGCGGCGGCCAACTGGCTGCCGAGAAAGTCATGAAAGGCGACGAAGTAGTCGTTCTTGCTCGCCTCGGCGATGGCCCGGTGAAAGGCCACGTCGGCGGCCGCGGCGGCGGCCAGGTCATTGCGCGGGTCGAGCATCTGCTCCAGTGCTGCAGCGATGTTGCTCAGGTCGCCGGCATCGCGGCGACGGGCAGCGATGGCGGCCGCTTGGGTTTCGATCCACAGGCGCATTTCGAACATCTGCACCAGATCAGGCTTGCGCCCGTTGCTGCCGGGGAAGCGAAACACCGTGCCATGGGGCGTCTGCGAGATATACGAGCCCAGGCCACGACGGGCGATCAGCACCCCGTCGGCCTTGAGCTGAGCCACTGCCTCGCGCACCACCGAGCGGCTGACGTTGAGTTGCTCGGCCAGTTGCTGTTCGGTGGGCAGGCGTGCTTCGGCAGCCAGGCGGCCGCTGTCGATTTCCGCACGGATGGCGCCGACAACCCTTTCTACCAGAGTATCTGGGCGCTGTAGCTCTAACATGGACGGAGTGCCTATTGATCAGGTTGTCAGACAATGCCCGCTATCCGCTGTGTCTGTCAATTATTTCCCCAGCTCAGCCAGATTACAGCTCGCTGACGTAAGTGCCGGTGCCGTTCAGAATGATCCGTAAAGTCTCGTCGATCTCGGCCAGGTCATTGCCGTCACTGGTCAATACGATCTCCAGGGTCTCATCGCCCTTGAGGGCGTCGGTGTCACCGGCGGCAACTTCCAGCAGCAGGCGCTTGGCGCTGAAGGTGATTTTGATACCGTCCAGGGTCGACGGCTCATCGTCCAGGGTCAGGTCGACGGTGTCTTCGTCCGGGTAGCGGGTCAGCAGGAACATCTGGCCCTGGTCGCTGTGGCAGCACAGGGTCGCCATGTTGTCTTCTTCATCATCGCAAGGGGTGGCGAACAGCAGGGGGGTGGTCAGTTGCATGGTCGGCTCGAATTGACGAAATGAAATGGAATTCTGCCAGTCTTGGGCCGTTCCATAAACGAATGTTACCGGGCATTGACCGAATATGTCGCAGCGCTGCAAGCCGCGGTGACCGCTCAGTCGTTAAGCTGCGCAGTCGATGGGTCCCCGTAAAGGCACAGCCACAGGCAGTCGCTTTTGCAGGTACCCAACAGATGAGCGTGGCAAACACGCTCAGCGCCTGGTTTCATCGGCCTGTTTTGCCCCGGGTTGCTATTGTTGATCCCAGGCAACACGCACATGCACGACGCTTCACTACAAAACAAAGCCCAAGCGGAGTACCACAGATGGCGTTTTTCACCGCAGCCAGCAAAGCCGACTTCCAGCACCAACTGCAAGCGGCCCTGGCGCAGCACATCAGCGAACAGTCACTGCCACAAGTGGCACTGTTCGCCGAACAGTTCTTCGGCATCATCTCTCTGGACGAACTTACCCAGCGGCGGCTTTCCGACCTGGCTGGCTGCACCCTGTCTGCCTGGCGCATCATCGAGCGCTTCGACCCTGAAACCCCGCTGGTGCGGGTGTACAACCCCGACTACGAGCGCAATGGCTGGCAGTCGACCCACAGTGTGGTCGAAGTCCTGCACCATGACCTGCCGTTCCTGGTCGACTCGGTACGCACCGAGCTGAACCGCCGCGGCTACAGCATCCACACCCTGCAGACCACCGTGCTCAGCGTGCGCCGCGGCGCCAAGGGCGAACTGCTCGAGCTGCTGCCCAAAGGCACCCACGGTGACGGCGTTCAACATGAATCGCTGATGTACCTGGAAATCGACCGTTGTGCCAACGCAGCCGAACTGAGCTCGCTGGCCCGGGAAATCGAACAGGTCCTGGCTGAAGTGCGCGTTGCGGTTGCCGACTTCGAACCGATGAAAGCCAAGCTGCGCGAAGTGGCGGCGCTGGTCGAGCAGACCCCGTACCCGCAAGCCCAGCACGAGAAGGCCGAGGTCAAGGCGTTCCTCGAATGGTTGCTGGACAACCACTTTACCTTCCTCGGCTATGAAGAATTCACCGTCGAGGGCGGCGCCGATGGCGGCCGCATGAACTACGACGAGCAGTCCTTCCTCGGCCTGCCACGTCGCCTGCGCATCGGCCTGACCGCCGAAGAGCTGCGCATCGAAGACTACGCTGTGGCCTACCTCAACGAGCCGCTGCTGCTGTCCTTCGCCAAGGCTGCACTGCCGAGCCGTGTGCACCGCCCGGCCTACCCGGACTATGTGTCGATCCGCCAGCTGGATGCCGACGGCAAGGTCATCAAGGAATGCCGCTTCATGGGCCTGTACACCTCGTCGGTGTATGGCGAGAGCGTGCATGCCATTCCGTACATCCGCGGCAAGGTAGCCGAAGTCGAGCGCCGCTCCGGCTTCGATGCCAAGGCCCACCTGGGCAAGGAACTGGCGCAGGTGCTCGAAGTGCTGCCGCGCGACGACCTGTTCCAGACCCCGATCGACGAGCTGTCCAGCACTGTCATGTCGATCGTGCAGATCCAGGAGCGCAACAAGATCCGCGTGTTCCTGCGCAAAGACCCTTACGGCCGCTTCTGCTACTGCCTGGCCTATGTACCGCGCGAGGTCTACTCGACCGAAGTGCGCCAGAAGATCCAGCAAGTGTTGATGGAGCGCCTGAAGGCCAGCGATTGCGAATTCTGGACGTTCTTCTCCGAGTCGGTACTGGCGCGCGTGCAACTGATTCTGCGGGTAGACCCGAAGAACCGCATCGACATCGACCCGCAGCAGCTGGAAAACGAAGTGATCCAGGCCTGCCGTTCGTGGCAGGACGATTACTCCGCACTGGTCGTGGAAAACTTCGGCGAAGCTCAGGGCACCAATATCCTGGCGGACTTCCCCAAGGGCTTCCCGGCGGGCTACCGCGAGCGCTTTGGCGCCCATTCGGCGGTCGTCGACCTGCAACATGTGCTGGCCCTGAACGAAGCCAAGCCGCTGGCGATGAGCTTCTATCAGCCCCTGAGTCAGTACGGCGAGCGTCTGCTGCATTGCAAGCTGTACCACGCCGATACCCCGCTGGCGCTGTCGGACGTGCTGCCGATCCTGGAGAACCTTGGCCTGCGTGTGCTGGGTGAGTTCCCGTACCGCCTGCGCCACGCCAATGGCCGCGAGTACTGGATCCACGACTTTGCATTCACCTACAGCGAAGGCCTGAGCCTGGATATCCAGCAGCTCAACGACACTCTGCAGGATGCCTTCATCCATATCGTCAAGGGCGACGCCGAAAACGACGCCTTCAACCGCCTGGTACTGACCGCCGGCCTGCCATGGCGTGATGTGGCGCTGCTGCGCGCCTACGCCCGCTACATGAAGCAGATTCGTCTGGGCTTCGATCTGGGCTACATCGCCAGCACCCTGAACAACCACACCGACATCGCGCGCGAGCTGACCCGGTTGTTCAAGACCCGCTTCTACCTGGCACGCAAGCTCACCCAGGATGATCTGGAAGACAAGCAGCTGCGTCTGGAACAGGCCATCAATAGCGCCCTGGATGACGTTCAGGTGCTCAACGAAGACCGCATCCTGCGTCGCTACCTGGACCTGATCAAAGCCACCCTGCGTACCAACTTCTATCAGCCGGACAGCAGCGGCCAAGCCAAGTCGTACTTCAGCTTCAAGTTCAACCCCAAGCTGATCCCCGAACTGCCCAAGCCGGTGCCCAAGTTCGAGATATTCGTCTACTCGCCGCGTGTCGAAGGCGTCCACCTGCGCTTCGGCAACGTCGCCCGTGGCGGCCTGCGCTGGTCGGACCGTGAAGAAGACTACCGCACCGAAGTGCTCGGCCTGGTCAAGGCGCAGCAGGTGAAGAACTCGGTGATCGTGCCGGTCGGCGCCAAGGGCGGGTTCCTGCCCCGGCGCCTGCCGCTGGGCGGCAGCCGTGACGACATCGCCGCTGAAGGTATCGCCTGCTACCGCATCTTCATCTCGGGCCTGCTCGACATCACCGATAACCTCAAGGACGGCGGCGTCGTGCCACCGGCCAACGTGGTGCGGCATGACGATGACGACCCGTACCTGGTGGTGGCGGCCGACAAAGGCACCGCGACCTTCTCCGACATCGCCAACGGCATTGCCATCGACTACGGCTTCTGGCTCGGAGACGCGTTCGCCTCGGGCGGCTCGGCTGGTTACGACCACAAGAAGATGGGTATCACTGCCCGCGGCGCCTGGGTGGGCGTGCAGCGCCACTTCCGGGAGCGCGGCATCAACGTCCAGCAAGATTCGATCACGGTGGTCGGCGTCGGCGACATGGCCGGTGACGTCTTCGGTAACGGCTTGCTGATGTCCGACAAGCTGCAACTGGTGGCTGCCTTCAACCACCTGCACATCTTCATCGACCCTAATCCGGACCCGGCCAGCAGCTTCGCCGAGCGCCAGCGCTTGTTCGACCTGCCACGTTCGGCATGGACCGATTACGATACCAGCATCATGTCCGCAGGCGGCGGGATCTTCCCGCGTAGCGCCAAGAGCATCAGCATCAGCCCGCAGATGAAGGAACGCTTCGCCATCGAAGCCGACCGTCTGACGCCGACCGAGCTGCTGCACGCGCTGCTGCAGGCGCCGGTCGATCTGCTCTGGAACGGCGGTATCGGTACCTACGTCAAAGCCAGCAGCGAAAGCCACGCCGACGTCGGCGACAAGGCCAACGACGCCTTGCGCGTCAACGGCAACGAGCTGCGCTGCAAGGTAGTGGGCGAGGGCGGCAACCTGGGCATGACCCAGCTTGGCCGGGTCGAGTACGGCCTCAACGGCGGTGCGACCAACACTGACTTCATCGACAATGCCGGTGGCGTCGACTGCTCCGACCACGAAGTCAATATCAAGATCCTGCTCAACGAAGTGGTGCAGGGTGGCGACATGACCGAGAAGCAGCGCAACCAGCTGCTCGGCAGCATGACCGAAGAAGTTGGCGCGCTGGTATTGGGCAACAACTACAAGCAGACCCAGGCGCTGTCGCTGGCGGCCCGTCGCGTACGCGAGCGGATTGCCGAGTACAAGCGCCTGATGGCCGACCTTGAAGCGCGCGGCAAGCTCGATCGGGCGATCGAATTCCTGCCGTCCGAAGAGCAACTGGCCGAGCGTCTGGCCGCAGGCCAGGGCCTGACCCGGGCCGAGCTGTCGGTGCTGATTTCGTACAGCAAGATCGACCTCAAAGAGCAACTGCTGAAATCGCAGGTGCCGGATGACGACTATCTGACCCGCGACATGGAGACGGCCTTCCCGCCGTCACTGCTCAACCAGTTCGGCGAGGCCATGCGCCGTCACCGTCTGAAGCGCGAGATCGTCAGCACCCAGATCGCCAATGACCTGGTCAACAACATGGGCATCACCTTTGTCCAGCGGCTCAAGGAGTCGACTGGCATGAGCCCGGCCAACGTCGCCGGGGCCTATGTGATCGTGCGCGATATCTTCCATCTGCCGCATTGGTTCCGCCAGATCGAGGCGTTGGACTATCAGGTCCCGGCCGAGATTCAGCTGACCCTGATGGATGAGCTGATGCGTCTGGGCCGCCGCGCCACGCGCTGGTTCCTGCGTAGCCGTCGCAACGAGCAGGATGCAGGCCGTGATGTGGCGCACTTCGGGCCGAAGATCGCCCAGCTTGGGCTGAAACTGGACGAGCTGCTGGAAGGGCCGACCCGTGAGCGCTGGCAGGTGCGTTATCAGGGCTTCGTCGAGGCTGGTGTGCCCGAGTTGCTGGCGCGGATGGTTGCCGGGACCACGCATTTGTACACGCTGCTGCCGATCATCGAGGCTTCGGATGTGACCGGGCATGACCCGGCGCAGGTGGCCAAGGCGTTCTTCGCGGTGGGTAGTGCGTTGGATCTGACCTGGTACCTGCAGGAGATCAGCAACTTGCCGGTGGAGAACAACTGGCAGGCGCTGGCGCGTGAGGCGTTCCGTGACGATATCGACCTGCAGCAGCGGGCGATCACCATTTCTGTGCTGCAGATGGCCGATGCGCCGCAGGACATGGATGCGCGGGTGGCATTGTGGTCTGAGCAGCGGCGGGTGATGGTGGAGCGCTGGCGCGCGATGCTGGATGACCTGCGCAGTGCTTCGGGGCATGACTATGCGATGTATGCGGTCGCTAACCGGGAGTTGGTTGATCTGGCTATGAGTGGGCAGGCTGTGGTTGTGCCTTCCTGATAGCTGATTTGGTTGGTTTGTGAGTGAGAGACCCTGGTGCCTTTGGTGGTGCCGGGGTTTTTTGCTTTTAGGGGTTTGGGGCTTATCCGGATTTTGTGGTGGGTTTGCGGGCCCCTTTCGCCCTTACGGCGAGTCACTTTTTTGGCAAACGCCCCAAAAAAGTAACCAAAAAAATGCTTGGCTCCACATCCGGCCCCTTCGCTGCGCTGCGGGGTTCCCTCGCTCCGGCCTTGCTCCCGGGAGGACCGCGCTGTAAGGCCCATCCGGGGCCGCAGCGCTTGCCGGCCATCCATGGCCGGCACCTCCCTTCGCAAGAACTGCGCTTGGCCTCCTGAGTCGCCGGTGGATCAAGAGCAAGATCAAGATCAACAGCACGCCTCGCTGCGCTGGCGCAGATCAAGAGCCAACGTCAAAAGCTGGGCCGCTGCGCGACCCTTCGCGGCGGTCCGGCGTCCCGGTGAACCCGCTCCCACAGGGTCAGCGTTGTTCATGAGTTGTGTAGCAAATTTGCTGGAGCGCCGTAGCGTCCAAAGGGATTAATGCTGACCTGAGACCCCGCAGATCCCTGTGGGAGCGGGCTTGCCCGCGAAGGGCCGCAAAGCGGCCCTAGCTTTTGACTGTCGCTTTTGATCTGCGCCAGCGCAGCGAGGCGTGCTCTTGATCTACCCGCGACCTCAGAAGGCCGAACGCAGGTCTTGCGAAGGGAGGTGCCGGCCATGGATGGCCGGCAAGCGCTGCGGGCCAGGATGGCCCGTTCAGCGCGGTCCTTCCGGGAGCAATGCCGGAGTGAGGGAACCCCGGAGGGTAGCGCAGGGGCCACTAAATCAAACAGATAAGCCCACATCCAATAAAGCCAACCTACTTGAACCGCCGCTCAACCCCCTTCTCAACCAAGATCTTCGCCGAAATCTCCTCAACCGAAAAATGCGTCGAATCAATGTTCGGAATATTCTCCCGGCGGAACAGATTCTCCACCTCACGCACCTCGAACTCACACTGCGCAAAGCTCGAATATCGGCTATTAGGCTTGCGCTCATGGCGAATAGCCGTCAACCGGTCCGGGTCAATGGTCAGGCCAAACAACTTGCTGTGATGCTTCTTCAGCACCGCCGGCAACTGCAGCCGCTCCATGTCATCCTCAGTCAACGGATAGTTCGCCGCACGAATCCCGAACTGCATCGCCATGTACAGACAGGTCGGCGTCTTGCCGCAGCGCGACACCCCCACCAGAATCAGGTCGGCTTTGTCGTAATAATGCGTGCGCGCACCATCATCGTTGTCCAGCGCAAAGTTCACCGCCTCGATCCGCTCCATATAGTTGGAGTTGCCGCCAATCGAGTGCGACTTGCCCACCGAATACGACGAATGCGCGGTCAGCTCCTGCTCCAAGGGCGACAGGAACGACGAAAAGATATCGATCATGAACCCGTTGGAAGTCGCCAGAATCTCGCGAATGTCCTGGTTGACAATGGTGTCGAAGATGATCGGCCGCATCCCGTCACGCTCCGCCGCTGCGTTGATCTGCAGCACCATCGTGCGCGCCTTATCCGGGCTGTCGATGTACGGGCGGGTGAATTTATTGAACGGAATGCTCTCGAATTGTGCGAGCAGGCTTTGACCCAGGGTCTCGGCAGTGATGCCGGTGCCGTCGGAGATGAAAAACGCGGTTCGTTTCATTTGCACCCTAGGCCTTAAGCTGATGACGTTTCTTGGATATGATAAGTTCGCTTTGCCGAATGCGGCTTTTGGCATTCTCACTTATTTTCCAGGTCCCGGCCATAAGCGCCCGGCCCAGTCTGAACCGTCAGGCGGGCGCTCTGAGCTTTTCCAACACCGTTAGTGGAGAGATCACCTTGGTAGAGTACGTAGTTTCCCTCGATAAGCTCGGCGTCCATGATGTAGAGCATGTGGGGGGCAAGAACGCATCCCTCGGCGAGATGATCAGTAACCTCGCAGGTGCCGGCGTCTCGGTGCCGGGCGGCTTTGCCACTACGGCTCAGGCGTACCGTGACTTTCTCGAGCAGAGCGGGCTGAATGCGCAGATCCATGCCGCGCTCGACGCACTGGACGTGGATGACGTCAACGCCCTGGCCAAGACCGGCGCGCAGATCCGTCAGTGGATCATGGAAGCCGAGTTCCCCGAGCGCCTGAATGCCGAAATCCGCGCTGCCTTCGCCGAAATGGCCCAGGGCAACGACAACATGGCCGTGGCCGTGCGCTCTTCGGCCACCGCCGAAGACCTGCCAGACGCCTCCTTTGCTGGCCAGCAAGAGACCTTCCTCAATATCCGTGGCGTTGAAAACGTGATCCGCGCGGCCAAGGAAGTATTCGCTTCGCTGTTCAACGATCGCGCCATTTCCTACCGCGTGCACCAGGGCTTTGACCACAAACTGGTCGCCCTGTCGGCTGGCGTGCAGCGCATGGTCCGTTCCGAAACCGGCACTGCCGGGGTGATGTTCACCCTCGATACCGAATCGGGTTTCCGCGACGTGGTGTTCATTACCGGCGCCTACGGCCTGGGCGAAACCGTGGTTCAGGGCGCGGTCAACCCTGACGAATTCTATGTCCACAAGCACACCCTGCAAGCCGGCCGCCCGGCGATCTTGCGCCGCAACCTGGGCAGCAAGGCGCTGAAGATGATCTACGGCGACGAAGCCAAGGCCGGTCGTTCGGTCAAGACCGTCGAAGTCGACCGTGCCGAACGTGCGCGCTTCTGCCTGAGCGATGACGAAGTCAACGAGCTGGCCAAGCAGGCCATGATCATCGAGCAGCATTACCAGCGGCCGATGGACATCGAGTGGGCCAAGGACGGTGACGACGGCAAGCTGTACATCGTTCAGGCCCGCCCAGAAACGGTAAAAAGCCGCGCCAGCGCCAATGTCATGGAGCGCTACCTGCTCAAAGAGAAGGGCACGGTACTGGTCGAAGGCCGCGCCATTGGCCAGCGCATCGGCGCCGGCAAGGTGCGGATCATCAACGACGTGTCGGAAATGGACCGCGTCCAGCCGGGCGACGTGCTGGTGTCGGACATGACCGACCCGGATTGGGAACCGGTCATGAAACGCGCCAGCGCCATCGTCACCAACCGTGGCGGGCGTACCTGCCACGCGGCGATCATCGCTCGTGAGCTGGGCATTCCGGCCGTAGTCGGTTGTGGCAACGCCACCCAGCTGCTCAAGGACGGCCAGGGCGTGACCGTGTCCTGCGCCGAGGGCGATACCGGCTTCATCTTCGAAGGTGAGCTGGGCTTCGACATCAAGCAGAATTCGGTCGATGCCATGCCCGACCTGCCGTTCAAGATCATGATGAACGTCGGCAACCCGGATCGCGCCTTTGATTTTGCCCAGTTGCCCAACGCCGGTGTCGGCCTGGCGCGTCTGGAGTTCATCATCAACCGCATGATCGGCGTGCACCCCAAGGCGCTGCTCAACTACGCCGGGTTGCCACCTGAGCTGAAGGACAGTGTCGACAAGCGTATCGCCGGTTATTCCGATCCGGTCGGCTTCTATGTCGAGAAACTGGTCGAAGGCATCAGCACCCTGGCTGCGGCGTTCTACCCGAAAAAGGTCATCGTGCGTCTGTCGGACTTCAAGTCCAACGAATACGCCAACCTGATCGGCGGCAAGCTGTACGAGCCGGAAGAAGAAAACCCGATGCTGGGCTTCCGCGGTGCTTCGCGCTACATCAGCGAGTCGTTCCGTGACTGCTTCGAGCTCGAGTGCCGTGCGCTCAAGCGCGTGCGCAACGAGATGGGCCTGACCAACGTCGAGATCATGGTACCGTTCGTGCGCACCCTGGGTGAGGCCAGCCAGGTTGTCGATTTGCTTGCCGAAAACGGCCTGGCTCGTGGCGACAACGGCCTGCGCGTGATCATGATGTGCGAGCTGCCGTCCAACGCGATTCTGGCTGAAGAGTTCCTCGAGTACTTCGACGGCTTCTCGATCGGCTCCAACGACCTGACTCAGCTTACCCTGGGCCTGGACCGCGATTCGGGTATCATCGCGCACCTGTTCGATGAGCGTAATCCTGCGGTGAAAAAGCTGCTGGCCAACGCCATCCAGGCCTGTAACAAGGCCGGCAAGTACATCGGCATCTGTGGCCAGGGCCCTTCCGACCACCCAGACCTGGCCAAGTGGCTGATGGAACAGGGGATCGAGAGCGTGTCGCTGAACCCGGATTCGGTACTCGAGACCTGGTTCTTCCTGGCCGAAGGTCAAGCCCCGGCCTGATCCAACCACTGCGCAGGCATGTCCAACGTGCCTGCGCGCGTATTCTTCGGGGCGAGTTCCAGCGATGGTTCCCGCCCTTTTTCATACAAGTATTCTATGCAAAGCAGTAGCGCTCTCTTCCCCGTGGCCTTGCAAAGTGCCGAACGCCGCGGTGACCTCAGTGAAGACGTGTACCGGATCAAGGCTGGCAACAGCCCCGACCCCAGCGTCGAGCTGGCGGTCACGCGTCTTGGCCTTGCCGATCACGGCGGCGTTCATGGCATACCGGTGATTCTGCTGCACGGCAGCTTCTCCAATCGACGGTTCTGGTTTTCGCCCAAAGGCATCGGCTTGGGCGCGTTTCTGGCGAGGGCCGGTTTTGATGTGTGGATCCCGGAGATGCGCGGTCATGGCCTGTCACCGCGTAATCGCCAGTGGCGGCAAAACCGCGTAGCCGACTACGCGCGCTACGATCTGCCAGTGATTGCTGCATTTGTCCATGAACAAGCCGGCCGGGCTCCGCACTGGATCGGCCATTCGCTGGGCGGGACCACGCTTACGGCAGCATTGGGTGGCGCTTACCTGCCATCTGAACAGGTGGCCAGCGTGGCCCTGTTTGGCACCCAGATCAGCCGCGTGTACTGGCCGTTGAAGGTGCCGACAGTGGAGTGGGGCGCGCGCTTGCTGCTCAAACGCTTTGCACATATTTCTGGCTCCCGGCTCAAGCGCGGGCCGGAAGACGAGCCGATCGGCCTGGCGCTGGAGAGCATGCGTTGGCATGGCCTGTTCGGGCGCTTCGGCGAGAAGGGCAAGGATTGGTGGGCAGGGCTGACCGAGGTCGATGTGCCACTGCTGGCGGTGGCGGGCGCGGGTGATCTGCAGGACCCGGTGTGGGCCTGCCGCAAGCTGTTCGAGCAATACGGCGCCGAGCGCAAGCAGTTTCTTTGCCTGGGCCGGGAGCAGGGCTTCGATGCCTTTGGCCATGTCGACATGTTGGTAAGCAAGGCTGCGCAGATCCAGGTATGGCCGCTGATCGAAGGCTGGTTGCGTGATCCTGACGCGCCGGTACGTGGCGCCGAACTGGCGGCCAGCCTGACTGAGCAGTCGCAGATGACTGCACCACCTCGTGCGGTGTAGCCTTGGCCGGACTTTCCGCTTTCGTTGTGCCTGACAGGAGCCTTCCCATGCAGCATTACGTAACGCCCGATCTGTGCGACGCCAACCCAGACCTGGTCCAGGTGCTGGAACCGATGTTCAGCAACTTCGGTGGCCGCGACTCGTTCGGCGGCCAGATCGTGACCATCAAGTGTTTTGAAGACAACTCGCTGGTCAAGGCCCAAGCCGAGCTTGATGGCCACGGCAAGGTGCTGGTGGTCGACGGTGGCGGCTCGCTGCGTTGCGCGCTGCTGGGCGACATGATTGCCGCCAAGGCTGCGCAAAACGGTTGGGAAGGCCTGGTCATCTATGGCTGCGTGCGCGATGTCGACGTGCTGGTGCAGACCAACGTCGGTGTGCAGGCGCTGGCCGCGCATCCGCTGAAGACCGACAAGCGTGGCCTTGGCGACCTCAACGTGGTGGTGACCTTCGCCGGCGTGACCTTCCGCCCGGGTGAATACGTTTACGCCGACAACAACGGCGTGATCGTTTCGCCGCAACCGCTGCAAATGCCCGAGTGATGCGCCGCGCGCGCTGATGGAGCTGGAATGTTCGAGGAAGACAACGCGCAGTGGGGGCTGGTGCATGCCCTGGTGCTCGATGGCAAAGGTGGCGCGCGTTCTATCGCTCGGACCGAACTGGATGACCTGCAGTTGCAGCCAGAGCAGAGCCTTTGGCTGCACTGGGACCGCAGCCATCCGCAGACCCGCAGTTGGTTACTGCGCGAAAGCGGGCTGAGCGAGTTCAGCTGCGAGCTGCTGCTTGAAGAAAACACCCGACCACGGCTGTTGCCGTTGGCGGATGAGCAGTTGCTGCTGTTTTTGCGCGGGGTCAATCTCAATCCTGGTGCCGAGCCTGAAGATATGGTCTCGGTGCGCATATTTGCCCAGGCGCAACGGATCATCTCGCTGCGCTTGCGGCCACTGCGTGCCAGCGACGAAATCCTGCAGCTGCTGAGCGAGGGCAGGGGGCCCAAATCGGCCTCCGAGTTGCTCTTGCTGATGGGCGAACTGCTGACCGAAAAGGTCCAGGCGCTGGTCAGTGATCTGTCCGAACTGGTCGATTTCGAAGAAGAGAAGGTGGAATCCGACGAACGGTACACGCCAGAAGACGGCGTGCTGCAGCAGATTCGCCGCCGCGCTGCCGGCCTGCGCCGCTTCCTGGCGCCGCAACGGGAAATCTACGTACAGCTTGCAAGGCACAAGTGGAGCTGGTTCGCTGACGCCGATGCCGATTACTGGAACGAGCTCAACAACAGCCTGATCCGCTACCTCGAGGAGCTGGAACTGACCCGCGAGCGCGCCGCACTGGTGCTCGAGAGCGAAGACCGGCGGCGCAGCGAGCGGATGAACCGGACCATGTTCCGCTTCGGCATCATCACCTGCATTTTCTTGCCGATGAGCTTTGTCACCGGCCTGCTGGGGATCAACGTCGGCGGCATTCCGGGCGCCGACAGCCCCTATGGATTCCTGTTCGCCAGCCTGCTGGTCCTGGCACTGGCGGCAGGGCAGTGGTGGTTGTTCCGCCGCCTGCGCTGGGTGTGATCCGGTGCATTTTGAAACATTCGCGTGCGGTGACGTTGTGACCCGTTGCCCGGCGCCCTCGTCTTTGACTGACATTACGCGAGGTGCCCATGCACGATCCGTTTGAACAATCCTTGCGTGACCTGCTCAATGCGTCGCCGTCCGGTCAGGACCGAGACGACGCAGCGTGTCTGGGTCGCGTGCTGAAAACCGCCAACCGTCAGGTTGGTGCAGGCGATCTATTCAGCTTGCTTGGCCGTTGGAGCCAGGCGCTGATGATTGCCGTCAACAATGGCTCGGCGCATGTTGCGCCGGTGCGCCGTAATCCTGCCGCTGGCAGCAAAGCTGATAAGGCTGATTGAATATGGAACTCGATCTCTGGACCCAGAGCCTGGTCACCGCCATGACTGCCCTTTGGACCAAGGTGGCGAACTTCATCCCCAACCTGTTCGGCGCGCTGGTCGTGGTGCTGCTCGGTTTCGTGGTGGCCAAGCTGCTCGATACGCTGTTGTCCAAGCTGCTCGCCAAGTTTGGCCTGGACCGTCTGATGGCCGGTACCGGCATGACCAAGATGCTCAGCCGCGGCGGCATTCAGGTGCCGATATCGACCCTGATCGGCAAGATCGTGTATTGGTTCGTGCTGCTGATCTTCCTCGTCTCTGCGGCTGAGTCACTCGGCCTTGAGCGGGTCTCGGCAACGCTGGACATGCTCGCGCTGTATCTGCCCAAGGTATTTGGCGCGGCCCTGGTGCTGCTGGCCGGGGTCATGCTTGCGCAACTGGTCAATGGCCTGGTCCGCGGCGCCGCGGAAGGCATCGGCCTGGAGTACGCTGCAGGCGTCGGGCGCATCGCTCAAGGCCTGGTGATCATCATTGCGATCTCGGTGGCTATCAGCCAGCTGGAGGTCAAGACCGACCTGCTCAACCACGTAATCGTCATTGGCTTGATTACCGTTGGTCTGGCAATTGCCCTGGCGATGGGCTTGGGCAGCCGCGAAATTGCCGGGCAGATTCTGGCTGGGATTTACGTGCGCGAGCTGTATCAGGTCGGCCAGCAGGTCCGGATTGGAGAGGTTGAAGGGCAGATCGAAGAGATCGGCACGGTGAAGACGACAGTGCTGACCGACGATGGCGAATTGGTGTCGTTGGCCAACCGCAGCTTGCTCGAACAGCGTGTCGATAGCCGCTAACCGGGTAAAAGCTGTTACTGTATGTCGCCGCGAAAACGCGCCCTGAGGGTGCGTGCGGCGACTTGACCTGACTGTCGGCCAGATTCGTTTTGAATAAAGTTCATTCGCCGCCCATGCGCTATGACCCACACGAACTCACCGACGAGGAGTTGGTGGCGCGTTCGCATGAGGAGCTGTTTCACGTTACCCGGGCGTATGAGGAACTCATGCGCCGGTACCAACGGACCCTGTTCAACGTTTGTGCACGTTATCTGGGGAACGACCGCGACGCTGACGATGTCTGTCAGGAGGTGATGCTGAAAGTGCTGTACGGGTTGAAGAACTTCGAAGGTAAATCCAAGTTCAAGACCTGGCTCTACAGCATCACCTACAACGAGTGCATCACCCAGTACCGCAAGGAGCGACGCAAACGCAGGCTGATGGATGCCTTGAGCCTTGACCCTATAGAAGAGGCGTCAGAGGACAAGGCACCAAAACCTGAAGAAAAGGGCGGCCTGGACAAGTGGCTGGTGCATGTGAACCCGATTGACCGCGAGATCCTGGTGCTGCGTTTTGTCGCAGAGCTGGAATTCCAGGAGATCGCCGATATCATGCACATGGGCTTGAGCGCAACGAAAATGCGCTACAAGCGTGCGCTCGACAAGCTCAGAGAGAAATTTGCTGGCGAGGTTGAAACTTAGTGGCCAGCAAATGTCTCTAAACCACCGGTGAGTTCTGCTAGACTTGCCGTCGAGTTGTCCCCCGGTTTTTGGTGGGACTGCTTATCTATCACACGATGGGGATTTAACGGATGAAATTGAAAAACACTTTGGGCTTGGCCATTGGCTCGCTCGTTGCCGCTGCTTCGTTCGGCGCTCTGGCACAAGGCACAGGCGCTGTAGAAGTCGAAGGCTTCTACAAGAAAGAATTCTTCGACAGCCAGCGTGACTTCAAGAACGACGGCAACCTGTTCGGCGGCTCGATCGGTTACTTCCTGACCGACGACGTTGAACTGCGTCTGGGCTACGACGAAGTCCACAACGCTCGTGGCGAAGATGGCAAGAACATCAAGGGCTCGAACACCGCCCTGGACGCTCTGTACCACTTCAACAACCCGTACGACGCAATCCGTCCGTACGTGTCGGCTGGTTTCTCCCACCAGTCCATCGGCCAGACCGGCCGTGGTGGTCGTAACCAGTCCACCTTCGCCAACGTTGGCGCTGGTGCCAAGTGGTACATCACCGACATGTTCTACGCTCGTGCTGGCGTTGAAGCTCAGTACAACATCGACCAAGGCGACACCGAGTGGGCGCCAAGCGTTGGTATCGGCCTGAACTTCGGCGGTAGCCCGAAGACTGCTGAAGTCGCTCCAGCTCCAGTTGCTGAAGTGTGCTCCGACAGCGACAACGACGGCGTCTGCGACAACGTCGACAAATGCCCAGACACCCCAGCCAACGTTACCGTTGACGCCGACGGCTGCCCAGCAGTTGCCGAAGTCGTACGTGTTGAGCTGGACGTCAAGTTCGACTTCGACAAGTCGGTTGTCAAGCCTAACAGCTACGGCGACATCAAGAACCTGGCTGACTTCATGAAGCAGTACCCATCGACTACTACCACTGTCGAAGGTCACACTGACTCCGTAGGTCCAGACGCTTACAACCAGAAGCTGTCCGAGCGTCGCGCTAGCGCCGTTAAGCAAGTTCTGACCCAGCAGTACGGCGTAGAATCGAGCCGTGTTGACTCGGTTGGCTACGGCGAAACCCGTCCGGTTGCTGACAACGCCACCGAAGAAGGTCGCGCTGTTAACCGTCGCGTTGAAGCGCAAGTAGAAGCTCAAGCCAAGTAATTGGTCTGAGATTCAGGAAAAACCCGGCCTAGGCCGGGTTTTTCTTTGCCTGTAAAAAAGTCCGCTGTGCCGCGTTCAGGCAACGCCTACGGCTGCGGTCACCAGCTCGGCCACCGCGCCTTGCCGCGCTACTTCGCCTATCACCAGCACTGCTGGGCTGCGCAGGGCGAAGGCGGTCGCATCCATGGCCATCTCCAGCAGCGTACTGCGGCACTCGCGCTGGCTCGGGAGCGAAGCGTTTTCGATCATGGCGACGGGCGTGTCTGCCGCCATGCCGGCCTCGAGCAAACCCCGGCGAATGTCACCCAGGCGAGCCACGCCCATGTACACCACCAAGGTGGTGCCGCCCTGAGTCAGGCCTGCCCAGTTCAGCTCGCTGTCATCCTGGGTATGTGCAGTCACCAAGGTCACGCCACGGCTGACCCCGCGCAGGGTGAGGGGGATGCCGCACTGAGTGGCACCGGCCAGTCCAGCGGTGATGCCGTTGACCAACTCCACCTCGATACCGCGCTGCTGCAGCCACAGTGCTTCTTCGCCGCCACGGCCAAATATGCATGGGTCGCCGCCTTTCAGGCGCACCACGCAGCGCCCCTGGCGGGCATGGCGCAACATCAGGCGCTGAATGAACGCTTGCGGCGTCGAGCGACAACCGCCGCGTTTGCCCACGGCAATCACCCGTGCCCCTGGGCAATGCTCAAGCACAGCCGGATTGACCAGGTCATCGATCATCACCACCTGCGCCTCGCGCAAGGCCCGTACCGCTTTCAGCGTTAGCAGTTCAGGGTCGCCGGGGCCGGCACCAACCAACCAGATTTTTGCGTTCATCAGATGTTCCTCATCAAGCAGCGCGCTCAGCCCTTGAACAGGCTGAACAGCAATATCAGGTTGAACAGCAGAGACAGCACGGCAAGCGTCTGCCAGACCTTGAGCGGCTCGCGCTCCAGCAATGGCCGTGGCCGCTCGCTCAGTTCCTGGCGGTCGCCACGTTCGAGCAACAGCAGCCATTGCTCGGCGGTTTCGAAACGTTGCCGGGGATCGGCCGCGACGGCTTGCTCCAGATTGCGTTGCAGCCATTCAGGCAGGTCCGGGCGATAACGGCCGGGGCTGACTAGGTGGGTGAAGCGCGGCCGTTGGAAGGCCTCGATTTCACCGTAGGGGTAGTGCCCGGTGAGCAGGTAGTAAAGAGTTACACCCGTGGCATAGAGGTCCTGGCGGGCCTGCGGCAGTTGCCCGTCGAACGCCTCCGGGGCAATGAACGACGGCGTACCGGGCAGGTCATGGGGGGCGTCTTCAGACAGCCCTGGGCAATAAGCAAGGCCAAAGTCGAGCAGGCGCAACTGGCCGTCTGTGCCCAGGTGCAGATTCTCGGGCTTGATATCCCGATGCAGCAGGTTGCGCCGGTGCAGCACGCCGACTGCCTGCAGCAACTGACGGGCGATTTCCAGCCACTGCGCCAGGGGTAGCGGGCCTTGCACGTTGTACAGGGCGCTGAGGGTCTGGCCCGGGTATTCGCGCATCAGGTAGTACACATGCTGACGGTGATTGGCCGCATGCACCTCAGGGAAGTGCCGACCGGCCACCCGCCGCAGAAACCACTCTTCCTGCAGCAAGCGCTGAGCGGCACCCGGATCTGCTTCGACGGCGCCGGGCAGGGTCTTGAGCAGCCACGCCTGGCCCTGGCTATCATGCACCCGATACAGCAGCGACTGGCGGCTGCGGGCCAACTGGGCATCGACCTGCCAGCCATCGATGGCTTGCCCGGGGCGCAGCGGCCCGGGCACTGGCCATTGCTGCAGTTGCGCCAGGGTGTCGCTGAAGTTGCTCGGGCCGAGCTGTTCGACCTGCACCAGCACGGCACTGGCGTTGTCCTGGCTACCGGCATGATGGGCGCTGGCGACCAAGATGTCGGCGGCGTCCTGCAGGTCAGGTTGATCTCTGAGGATGGCGGCAATCGCTTGCTCGCCAAGGCAGGCCCAGACACCATCGCTGAGCAGCAGCAGGGTTTCGCCGGCAACCAGCTCACCGTCCAGGTAGTCCACCAACAGATGCTGGTCCAGGCCCAGCGCGCGCTTGAGGACATGCTGCATGCCCGGCTGATCCCAGACATGGTCTTCGCTCAGGCACAGCAAGCGGCCCTGATCCCAGCGATAGGCACGGCAGTCACCGACGTGGGCGAGGGTGAAGCGGCGCCCGCGCAGGACCAGCGCAGTGAGGGTGGTCAGCAGCGGCTGGCCGCTGCCTTGGGCGCGCAGCCAGCGGTTTTGCGCCAGCAGCAGGCGATCCAGCGCCTGCGCGACCGGCCAGGTAGCCGGCGTGGCGTAGTAGTCCAGCGCCAACGCCTGCAGGCTGGCTCGCGCGGCCAGGCCGCCATCGGCGCACTGACTGACGCCGTCGGCCAGTGCGACCAGATAGCCTTTGCTCGCTGCCAATTCCGGCGCCGGTGTCACCAGGCGCAGAGCGTCCTGGTTTTCGCTGCGCGGACCGGTGGCGCTGGCTTGGGCGAAGCGCAATTGCAGGCTCATGGGTTTGCCCTATACCCGCGCTGCGGTAACCGCAGCCGAGCCCCAGGTGGTGCGCCAGCGTAGTTTGACCCCATGCAGGCCAAACCAGGCCAGCAGGCCCAGGCTTGCGAACAGCCACAGACCCAGCTGGTAGTCACCGGTGTGCTGCTTGATCATGCCCAGCCCTGCGGCCAGGAGGAAGCCACCGATGCCGCCGGCCATGCCGATCAAGCCAGTCATTACTCCGATTTCCTGGCGGAAGCGCTGCGGCACCAGCTGAAACACTGCGCCATTGCCGGCGCCCAGGCCAAGCATGGCGCTGACGAAAAGAGCCAGCGCAGCCGTGGCGCTAGGCAGGTTAAAGCCGACCGCGGCGATACATACCGCAGCTACGCCATACATGCCGAGCAGGGTGCGGATGCCGCCAAAGCGGTCGGCCAGAGCGCCGCCCAGCGGGCGCATCATGCTGCCGCCAAACACGCAGGCCGCGGTGTAGTAGCCGGCAGTGATCGGGTTCAGGCCATATTGGTCGCTGAAGTAGCCCGGCAGGGCGCTGGCCAAGCCAATGAAGCCGCCAAAGGTGACGCTGTAGAAGAACATGAACCACCAGCTATCGCGATCACCCAGCGCCTTGAAGTAGTCGGCCATGGCTTTGCGTTTTGGTCGTTGCGGCGCGTTGCGGGCCAGCAGGGCAAACACCAGCAGAGTCAGCAGCAGCGGGATCAGGGCGAAGCCGAACACGTTGTTCCAGCCATAGGCTGCGGCCAGGGCCGGCGCCAGCAGCGCCGCGAAGACGGTGCCGGAGTTGCCGGCGCCAGCGATGCCCATCGCTTTGCCCTGATGCTGCGGCGGGTACCACTGCGAGGCCAGCGGCAGTGACACGGCGAACGAAGCGCCGGCAAATCCGAGAAAAACTCCCAGCAGCAAGGCTTGTTCGTAGCTGTGCACGCCCCAGTGCCAGGCGCAGGCCAACGCCACGATCACCACCACCTGGCCCATCAGTCCAGCGGTTTTGGGCGACAGACGATCGACCAGCAGACCCATGCCAAAGCGTAGCAGGGCGCCGGCCAGGATGGGCGTGGCGACCATCAGGCCGCGCTCTTGTGGGGTCAACTGCAGGTCGGTGGCAATCTGCACCGCCATCGGGCCGAGCAGGTACCAGACCATGAAACTCAGGTCGAAATACAGGAATGCAGCAAACAGGGTAGGCACATGCCCGGATTTCCAGAAGCTCGTATTCATCGAACACCTCACGCGGCTTGCAACGGTTGTCATGCCCAGGCTGTGCTGGGCTGGAACGAAAAAGACGCCGCTACCCGATCCATCTTGATGGAGGGGTGAGCGACGTCTTTGTCGGAAACTGTGGCAACCGCCGTTGGCTACCTGTAGTGATTGCAGAGCAAAAGCCGGGCCAACCCCTTGGGAGGCAACCGTTTCAGCCGAGCAACTCGTGCATGGCGATGATCTGCTCCGCCACCTGGATGAGCTTCTGCTGCTTGCTCATGGCCTGGCGGCGCATGAGGGTGTAGGCCTGCTCTTCATTGCAGTCCTTCATCTTCATCAGCAAGCCCTTGGCATGCTCCACACGCTTGCGCTCGGCCAGTTGCTGGTCGCGCGCCAACAGCTGGGCCTTGAGCGCCTGGTCGCTCTCGAAGCGGGCCATCGCTACATCCAGAATCGGCTGCAGGCGGCTGCTCTGAATGCCCTCGACGATGTAGGCACTGACCCCGGCGTGGATCGCTTGGCGCATCACATCCGGGTCGTGTTCGTCGGTGAACAGGACAATCGGCCGCGGCAGATCGCGGCTGACCAGCACCACCTGCTCCATGACATCACGCCCCGGTGACTCGGTATCGATCAAGACCACGTCCGGGCGCACCGTTTCGACGCAGGCAGGCAGGTCGATGGTCAGGCCCGTGGCCTCGATGACCTCGAAGCCGGCTTCGATCAGTGCCAGCTTGAGCCGGCCGACTTTTTTTTCTGTGTCGTCGATCAACAGGATCCGTAGCATGTTCAGCCCCTTCACCGAGCGAGATGGGCGCTAGGCGCCGGTGTCATGGCGTGCAGGTGAAAACTGCGGGCGTAGCCATGCGGGTCGCTGCCATCCCAGCGGATGCCGTCGATCAACAGGCTGCTGCGCATTGCTGATACGTCGCCTGGCAAGCCGAGCTCAGCGGCAGCAGCGCGGTACAGGGCTAGCTGCTGCACCTGGTTGGCGACCGTCAGGTAGTCGGGGTCTTCGCGCAGCAAACCCCAGCGGCGGAACTGGGTCATGAACCACATGCCATCGGACAGGTAGGGCTGGTTGGCCCGGCCTTGGTCATGAAAGCGCAGTGCGTGGGGGTCCTGCCAGTGATTGCCCAGCCCGTCCTGATAGTCGCCGAGCAGGCGCGGTTCAATCGTCGCCACTGCAGTATCCAGGTAGGCACTGCCGCTCAGTAGATGAGCCGTGCTACGGCGATTCTCCTGGCTCTGCTCGATAAACTGGCTGGCGGCCAATATCGCCTTGACCAGTGCACGGGCGCTGTTGGGGTACAGCTCAACGAACGCTCGCGCGCAGCCAAGGACCTTTTCCGGGTGGTTCGGCCAGATCGACTGGCTGGTGGCGAGGGTGAAGCCCTGGCCCTCGGCCACCGCCTGGGCTGACCACGGTTCGCCGACGCAGAAGCCATCGATGCGACCGGCCTGTACATGGGCGACCATTTGCGCGGGCGGCACCACGACGCTGGCGACGTCTTGCAGCGGATGAATGCCCTGGCTGGCCAGCCAGTAATACAGCCACATGGCGTGGGTGCCGGTAGGAAATGTCTGGGCAAAGGTCAGCTTCGCCCCTGATTGGTGCACCAGTTTTGCCAGTGCTTCAGGGCTGGTCACGCCTTTGCGCTGCAGGGCGGGTGACAGGTTGATGGCCTGGGCGTTCTGGTTCAGGCCCATCAGCACGGCCATATCGCGGCGGGCGCTGCCGCCGATGCCCAGGTGCACGGCGTAGATCAGGCCATACAGGCAATGCCCTGCATCCAGCTCGCCACTGACCAGCTTGTCACGCATGCCGGCCCAGGAGGCCTGGCGCTTGAGGTTGAGGGTCAGGCCTTGCTGCTGGGCAAAGCCCTGGGTAGCGGCTACCACTACCGAAGCGCAGTCGGTAAGGGCCATGAAACCGATATCGAGGCTGGGTTTTTCCGGCGCGTCACTACCGTTGACCCAGGCCAGAGGTGTTGCGTGGGGAGCTGTATTCACAAAAATCCTCGCCTGTACCGAATAGGCTGTGCCTGCTGTTGAAGCAAGGCATATGCCAGACGGTCAGCAAAGGCCTGTCGCACCAGCGGCGTGCTGGCTATAATCGCCCCCTCACTCATCCCCGAGTCTTGCCCGCCCATGTATAACCTGGCCCGCCAGCTGCTGTTCAAGCTTTCTCCGGAAACCTCCCACGACCTGTCCCTGGACCTGATTGGTGCCGGTGGCCGGCTGGGGCTCAATGGCCTGCTGTGCAAGCAGCCGGCGCCATCGCCAGTGACGGTGATGGGCTTGAACTTCGCCAACCCGGTCGGGCTGGCGGCGGGTCTGGACAAGAACGGCGCGGCCATCGATGGCTTTGCCCAGCTGGGCTTCGGCTTTGTCGAAATCGGTACCGTGACGCCACGCCCGCAGCCGGGCAACCCCAAGCCGCGGCTGTTTCGTCTGCCTGAGGCAACGGCGATCATCAACCGCATGGGCTTCAACAACCTGGGCGTCGATCACCTGCTGGAGCGGGTGCGTGCCTCGCGCTTCGATGGCGTGCTGGGGATCAACATCGGCAAGAACTTCGACACGCCGGTCGAGCGCGCGGTCGACGATTACCTGATTGGCCTGGAGAAGGTCTACAACGACGCCAGCTACATCACCGTCAATGTCAGCTCGCCGAATACCCCGGGCCTGCGCTCGCTGCAGTTCGGTGACTCGCTCAAGCAGTTGCTGGATGCACTTGCGGTGCGCCGCGAGCAGCTTGCCACTGAGTATGCCAAGCGTGTGCCGCTGGCGATCAAGATTGCCCCGGACATGACCGACGAAGAAACCGCACTGGTAGCTGCGGCGCTGCTGGAGTCGGGCATGGATGCAGTGATTGCAACCAACACCACGCTGTCCCGTGAAGGCGTCGAGAGCATGCCGTATGGCGCTGAAGCCGGTGGCCTGTCGGGTGCGCCAGTGCTGGCCAAGAGTACCCATACGGTCAAGGTGCTGGCAGGGGAGTTGGCCGGGCGGATGCCGATCATCGCCGCAGGTGGGATCACCGAAGGCCGTCACGCAGCTGAGAAAATCGCTGCCGGTGCCAGCCTGGTACAGATCTATTCGGGCTTCATTTACAAGGGCCCGGCGCTGATTCGCGAAGCAGTCGATGCCATTGCAGCAATGCCACGGGGCTGATCAGCGGGCATAAAAAAGGGCCCCTTTAAGGGGCCCCTGGGCCGCAGCCCGCCGCCCGGATGGGGCGTGCATGGTGACTCGAATTCAGATTCCTTGATCAGCCAACGGCGTGATTTTCGTTGAGTCTATGAATGCCAGCAGTGCCGGTCATGCCGTCCCAGTTATCTCCGCGACCCTCGCGCCAGCCGTTTATCCAGGCCTGACGTACAGATGCTAGGGTGAAGGGGCAAAGTTCGCGAGATTTGCCGGTGACCCCATACTGGTAGCCACGTGAATATGCTCTTTCCAACGGATCACGCTTAAGTCTTCTCATAGGGTGTTGCCCTCACTTGTTGACTGTAATGTCCCGTCGGCCTCACAGAGGCCGGGCAGAATCTTTCTGCCGGTTTGCGCTCGCTGCCGGCGTGGCGAGCTTGAAGTGCCGTTTCGTTGCGAAGCGGCCTGTGGTCAGTTCTAACCAATGAAAGTCACAGTGTGAATGATCGTTTTGTCATAAGGACGTAACGTTTCTGTAGGTGAAGTGATAAGTAAATAAATGCGACTCAACCTTGTTTGGGCAAATGCCCGCTGTGATCGGGGTTTAGCCGCACTGGCCGCTATTTGGCCAGCGTCGTCAAAAAACGGCTGAATTAATTTGAAATGCGACGAAGGGTCACTTTAATGACCTGGCGCAAGAATTTTTCGTACTGCTCGACGATCAAAGGCTGCTTTCACCCTTGGGTGCATGCACAATTGTCGGGCGGCCAGGCCTTCGCGAATCACGCAAGGCCACCCGAGCGCCTGAAAAGGGCGCTCGGGAAAACCCTGACGGACGATGCGTCGTCCCGTCACTCAAATAGCCATAGGCACTGGATTACTCATGTCGGACCGTTTCGAACTTTACCTCACCTGCCCCAAGGGCCTAGAAGGCCTGCTCGCCGATGAGGCCCGAGGCCTCGGCCTTGAGGACGTGCGTGAGCACACCTCGGCCATTCGTGGCGAGGCCGACATGGAAACCGCCTACCGCTTGTGCCTGTGGTCCCGCTTGGGCAACCGCGTACTGCTGGTGCTCAAACGTTTTGCGATGAAAAATGCCGATGACCTCTACGACGGCGTCAATGCCGTCGAATGGCAGGATCATCTGCTCGCCGATGGCTCACTGGCCGTGGAGTTCAGCGGGCATGGCTCGGGCATCGACAACACCCACTTTGGTGCGCTGAAGGTCAAGGACGCCATCGTCGACAAGCTGCGCGACAAAGACGGCCTGCGCCCGTCGGTCGACAAGCTGAATCCGGACATGCGTGTGCACCTGCGCCTGGATCGTGGTGAAGCGATCCTCTCGCTCGACCTCTCTGGGCACAGCCTGCACCAGCGCGGCTATCGTTTGCAGCAGGGCGCCGCGCCGCTCAAGGAAAACCTCGCCGCAGCGGTGCTGATTCGTTCCGGCTGGCCGCGCATTGCTGCCGAAGGCGGCGCGCTGGCTGACCCGATGTGCGGTGTCGGTACCTTCCTCGTCGAGGCCGCGATGATTGCCGCCGATATTGCGCCCAACCTCAAGCGCGAGCGTTGGGGCTTCAGCGCCTGGCTTGGCCACGTGCCGGCGTTGTGGCGCAAGGTTCATGACGAAGCAACCCAGCGCGCCGAAGCCGGCCTGGCCAAGCCGCCGCTGTGGATTCGCGGTTACGAAGCCGACCCACGGCTGATTCAGCCGGGCCGCAACAACGTCGAACGGGCCGGCCTGAGCGACTGGATCAAGATCTACCAGGGTGAGGTCGGCACGTTTGAACCGCGTCCGGACCAGAACCAGAAAGGTCTGGTCATCAGCAACCCGCCTTACGGCGAGCGTCTGGGCGATGAGGCCAGCTTGCTCTACCTCTACCAGAACCTGGGCGAGCGTCTGCGCCAGGCGTGTCTGGGCTGGGAGGCGGCGGTGTTCACCGGCGCGCCTGAACTGGGCAAGCGTATGGGTGTGCGCAGCCACAAACAGTACGCGTTCTGGAACGGCGCGTTGCCGTGCAAACTGCTGCTGTTCAAGATCCAGCCTGATCAGTTCGTCACGGGTGTCTCCGGCGAGCGTCGGTCTGTCGAGGCCCAGGAAGCTGACAGCGATCGCCCGGTGGCAGTCGTCAACGAGCCGGCGCGCCTTTCCGAAGGTGCGCAGATGTTTGCCAACCGCTTGCAGAAGAACCTCAAGCAGCTGGGCAAGTGGGCCCGCCGCGAACATATCGACTGCTACCGCCTGTATGACGCCGACATGCCCGAATACGCTGTGGCGATCGACCTCTACCAGGATTGGGTGCACGTTCAGGAGTACGCCGCCCCGCGTACCATCGATCCAGAAAAGGCCCAAGGGCGTCTGCTCGATGTGCTTGCAGCGATCCCGCAGGCACTGGGCATCGATCAGCAGCGTATTGTGCTCAAGCGCCGTCAGCGTCAGAGCGGTACTCGCCAGTATGAGCGTCAAGCGACTGAAGGGCGCTTCCAGGAAGTCAGCGAAGGCGGCGTCAAGTTGCTGGTCAACCTGACCGATTATCTCGATACCGGGCTGTTCCTCGATCACCGTCCGATGCGCATGCGCATCCAGCGCGAGGCGGCCGGCAAGCGTTTCCTCAACCTGTTCTGCTACACCGCCACGGCGACTGTGCATGCGGCCAAGGGCGGCGCACGCGAGACCACCAGCGTCGACCTGTCCAAGACCTACCTCGATTGGGCGCGGCGCAACCTCTCGCTCAATGGCTACTCCGATCGCCATCGCCTGGAGCAGGGTGACGTCATGGCCTGGCTGGAGAGCTGCCGCGAGAGCTACGACCTGATCTTCATCGACCCGCCGACGTTCTCCAATTCCAAGCGCATGGAAGGGGTGTTCGACGTGCAGCGCGACCACGTGCAGTTGCTTGACCTGGCCCTGGCCCGGTTGGCGCCTGGCGGTGTGCTGTATTTCTCCAACAACTTCCGCAAGTTCCAGCTCGACGAGAGCGTGAGCGCGCGGTATGCCGTGGAAGAAATAAGCGCGCAGACGGTTGATCCGGACTTTGCTCGCAACAGCAAGATCCACCGTGCCTGGCGCTTGCAGCTGCGCTGAAGTGGCACTGGGTAATGTCGGAGTTGCGCCGCTAATGGCCAATAGCTATAAATAGTCAGGGTTGAAAAATTCGCAGGACGCTGACGTGACGAGATCGCTCTATGTCGAAGGTGCGTGCGAATGTGTTTAGCCTGCTCTATCAGGCATTACCGGCCTGGGCGTTGGCGCTGCTGGCGGTAATCAGCGGCGCTTTGTTCACGGCGGCGCTGACGACCGCCGCGTACAGCTTCTCCAAACAGCAACTGCGCCAGCGCTTCGAGCTGCTGGCCGCAGACCGCTACAGCCGTATTGCCGAACGCCTGGCAGACCAGCAACAGCGCCTGGATAGCCTGCGGCGCTTTTTCAGTTATTCCGATAACGTCACCGCAGGCGAATTTCAGGGTTACGTCAAACCGCTGTTGCAGCGCACTTTGGCCTACGCCTGGGCGCCCGCCGTTGCCACCGCCAGGTGGGGGGCGAGTGCCGAACTGGCTGTCCACAATGCGTCCCCTGATGCTGGCGGCCAGGCGCAGGTACAGCCCTTAGCATTACGCGGCCACGCCTACCCCATACGCTTTGTGCAAACTTCCAATCTGGCTGGGCTGCCTTCTGGCCTGGAGCTGTTCAACCTGAGACGCGTGCAAAGCACTTTGGTGCGCGCGACTACCCCAGGCAGCATGGCGGTGTCCGCGCCATGGCAGTTGCCAGAGCAGCCTGCGGCGGTAGTGCTGATGATGCTTGCTCCAGTCTTCGCCAATGTTGCAGGCGACGGTGTACCCAGTGGCTATGTGATTGTCCTGCTCGACTTGCAGCGCTTGGTCAGCGAGGGCGTGTCAGCTGCAACGGACGACGACCTGGTGGTGCGCATCAGCGATGGCAGCGGGCAAAACCTGCTGTACCAGTCGCTCAACCCGGCAGCGCCGCTGGCAATGGCCAGTGCCCGTCAACTGCAGCTGGCTGGTTATCCCTATCAGATGCTGATTCGTCCCAGCCAAAGCTTCGTGCACGCCAATCGTTCATCGTTGGTGCCGGCGGTCGCGATACTTGGGGCGCTGCTGAGCGTGCTGCTCGGCGCTTTGCTGTACAGCGTGCTCAGCCAGCGCCAGCGCGCATTGAAGCTGGTCGAGCAGCGCACGGCCGAATTGCGCATCAGTGAGCAGTCTCTCAGGGGCACCCATAACCAACTGCGCAGCGTGCTCGATGCGGCAACTCAGGTGGCGATTATCGCCACTGACCTCGAGGGCCGGATCATCACCTTCAATGCTGGCGCCGAGCGCATGCTGGGTTATGCCGCCAGCGAAGTGGTCGGCCGGCTTGATCTGCCCGCGCTGATTCAGGCCGACGAGTTGCACCAGCGCGCCCAGGCCCTGAGCCAGCAGCACGGCCGCGACATCAGCTGCGCTCAGGCAATCTTTGCCGATGCGGCGCAGGCCGCGGATAACCAGCCTGGCGAATGGACCCTGCAACGTAGCGATGGCAGCCAGCTGCTGGCGACCATGCTGGTCAGCCCGGTGCTCGATGAGCACGGCCGTTGGGTCGGCTACCTGGCAATCTGCATTGATGTCACTGAACGGCGCCGCGTGCATGAGGCACTGGCGGTGCGTGATCGGCTGCTGGAGAAGCTCAGTGCCGAAGTGCCTGGAGGCATCTATCAGTACCGTCTGGATGCGTCTGGACATACATGTTTTCCCTACGCCAGCCAGGGCTTGTTCGACATCTACGAGATCGATCTGCATCAGCTGCGTGAGGATGCGGCGCCGATTACCGAGCGGATTCATCCTGATGACCTGGAGCGGGTGCTGCGCTCGATCCGTTACTCGGCAGAGCACCTTGCCCCGTGGCGCGAAGAGTATCGGGTGATTCTGCCGCAGGCCGGTTTGCGCTGGGTGCGCGGTGAGGCCACGCCTGAACTGGGCGAGGCGGGATGCACCTTGTGGCATGGCTATCTGACCGATGTTTCCGAGCCCAAGCGGGTCGAGCACGAGCTGCGGGCGCTATCGATTACCGACGTGTTGACCGGTATTCACAACCGCCGCTACTTCCAGGAGCGGCTGAAGATCGAGCTTGATCGCGCCGCGCGTGATGGCCTGGAGCTGGCGGTGATCATGCTCGATGTCGATCACTTCAAGCGCATCAACGATGAGCATGGGCATGCGGTAGGTGACGATGTCCTGCGCAGCCTGTGCCAGCACATCAGCCATCGTCTGCGCCGTACGGACGTGTTCTGCCGGCTCGGGGGCGAGGAGTTCATGGTGCTGTGCCCAGGTAGCGATATCGCGCAGGCGCGCACCCTGGCGCTGGAGCTGTGGCAGGGGGTACGCAGTTTGGTGATCAACGGGGTCGGCAAGGTCACGGCAAGCTTCGGCGTGGCTGCCTGGCACCCGGGGGAGGGCGCCGATGCGCTGCTGCTGCTGCTGCTGCGCGCCGATGCCGGGGTGTACGCGGCCAAGCAGGGTGGCCGCGACCGAGTTGAAGTAGTGCAGCCTTAAGTCGGCCTGATCTGCCTGCCGAGCAGCGCCGCGGCGGCTGGCACGCGCTGCTCAGACTGCTTGGTTCAGAGCCCCGATGCGGCGGTGCCAGTATTCAGTTTCGGCTGGCGATACAGCTCAAGCAGCACCTGATCAAGCACTTGTGACGCACCCCATGGCTTGGGATCATTCAGGATCGCCGCCACTGCCCAGGTGTGGCCGTTGCTGTCGCGGCTGAAGCCGGCGATTGCGCGCACGGTATTCAAAGTGCCGGTCTTGATATGCGCCTGGCCGGTCATGGCAGTGCGTTTAAGGCGCTTGCGCATGGTCCCGTCCATGCCCACCAGCGGCATCGAGCTGATGAATTCAGCAGCGTAAGGGCTGTTCCAGGCCGCCTGCAGCAGGGTGGCCATTTCACGCGTGCTGACACGTTCAGCGCGAGACAGGCCAGAGCCGTTCTCCATCACCAGGTGCGGTGAGGTGATACCTTTTTTCGCCATCCACTGACGCACGACCCGTTGTGCGGCGCGCGCGTCATCGCCGTCGGCATCGGTACGGAACTGCGCGCCCAGGCTCAGGAACAGCTGCTGAGCCATGGTGTTGTTGCTGTATTTGTTGATGTCGCGGATCACCTCGACCAGGTCGGGCGAGAATGCCCGCGCCAGTACTCGGGCGCTTTTCGGCACGTTCTCGATGCGATCGCCACCCTGGATGGTGCCGCCCAGTTCGTTCCAGATTGCGCGAACGGCACCTGCCGCGTAGGCGGGGTGGTCGAGCAGGGCCAGATAGGTCTGCGAGTTGCAGCCTTCGCCCAATTGGCCGCTGACCACTACGGTGACACCGTCTGGTCTGACCTGCGGGTTATAGCGGACCTCACCGGCGCACTGCTTGGAGGCGACCGCCTTGACCTGATTGTCGATGCGGATGCTGGCAATCGGCGGTTCGACTGCAATCATGACCTTGCCGCCGTCATTGCGAGCAACGAAACGCAGCGCCTTGAGGTTGACCAGCAACGAGTCTGGCTTGACCAGAAACGGCTTGTTGGTGTCGCCGCCGTCATCGTCGAAGTGGGGCAGGTTGGGCTGCACGAAGTGGCTGCGGTCCAGCACCAGGTCACCGGTGACGGTGCGCACGCCGTTGGCGCGCAGGTCACGCATCAGCAGCCAGAGCTTTTCCATGTTCAGTTTGGGATCGCCGCCACCCTTGAGGTACAGGTTGCCGTTGAGCACGCCATTGCTCAGGGTGCCATCGGTGTAGAACTCGGTTTTCCATTGAAAGGTCGGGCCAAGCAGCTCGAGGGCGGCGTAGGTGGTAACCAGTTTCATGGTTGAGGCCGGGTTGACCGACACATCGGCGTTGAACACCGTTGCCGTACCGGGGCCATCGAGGGGCAGCATGACCAGCGACAGGGCGTTGTCCTGCAATTTGTTGGTCTTGAGAGCCTGTTGCACCTTGGGCGGCAAGGTGGTGTTGACGGCGGCCTCAGTGGGCATGGCCAGAGGCAGCATCAGGCCGGCGAGCAGCAGTGGGCGGAGCGCTTTGATCATAAGTAGGAAAACCCTGCGGGCGAGGGGGAAATAACGGGGCTGTAAAAGATGGTGGCCCCAGATCGAAATATAGCGGGCATTATGCCCCAAGCGCGTCCTGTATGTGCCGGGTTCGACACAAAAGCGCCGCTGCGCCCCGGAAACTGGTAAAGTGCCGCCCGTAATTACTTAAGAGGATTGTTTCATGGCTACCAACCGTTCCCGCCGTCTGCGCAAAAAACTCTGCGTAGATGAATTCCAGGAGCTGGGCTTCGAACTGAACCTTGGTTTCAAGGAAGACCTGTCTGAAGAAGCCATCGATGCCTTCCTCGACGCCTTCCTGGTAGAAGCCATGGACGCCAACGGCCTGGACTACGTCGGCGGCGATGACTTCGGTCTGGTCTGCCTGGCCGAACGTGGCTCGGTCAGCGAAGAGCAGCGTGCTGCTGTCGAAGCGTGGCTCAAGGGCCGTAACGAGCTGACCGAAGTCAAAGTCAGCCCGCTGCTGGACGCCTGGTATCCGGAAAAGCCGATCAACTCGGCTTCCTGAACCAGCCTGGCGGGCGCTGTCGGCGCGCCGCCATGCCAAAGCCCTGAACGCTCAGCCCAGCTGACGGCTCAGGGCTTTTTCAATTCTGCGCATGTGCCTGGCCAAGGCCTGCCGCTTCAGCTTCAACTCGTGCAGCGTCAGTTCGCCACTGGCGAGCAGCTCGCACACCTCCATCATTGCCTGAGCATCCAGCATCCGTGCGGCGCTGAGGATTTTGTGTGCCTGCTCGACGATGGCCAGGGCCTGCTGCTCTGGATCAAGGCTCATCAGCACTGTGCAGTCATCCTTCAGGCTCTGCTGCAACAGCTGCAGAAAACGCTGTTGATCTGCCGGGTCGTCGCCAGCAACCCTCCTCACACTGGCGACGTCGAACGCCGTTCGGCGGGGCTGTAGCGCCGCGGATTCGGGTAATGGAGTGACGTTGGCGAGGTGCTCACTCAGCGTACGCAGGCTTATCGGCTTGAGCAGGCAGTCGTTCATGCCCGCATCCAGGCAGCGCTGGCGAACTTCGGGTTGGGCATTGGCGGTGTAGCCAAAAATGACGCAGGGTGGCCGGTTGCTGGCGCGCTCTTCAGCGCGGATGGCTCGCGTCACCTGATAGCCGTTCATGTGGGGCATGTTGCAGTCGAGCAGCAGCACATCGAACGTAGCGCTGTGCCAACATTGCAAGGCTTCATTGCCATCCCGGGCACTGGTGTGGCGCAGCCCCATGAAATTCAACTGCTGCGCCATCAGCATCAAGTTGGCGGGGTGGTCGTCGATGACCAGTACGCGCAAGTCGGGATTGAGCGCGTCGACCTGGCGTATCGCCGCCTCGGCTGCCACCGGTGCACCGGCTGGGCAGACCTGCATGCTCAGGCGGACCTGGGTGCCTACCCCCTGCAAACTGCGCAGGGTCAGTGTGCCACCCATCATTTCGCACAGGGTGCGGCTGATGGTCAGGCCCAACCCGGTGCCGCAGCGTGCGCCGTCGCTCTGGGTGTTGGCCTGCACGAAGGGACTGAACAGCCCTTGTATTTCGTGCTCGGGAATGCCGATGCCGCTGTCGCGCACCTCAAGTTCCAGTTGGGTGGTTGGCGCAGAAGCTGACCGGTGCAGCTGTGCGTGTACGCGGACCTGGCCAATGTCGGTGAACTTGATCGCATTGCTGAGCAGATTGCTCAGTACCTGCTTGAAACGCAGTGGGTCGAGCAGTACGTGACGTTGTGCGCTCGGCTCGATCTGGACTTCCAGTGCCAGGCCCTTTTCACGTGCCTGGCCTTCAAATACCCGCGCTACGGATTTGATCAAAGCAGCCAGCTCGACCGGTTCTGGCGCCAGGCTCATGTGCCCGGATTCAATCCGCACGATATCCAGGATATCTCCGATCAGGCCCAGCAGGTCGGTAGCGGAATGGTAGGCGACTTCCAGTGCCGGTTTGTCCACGCGGCCTTGATCGGCGTGCCTGACGGCGAGTTCGAGCATGCCGATGACTGCGTTCATCGGCGTGCGAATTTCATGGCTGATGGTTGCCAGAAAGGTGCTCTTGGCACGGTTGGCATCATCGGCCTGCTGTTTTGCCAGGCGCAGCTCCTGCACCAGCTGGCGGCGCTCGCTGATATCGATCCAGCCGCCAATGATGCCCTGCACTTCACCCAACGAGTCACGATAGGGCAGGACCCAGTGGTACACCGTCAGTTCGCGATTTTTCAGGCGGAGCTGGCGATCAAGGATCAACGGCTCGCCGGCGGCCATGACCTGCTGATAGTCGGCTTCGATCTGATGCGTACAGGCATGCTGGCTGCCCAAGCTCTCTTCCAGGCGTTTGCCAATGACGTCTTGCGCACAGGCGTCCATCGCCTTCAGGTAACTGTCGTTGCAGCTTTGCAACTTGCCATCACGACCCCGCACAAACAGCGGATGAGGAGTGCCATTGAGCATCACCTGCATGAATTCGAGTTGGTCGTTGAGGGCTCGTTCGACGCGTTGGCGATGGCGAATCTGGCGGCGCAGATGCGCGTTCCAGACCAGCGCCAGCAACAGTAAAGAGCAGATTCCCACTGCAATCTGCAGAGCCAGATGCCGCAGGTTCCGCCAATAGGCATCGTCTTGCGCATTGAGGCCGCTCCAGCGGTTGTAGATCGCGCCAAATTCTTCTGGAGAGATACTCAACAAGGCCTTGTCGAGGATAGCTGCCAGCGGCTGCGCATTGCTGGCATTCGCCATCGCGAAGCTGGCGGGCTCGATGCCCACCGTATTGCGAATCACCAGATCCGGGTCGCTGGCCAGCGCATGGTTGGCATCGATCAGCGTGCTGACAGCGCCGTCGACGGCACTGCTGCTGAGCAGCGCCAGGGAGTAGTACGGGCTTTCGGTCTGGATAGCCATGACATCCGGGTACTGCTGGGCAAGCAGTTGCGCTGCTGCGCTGCCACGTGTGACGGCAACCCGCTTGCCGTTGAGTTGCTCGAATGAGCTGGCCGTTTCGTTGTGTCGGGTGACCAGCACCAGCGAGCTTTCCAGATACGGCCGAGTCACCAGCAGTTGCGGGTTGTGCTGCTCTTGCATCGGCAGTGCTGCAATGACATCGGCGCGACCATCGGCAATCCGCGCGAGCATGTCGTCAACACTGCCCGCACGCTGAATCTCGAAATGCAGACCTGTGCGCAGCCTGAGCATTTCCAGCAGGTCGGCGGTAATGCCGCGGAACTGACCGGCCGCGTCGAAGTAGGACACCGGGGCCGCCGTTTCGTCGATGACTACCCGCAACAATGGACGCTGCCTTAGCCACTGTTCTTCTGCTGGGCTTAGCTGCAGCTTGCGCTCGCTCAGCAGAATGTCGCTACCGGCGCTCCAGCGTTTGAGAATGTTGCTTTGCACCACCACTGGCTGAGCTTGCAGCGCGAGGTTGATCAACCCTCTGAGCATCGATGCGTCGCGGCGCATGGCGAAGCTGAAGCCAATGGCCTCATGCTGGCCAAAATTGGCCATACGCAGGCGCGGCAGATGGCCCTGATTGAGTTGAAAGTAGGTGGAAATGGTATCGCCGATGAAGACGTCGGCCTGCCCAAATGCAACCGCATTGAGTGCCTGGGTCGACGAGCCGAACGTCAGCAGTGAAGCGTTGGGGTAGGTCTCGCGTACCACCTTGGGCGGCAGGTAGTGATACAGCATGCTCAGGCGCATGCCATTGAGGCCGTTGTTCAGCGGGCGCGCCTCGTCCTCGCGAGTCACCAGCACGGGTTGGTCGACCGCATACGGGACCGACAGCCCCAGCCCTTGCGCAGCGGCTTCGAAACCGTTAGCGCTGCCCAACAGGTCAATCCGCCCTTGCTTGAGCGCCTCGACGGCATCCAGGCGATTGTCGAAACGCAATACTTTCACCGGCAGCCCGAGCGCGCTGCTGATCACCGCAGCGTACTCGGCGGTAATGCCCTGGTAGTCACGGCCACCGCTGGTGATATCGAACGGGGGGTAATCGGGGAAAGAGGTGCCTAGCGTCAGTTGCTGCTTTGTCTCAAGCCAGTTGCGCTGCTCGGCGCTGAGCTGTGGGCGGCTTGGTTGTGCTGACGTACGTTTGAGCAAGGTCAGTGTCGTAGGCTCCTGCTCCGCCGCCACCGACAAGCCGGTGGCGGCCAGGAAAAGGCACAAACAGGTCAAGTAATGCCCCACTCGCAGCATCACACCAGCGCGTTCCGTTTGGCCACGTCAATCAGGTCGACCAAAGTACTTACCCGTAGTTTTTGCATCAGGCGTTTTTTGTAGGTGCTCACTGTCTTGTTGCTGAGAAACATGCCTGAAGCGATTTCCTTGTTGCTTCGACCCTGGGCAAAAAGTTGCAGCACCATCAGTTCTCGATCATTGACCTGTCGGAATAGACCTAATTCCGATCTGCTGCTTTCTGTCTCACCCTGCAGGACTTGGCTGGGGAAATAGTTGTAGCCAGCAAGTACTGCCTTGATTGCACTGATGAGTTCGCTCAAGTCTTCCTGCTTGCAGACATAGCCCGATGCGCCCGAATGCATGCAGCGAATGGCGAACAGCGCGGGTGACTGGGCAGTTAGTACCAGCACCTTCATGGGCAGGGCCATGCTCTGGAAACGCGCCAGCACTTCGAGCCCATCCAGTCGCGGGATAGCGATGTCAAGGATGACCAGGTTGGGGCGTGCCTCGCGAATCAGCTGCATCGCGTCGACGCCGTTGTCAGACTCGCCGACGATCTTGTAACCCTGGTTTTCCAGTAGCATGCGTACGGCCAAGCGAATAACCGGATGGTCGTCGACAATAAATACGGATTGCATAGTTAACATTCCATTGGGACAGATGGCGTGAACAGAGCGCACCTTAACCCAGATGGGCGGCAGGAAGCAGGCAACAAGCGTTTGTCAGTCGTATATGGGAAATGGACTACAGTAAGAGACTACATAGCCGATGATTCTTGAGACGAGATGTTTATATGTAGCAAGAAATTAGTAACGTGGTGTGAGTGGCTGTTAGTTGGGGTTGGTTAATCGATAGGCGTGAGATTGGTTCATCTATCTACACTGCTAACCTTCGCATAACCGGGGCCGCACAGCGGCCCCAATACTGGCTGAGATCTGCCTAAGTTTGCCGTATTCAGGTCGGGCTGGAACGCCCAGTCATCTCACAAGCCATCTCGCTGGCATAGCTGTCGGTCATGCCGGCGATGAAATCAATCATCCGCAGGAAGGCGTTGTGCAACGTGTCATCAGGGCTTGGCGCATGGTTGCCAATCAGGTCGAGCACTCGCCGGCTTTTGAACGACGGGGTGCGCCCGCCGTGTTGTTCCAGGGCCGCGCCACAAAAAGCGTTGAGCAAGATTTCCAGCGTGGTGTAAGCGCCAATCTCGTGCAGCGTCTTGCGCTTGTCCTGGAAAATCTTCTTGCGCGCCATGTCCTTGGCCTGCAGTACACAGCGCTTGGCAGGGCCGTGCATGTGCTCGACCAGGTCGCCCGCTAACTGACCGCTGAGCAACGCCCGTTGCTGCTCGACGAACGCTTCGGCTGCCGCATTGGTCAGGTGTTCGATAGCCTTGCCGCGCAAGATCGCCAGCTTGCGTCGGCGCGAGTCGTTGGCGCCGAGCTGGCGGTAGGTCTCGGGCAGGTCGTCACCGACCAGGTCCAGCAGCAGCGCTTCGACTTCGGCATATTGCAGCAGCTCCATCTCGACCCCGTCTTCAAGGTCGATCAAGGCGTAGCAGATATCGTCGGCAGCCTCCATCAGGTACACCAGCGGATGGCGTGCCCAGCGTTGCTCCTCGAGCTGCGGCAGGCCCAGCTTGCGTGCGATCTGCTCGAGCAACGGCAGCTCGCTCTGATAGCTGCCGAACTTGTGCTTCTTGTAGCCCAGGGCATCGGCGTGACGCGAGCTCCACGGGTATTTAAGGTAGGTGCCGAGGGTGGCGTAGGTCAGCCTGGTACCGCCATCGAACTGGTGATACTCCAACTGTGTGAGCACCCGAAAGCCCTGCGCATTGCCTTCGAAATTGAGAAAGTCAGCGCGTTGCTCGTCGCTCATGCCGTCCAGCCAGCCGCGACCTGCCGCCTGCTGAAACCAGGAGCGGATCGCGTCTTCGCCAGAGTGGCCGAACGGCGGATTACCGATGTCGTGGGCCAGGCAGGCCGACTGCACGATCATGCCCAGGTCGCTTGGCTCGCACCAGGCCGGCAGCTCGTCGCGCAAGGTCTCGCCCACACGCATGCCGAGTGAGCGGCCGACGCAGCTCACTTCCAGCGAATGGGTCAGGCGGGTATGAATATGGTCGTTGCTCGACACCGGGTGGACTTGAGTCTTGCGTCCAAGCCGGCGAAACGCACCGGAAAAGATGATCCGGTCGTGGTCCTTATGGAAGGGACTGCGCCCTAGTTCCTCAGGGCTGTACAGGGCCTTGCCCAGGCGCTCACGGGTCAGCAGGGTATCCCAGTCCAATGCTCGCTCTCCGATCGGATAATCGCCATAGCTTCAGGGTAGCGCTGCGCCTGCGCAAGGGGCAGGCGCAGCCGCTGCTAGCGGCGTCGACCGTTGTGCAGGAACAGTCTGGCCAAGGGCAGCAACGTGCCGCCCAGGCGCAGCAAGCGCGTAAGGCCACCACCGCGGGCACCCTTGCCAGTCAGAAAGCCCATGAAAACCACGCCGGCAATGCCCCATAACGGCGCATGCTTGATCCCCAGCCCTTGCTGCACAGAGCTACCTATGCCGCGCAGGCGACGGACTGGCTCGAGCAGTTGCGCCGATTCCTGGCGGATTTCCTGGCGGTGCATTTCGAGGCGCAGACGCAACAGCGCCTTGCGCAGCTCGCGCGGATTACGCGTATTGGGAAGTTCAGGCAGGCTCATGGCAACAGTCGCTCCCGATCCTTGGCAAGCTCCTCAAGTGTGGAGCTGAACGGTGAAGACTCATCGAATACCGCAGCTTTCAGGCGAACAGCGCAGTACAGCGTGGCGAGGCAGTAGAACACGCACAGACCGATGATCCCGGCCAGGCGATAACTGTCCCAGACCAGTACCAGCAGCAGACCAGACAATGCCGACAGCAACAGCAGGGCAAATACCAATGCCATGCCTGCGAACAGCAGCAGCTTCAAGGTACGGCCTTTCTGCTCCTGCAGCTCGATGCCGAACAGCTCGATGTGGCTGTGCAGCAGGCCAAGCACGGCAGCGCCGAGGCGCTTGCCGGTTGCGCTAGTGGAGGCGTCATTTTCCATGAAGTTACCTCAGCGGCGATTGGCCAGCAGCCCGATCAGCAGGCCGACACCTGCAGCAATGCCGATAGCCTGCCAAGGGTTTTCTTGGACATAGGCTTCGGCTTGAACAACCGCCTCCTGACCGCGGGCGCGCACCGATTCCTGAGTCACCTGCAGGTTGGCACGAGCCTCTTCGAGGCGCGCATGAATCTGTTCGCGCAATTCGTCAGCCTGATCACCCGCCAGATTGGCCGTGTCCGCCAGCAGCCGCTCGGTGTCGCGTACTAGCGCCTGGAAGTCAGCCATCAATATCTCTTGAGCATTCTTTGCCGATTTGCTGGCCATTGGGTCTCTCCCTGTTTAGGTATGTGGATAATTCGAGTGATGGCTGTTGTGAAGGTTCACTGCAGTTGCTGGTATGGCGTTTGCTAAGTGTTTGTTAAGTATTGGGGCGTGCCCGCAGCGGCTGCGACGATTTCGCGCATCACGTCTGCACATACCGATAAACCTTAACCCAATCCACGACAAACCCAAGAAAAAACCACGCACGTTCCGCCAGGCCTCACCAGAACAGGGCAGCGGGGCGGGCACCGATTCGGTGCAGGGATGCCGGTTCTTGAACTGTCATGGTGCCTTTTTCAGCAGGTCTGCCAATTTCATGGAAAACACCCACAGCGCAATGGACTCTCTGGTCCACGGTTCCAACACGCTTTTCTTACTGATGGGCGCCATTCTGGTGCTGGCGATGCATGCCGGTTTTGCCTTTCTGGAAGTAGGTACGGTTCGCCACAAGAATCAGGTCAACGCACTGTCGAAGATCCTCAGCGACTTTGCCATTTCGGCGCTGGTGTACTTTTTCGTCGGTTACTGGGTTGCTTATGGGGTGACCTTCCTGCAGCCGGCAGCGACGCTGGCCAGCGATCATGGCTACGCCTTGGTGAAGTGCTTTTTCCTGATCACCTTCGCAGCGGCCATTCCCGCGATCATCTCCGGCGGCATCGCCGAACGTGCCCGCTTCGCCCCGCAGTTATGCGCGACAGCGCTGATTGTGGCGTTCGTCTACCCGTTCTATGAAGGCATTGTGTGGAACGGCAATTTTGGCTTGCAGGAATGGCTGCAACAGCGCTTCGGTGCGCCGTTTCACGACTTCGCTGGCTCGGTGGTAGTGCATGCCATGGGCGGCTGGCTGGCCCTGGCAGCGGTGTTGCTGCTTGGCGCACGGCGTGGGCGTTATCGTGACGGGCGACTGATCGCCTTTGCTCCCTCGAGCATTCCGTTTCTCGCGTTGGGCTCTTGGATCCTGATCATCGGCTGGTTCGGCTTCAACGTCATGAGCGCGCAGAGCCTGCAAGGGATCAGTGGCCTGGTGGCGATCAATTCGCTGATGGCAATGGTGGGCGGCACCCTGGCAGCGCTGCTGGCCGGGCGCAATGACCCAGGCTTTCTGCACAACGGTCCGTTGGCTGGGCTGGTGGCGGTCTGTGCCGGCTCCGACCTGATGCATCCACTTGGCGCGCTGCTCACCGGCGTAGTGGCGGGTGGGCTGTTCGTCTGGTGTTTCACCGCTGCGCAGAACCGCTGGAAAATCGACGATGTTCTCGGCGTCTGGCCACTGCATGGCGTTTGCGGTGTGTGGGGCGGCATCGCCTGCGGGATCTTTGCCCAGCCGAGCCTGGCTGGTCTGGGCGGGGTGAGCATGATCAGTCAACTGATCGGCAGCCTCGGCGGTGTACTCGTGGCATTGACCGGTGGCCTGGTCGTGTATGGCTTGCTCAAGGCTACGCTGGGCTTGCGTCTGAGCCATGAGCAGGAGTTTCAGGGGGCAGACCTGTCGCTGCATCGAATCGGTGCCACCAGCCAGGATTGACGGGTGCGGGCTGGACTTTACAATAAGTCCACCTCTCCATTGTGCGCAGGCCCGCCATGCTTCCGGAATGCCAACTGCTGGGCACCCTTGGGTGCCACCTGTGCGAAGTCGCCGAAGCCGTGCTGATGCCATTCGTCGAGCGCGGCCTGCTGGTCGAACTGGTCGACATCAGTGAACAGGAGGCATTGTTCGAGCGCTATGGATTGATCATCCCGGTGCTGCGTCGGTGCGATTCAGGCGATGAGTTGCACTGGCCGTTCGATAGCGAACAGGTGGTGGCTTTCCTCCGGCAATGATCGCCCCAGGGGCGGCGCGTCCCTCGTGTGCAAACCTGTGTGGTGACAGATGATCGGCCCTGGCCCGCCATGAGCGAGCCTTGCCATCAGCCACGCAGAGGTCCGTGATGTTCATCACCCCCCACTTCACGCTAGCCGAAATGACCGCTTCCAGCACAGCAGCGCTTGCAGGTCTGGATAACACGCCGCCGCCCGCGGCGTTGGCGAACCTGGGCCTGTTATGCGGCGTACTCGAGCAGGTGCGTAGTCTGCTCCAGGTGCCACTGACGATTACCAGCGGCTTTCGTAGCCAGGCGCTCAACCACAAGGTCGGCGGCACAGCGCAAAGCGCTCATGTACTGGGGCTGGCGGCTGACTTCACGGCTTTGAACATTCCCGCACGCCAAGTTGCAATACGGATTCGCGACAGTGACATCATGTTCGATCAGTTGATTCTCGAGTTCGACAGCTGGGTCCACCTGGGTGTCTCGACCGAGCATCCACGCCGTCAGGTACTGACTATTCAACGAGGCAGCGGCTACCTACCGGGCATCCACTGACAGCGCCTGCCATTTGACGAAAGCCGGAACAACTTCGTATGCTGTATATAAATACAGTGTCAGGGTGAAGCGATGCTCAATGTCGAGCAACTGAAATACAGCATCAACAGGATGGCGCCCGAGCGTGTAGCCGACGCCGTTCTGGAGCTGCGTCTCGAGGGCCTGGTCACGGATGACCGGACGCCCTTTGGCAAGGTCCACTTCAATACCTGCTTCGCTGAAGTCGAGGCGTTGTTTCAACGGGCCGGATTTCACCGACCGCTGGATGTCGTCGGCTATCAAGGCCTGGTTTATGCGCTGTATGACCCTGGCCGCTGGGACGCCGTGCAGGTGCTGCGCTGGCTCAAGGTGCGCTGCGAGACGGCCGAAGCTGGCTGAGCTGCAGGGCATGGGTGATAATGCCGGCTTATTGACTGCCTGAGCCTGACATGAGCGCACCTTTCGATCCTGCACATCAACAAGCCAGCACGGTATGCCTGCCGCCTGGCGAGTGGAAGACGGTGCTTGATTGCTTGTGTGAGCACTTCAAGGCAATTGATCGCGAGCAATGGCTTGACCGTTTTGCCCGCGGTCGGGTGCTGGACGCTGAAGGGCGTGCAATCGGCGCAGATTTGCCTTACCGACGCGGCATGCGCCTGCATTATTTTCGTGAAGTGGCCAACGAGAAACCGATCCCGGTGCACGAATCGATTGTGCACATGGACGAGCACCTGGTCATCGCCGACAAGCCGCACTTTCTGCCGGTGACGCCCACAGGCGAATACGTCGAGCAGACTTTGCTCCGTCGGCTCATCCGCCGGCTGGGCAACCCGCACCTGGTGCCCTTGCATCGCATCGACCGGCATACGGCAGGACTGGTCATGTTCTCGGCCAACCCTGAGACCCGCAGCGCCTATCAGCGCCTGTTCCCCGAACGGCGTATCGACAAGCAGTATCAGGCGATTGCCGCTGCACTGCCTGAACTCGACTTCCCGCTGGTGCGACGCAGCAGGTTGGTGCACGGCGAACCGTTTTTCCGCATGCACGAGGTCCCCGGCGCAGAGAACAGCGAGACGCTGGCGCATGTGATCGAGAAAAATGGTGATTGCTGGCGCTATGGCCTGTCGCCGGTAACCGGCAAGACGCACCAGTTGCGCGTGCACATGGCCGCGTTGGGGGCGGGCATCTGCAACGACCCGTTTTACCCGCAGTTGCAGGCGGTCGAGGATGACTATCAACGGCCCTTGAAACTATTGGCGCAGAGCCTGCGCTTTGCCGATCCGCTGGACGGCAGCGAGCGCTGTTTCGAAACGCGGCTGGCGCTGGACTGGTAAACGGCCGTTACCGCAGGTTCCCCAGCGATAACGACTCCGTCAGCACATCAACGGTTGAAGCGCTCCACCAGTGAGTACTGAGTCCCCGCCGTGCCGGTCAGCTCTTCGCTGAGCAAAGCCGAGTGCTGTGCTTGTTCGGCGGTTTCGTCAGCAAGGCTGGCAATGGTGCTGATGTTGCGGCTGATTTCGTCAGCCACGGCGGTTTGCTCTTCGGTTGCCGCTGCGATCTGGGTCGCCATGTCGGTGATATTGGCCACCGCTTCGCTGATGCCGATCAGCGCCTGATCCGCTTCCATAACCCGGGCAACGCCTTCCTGCGCCTGGCGATGGCCACTTTCCATGGTCAACACGGCGCTGCTGGCCGTCTGTTGCAGCTTGGCAATCAGGCCGTGGATCTGCCCGGTGGATTCGGCAGTGCGTTGCGCCAGCTGGCGCACTTCATCAGCCACCACGGCAAAACCGCGGCCCATTTCGCCGGCGCGGGCGGCTTCGATGGCAGCGTTCAAGGCCAGCAGGTTGGTCTGATCGGCAATGCCTTTGATCACATCGACCACGCCGCCGATCTCGTCGCTGTCCTTGGCTAGTTGGGTCACGGTTTGCCCGGTTTCGCCGACTGCGGTGGACAAGCGAGCAATGGCCTCGCGGGTCTCCCCGGCGATCTGCCGGCCCTGGCTGGTCAGGCGATTAGCTTCCTGGGTGGCATCGGCAGTGCGCTGCACGTGGTTGGCAACTTCCTGGGTGGTCGCGGCCATTTGGTTGACCGCGGCTGCGACCTGCTCGGTTTCTACCCGTTGGCGTTCCAGGCCCGATGAGCTCTGGTGAGCCAGGACATCGGACTGACGCGCCTGCTCGCTCAGGTGTTCGGCGCTGTCCTGCAAGCGGGTCAGGCAGGTTTTCATCCGCGCGTCCTGGCTGAGCATGGCCATTTCAAGACGCGCCTGTACGCCGCGGCTGTCGGTGTACATCTGCGCGATCAGCGGGTCGGAGGTGGTTTGCTCAGCCAGACCGAGCAGGCGCTTGAGGCCGCGTTGCTGCCAGCTCAAACCGAGCAGGCCCAACGGTACCGACAGGCCGGCGGCGAGGGCGAAGCCCCAGGAATGGCCCAGCCAGTTGCCGATCAGGAAGCCGACCTGGCTG
Source organism: Pseudomonas sp. EZ-C24 (assembly GCF_014525325.1). Lineage (NCBI taxonomy): Bacteria > Pseudomonadati > Pseudomonadota > Gammaproteobacteria > Pseudomonadales > Pseudomonadaceae > Pseudomonas > Pseudomonas sp. EZ-C24. Next base: position 154,845 of record NZ_JACDIU010000015.1, on the reverse strand, counting down.
ACCAGAATGAACGGCAGCCAGTCTTGCAGCACCGGCAGCCAACGGTCGCGGCGAGGGATCGCCGACTTGCCCTGGTTGAGGCGCTGGTACAGGCCTTCGGCACGGCGAATCTGTTCAGCGGTAGGTTTGACCCGCACCGATTCGTAACCGACTACCTGGTTGTTGTCGAAAATCGGCGTTACGTAGGCGTTGACCCAGTAATGATCGCCGCTCTTGCAGCGGTTCTTGACGATACCCATCCACGGCAGGCCTTGCTTGAGGGTCTGCCACATGTGGGCAAACACTGCTGCGGGGACATCGGGGTGGCGGACCAGATTATGCGCAGCGCCGATCAATTCCTCGCGTGAGAAACCGCTGATTTCGACGAAGGCATCGTTACAGTAACTGATCACACCTTTGGCATTGGTGGTGGAGATCAACCGCTGTTGGGCAGGGAAAGTCCGTTCTCTCTGGGTAATCGGCTGGTTGTTACGCATGGCTGCTCGGTCCGCAAGGCTTTCCATGGCTATCGGCATGGCTGCGGTTTTATTGAATGATTATTTAACCAGCGGCGGGCGAGAGAAGGGGCGCAGTGCGCCCCTGGGTTGATGAGATGGCGATCAGCTGGCGATCAGTTGCCGCAGCACATAGTGCAGAATGCCGCCTGCCTTGAAGTACTCGACCTCGTTGAGGGTGTCGATCCGGCACAGCACCTGGATGTCCTGTTGCTCGCCGTGTTCACGGTGGATGCGCAGGGTCAGGGTCATGCCCGGGCGGATCTGCGCGTCGCTCAAGCCGAGGATATCGATGCGTTCAGTGCCGGTCAGGTTCAGCGTCTTGCGGCTGTCACCGGCCATGAACTGCAAAGCCAGCACGCCCATGCCGATCAGGTTCGAGCGGTGAATGCGCTCGAAGCTCTCGGCCAGCACTGCCTTGACCCCGAGCAGGTTGGTGCCCTTGGCTGCCCAGTCGCGGCTGGAACCAGTGCCGTATTCCTGCCCGGCAATCACCACCAGCGGAGTACCTTCGGCCTGATAACGCATGGCGGCATCGTAGATCGAGAGTTTTTCACCGCTGGGCACGTGCACGGTGTTGCCGCCTTCTTCGCCGCCGAGCATCTCGTTGCGGATGCGGATGTTGGCGAAGGTGCCGCGCATCATTACCTCATGGTTGCCGCGGCGCGAGCCATAGGAGTTGAAGTCTTTGGGCTGCACGCCTTTGTCGCGCAGATAGCGACCGGCAGGGCTGTCGGCCTTGATGTTGCCGGCAGGGGAGATGTGGTCAGTGGTGACCGAGTCTCCGAGCAACGCCAACACACGGGCCTGCTGAATATCAGCGATCTCGGGCAGCGCCCCGCCGATGTCCTCGAAGAATGGCGGGTGCTGAATGTAGGTCGAGTCAGCCTGCCAGACATAGGTTGCCGCTTGGGGCACTTCGATGGCCTGCCATTGTTCATCGCCGGCGAATACCTCGGCGTATTCCTTGTGGAACATCGCGGTATCGACCTTGGCTACCGCATCGGCGATTTCCTGCTGGCTCGGCCAGATGTCGCGCAGGTACACCGGCTGGCCATCTTTGCCGACGCCCAATGGTTCTTGGGTGAGGTCGACGCGCACACTGCCAGCCAGCGCGTAAGCCACCACCAAGGGTGGCGAGGCCAGCCAGTTGGTCTTGACCAGGGGATGCACCCGGCCTTCAAAGTTGCGGTTGCCCGAGAGCACCGAGGCAACGCTCAGGTCAGCGGTACCGATGGCCGTTTCAATAGCTTCATCGAGCGGCCCGGAGTTACCGATGCAGGTGGTGCAGCCGTAGCCGACCAGGGCAAAACCCAGTTGGTCGAGATATGGGGTGAGGCCGGCAGCATTGTAGTAATCGGTGACGACCTTGGACCCAGGCGCCAGCGAGCTCTTGACCCAAGGCTTGCGGCTCAAACCCTTCTCGATCGCCTTCTTCGCCACCAGACCGGCGGCCATCATCACGCTGGGGTTGGAGGTGTTGGTGCAGGAGGTGATCGCGGCAATCACCACCGCGCCGTCGCGCAGGGTGTAGTTCTGGCCTTCGTGGCTGTAGTCGATCTGCCCGGTCTGGTCGGCATTGCCCACTGCAACGCCACCACCACCTTCGCTTTCGAGCCGGCCGACTTCCTTGGTGGCAGGTTTGACCTGCAGCTTGAGGAAGTCATCGAAGGCCTGGCTGACCTGACCCAAAGCGACCCTGTCCTGCGGCCGTTTCGGGCCGGCCAGGCTGGCTTCCACGGTGTCCATGTCGAGCCCCAGGCTGTCGCTGAACAGTGGCTCCTGGCCTGGCATGCGCCATAGGCCCTGGGCCTTGCAATAGGCTTCGACCAGGTCGACCGTGGCTTGCGGCCGGCCTGACAGGCGCAGGTAGTCGAGGGTCACCTGATCCACCGGGAAGAAACCGCAGGTGGCGCCGTATTCCGGCGCCATGTTGGCCAGCGTCGCGCGGTCGGCCAAGGGCAGTTCGGCAAGGCCGTCGCCATAGAACTCGACGAACTTGCCGACCACGCCTTTCTTGCGCAGCATCTGCGTGACGGTCAGCACCAGGTCGGTTGCAGTGATGCCCTCGCGCAGCTTGCCGGTGAGCTTGAAGCCAATCACTTCGGGGATCAGCATCGACACTGGCTGGCCAAGCATGGCTGCCTCCGCCTCGATGCCGCCCACGCCCCAGCCAAGTACACCGAGGCCGTTGATCATGGTCGTGTGCGAATCGGTGCCGACCAGGGTGTCGGGGAATGCGTAGACCTTGCCGTCTTCCTCGCGGGTCCAGACGGTGCGGCCGAGGTATTCCAGGTTGACCTGGTGGCAGATGCCGGTACCCGGTGGCACCACACTGAAATTATCGAACGCATTCTGGCCCCAGCGCAGGAAGGCATAGCGCTCGCCGTTGCGTTGCATTTCGATATCGACGTTTTGTTCGAAGGCATCGGCGCTGGCGTAGCGGTCGACCATCACCGAGTGGTCGATGACCAGGTCCACGGGCGACAGCGGATTGATCCGCTGCGGGTCACCACCGGCCTTGGCCATCGCCGCGCGCATGGCTGCCAGGTCGACCACGGCCGGTACGCCGGTAAAATCCTGCATCAATACCCGGGCAGGGCGGTACTGGATCTCGCGGTCGGAGCTGCGCGTGTCCAGCCACTGCGCCAGCGCCTTGAGGTCGGTGCCGGTGACGGTCTTGCCGTCCTCCCAGCGCAACAGGTTTTCCAGCAGAACCTTGAGCGACATCGGCAGGCGTTGCAGGTCGCCTAGCTGCTGTGCTGCTTCGTCGAGGCTGAAGTATTGATAGGCGCGGTCGCCTACCTGCAGGGTCTTGAGGGTGTTCAGGCTATCGAGCGAGGGCATTGCCAACTCCTTCTGCGCCGGTGCCCGGCCTCTTGTGCATGCCGGTGTCACCGCTCTGAATAGGTCCGCACGGCACGGACCTGGCTGAGTAGTCAGGTTAGGCCGAAATTGCGGCCATGACCCTGTACTGGACAGGCGGGGCATGTCGCTGGTTCCGATCTTCCTTTATCATCGCCGCCGTGCCGGTGCGTGTTGTGCGCTGGATCAAGGCTGACGATCGCCGTCAGCGATGTGGAGTGACAAATGAATACCCTGTTCATGCATTGCCGGCCTGGTTTCGAAGGCGAGGTCTGCGCCGAAATCAGCGAACACGCCGCCCAGCTTGGGGTGGCCGGCTATGCCAAAGGTAAAGCGCAGAGCGCCAGTGCCGAGTTCGTCTGCAGCGAGCCGGGTGCCGCCGAGCGCCTGATGCGTGAACTGCGCTTCGACAAACTGATCTTCCCTCGCCAATGGGCGCGTGGTGAATTTATCGAGTTGCCCGAAACCGACCGCATCAGCGTGTTGCTCGAGCATCTGGCAGCACTGCCGGTCGCCGGCAGCCTGTGGCTGGAGGTGCTTGATACCAATGACGGCAAAGAGCTGTCGACGTTCTGCCGCAAGTTCGAAGGGCCGTTGCGCAAGGCTTTGGAGAAGGCTGGCCGGTTGGTCGAAGACGCTCAGCGGCCGCGCCTGTTGTTGAGCTTCATCAGTGGTCGACGGGTGTTTGTCGGCCTTGCCGAAGCGGACAACTCGGCGCTGTGGCCAATGGGCATTCCGCGCCTTAAATTCCCCCGTGAGGCGCCCAGCCGTTCGACCCTCAAGCTGGAAGAGGCGTGGCATCAGTTCATCCCGCGCGATCAGTGGGAAGAGCGTTTGCAGGATGACATGACCGGTGTCGACCTGGGTGCCTCACCGGGTGGCTGGACCTACCAGTTGGTCAAGCGCGGCATGTTGGTTACCGCGATCGATAACGGGCCGATGGCCGAAAGCTTGATGGACACCGGCCTGGTGCAGCACCTGATGGCCGATGGCTTCACCTGGAAGCCCAAGCACACCGTGGACTGGATGGTCTGCGACATCGTCGAAAAGCCTGCGCGCAGTGCGGCCTTGATCGAGACGTGGCTGGGCGAGGGCTTGTGCCGTGAGGCGGTGGTCAACCTCAAATTGCCGATGAAGCAGCGCTACGCCGAAGTCCGGCGCCTGCTGGACCGCATCGAAGCGGGCTTCAAGGAGCGCAAGATCAGGGTCTCGATCGCCTGCAAGCAGCTCTATCACGACCGCGAAGAAGTCACCTGCCATTTGCGCCGGCTTGACCTCAAACCGCGCAACACGCGCGGCTGAGGCTCTGCCGGGATCAACGCTTGCCGAGAATTTCGCCGAGCTTGTCCGGCCGTGGTGCGCCTTGCTGACTTTGCAGGCGGCCTTGCGCGTCCTGGTAGAAGATCGCCGGGGTTGCCGATAGGCCGAGTTCTTCCATCACCGCCAGGTTGCTGTCGAGCTGTTGCTGGACGCTCTCGGGGATCTTGTCCAGCGCCTTGAGGGTGCTGGCCTTGCCAGAACTCTCGTGCTGCAGCAGGGCCTTGGCTGGGTCCTTGGCGGCCAGCAGGGCTGCCGATTTGCCTGGGCTGTCTTCACGAATGATGCCGACCATGATGTGCCGCAGCTGCACCTTGCCAGACTCGACCCACGGCCGTGCCTGCTGCCAGAACATGTTGCAGTAGGGGCAGTTCGGATCGCTGAACAGGTAGACCGTGCGCGGTGCATCGGCTTTGCCATCGGCAATCCACGCCGACTTTTCCAGCTTTGCCCAGATCGCCTTGCTCATCGGCGCATAGACCAGTTTTTCCAGTGGTTCAGCGCTCAGATCCTGGCCTTGCTCGTCAAACAGGCTGCCGACCAGCACATGCTTGCCGTCTGGTGTGAGATACAGGGCAATACCGTTGTTCTGGTACTCGGCTGCGTAGCCACGCATACCGTCTGGAGCGGCGAAGCTGCCCTTGATCACGGCGCCCTTGGCCTGCAGTTGCTGGATGGCCTTTGGCAGTTCTTCGGCCTGCAGCAAGGGCGCGGCGAGCAGAGCGAGGGTCAATGGCAGGAGTGCGGTCAAACGCATGTCAATTTCCTTTTGCAGCGGAGGCGGGCACATCGTCCCGCTCGAATGATTGCAGCGCGTGGCTCAGGCTGGCCCGGGACAGCTCGCCCAGGTGGCTGCCGACCAGCCTGCCGTCGGCGCTGTAGAACAGGGTGGTGGGCAAGGCCATCGAACCGACCCGTTGGGCCAGTTGGCCAGCGCCGTCGAACAGCACATGGGTCAGACTGAGGCCGGTGGTAGCAAGAAAGGTGCTGACGTTTTCCGGGGTTTCCCCTTGGTTGACGAACAGAAAGGTCACGTGTGGGTATTCGTGCTGGGCCTGTTGCAGCACCGGCATCTCGCGCCGGCAAGGCGGGCACCAGGTCGCCCAGATATTGATCACAAGTGGCTTGCCGCGGTAGTCGTGCAGCGCCATCGACTGGCCACTGGCGGTGCGCAAGGTCAGCTGCGGCAGCTCGGTGCCCTTGCTGTACAGGTGGCTGCCCAGGCTGGCCAGCACCCAGAACACACCGCCGCTGGCCAGCGCCCAGCCCAGCGGCCGGCGCAGGCCGGGTTGGCGCCAGCCCTGCCAGAGGGTGCCGAGCACGATCGCCAGCAAGCCGCCCCAGAGCAAGAAGCCGCCATCGCGGATATCGATGATCTGCAGCAGCTCATCGCGGTACATCGGCCAGTAGGCAAGCACGAAGGTCACGCGTGCACCCAGTACCCCCAGCAAGAACAGGTTGAATAGTGCCGACTCCGGGCTCTGGCCACCACGTCGGGCGACGGCCCAGCCAACTACGCAGGCAATCGCCAGCGCCGCCAGCATCAGCAGATGGTTCAGGGCCATGGTCAATGGCCCGAGGGTCACGCTCAGCATCAGCCTCGGCTCCTTGTCTGTGCCCAGTGTTGCAAGAATGTCGCCGCGTCGACTTCACCGGTGATGCGCCGGGGGCGGCGTTCGTCACCCTCTGGGCCGATCCAGATCAGGCTCGGTGGGCCCGGTACCTTGTAGTGTTGCAGCAACTCGCGACTGGATTGCGAGTCAGCGGTGACATCCAGCCGTAGCAGGTGCACACCGGCCAGGCTGGCTTGTACATCAGCGCGAGCGAAGACTTGTTTCTCCATGACCTTGCACGACACGCACCAGTCGGCATAGTAGTCGACCAGCACCCACTGGCCACGGGCCTTGGCGGCTTGCAGTTCGCGTCGCAGGTCCTGCGGCTGGCTGACGGTGATGAAGGCGTCTTCGGTTTTACCCGCTGAGCTTGGCGCACCGGCGGTAAACGGATGCAGCGGCTGCCATAACTCGCTGCCACCAGCAGCGGCGCCCACCAGCAGCAGGCCACCCCACAGCGCGCCGAGCAGTGGCAGCACACGCAGCGCCGGCAAGCGCTGCAGTGCGGGCCAGGCGGCCCAGGCCAGGGCAATCAGCCAGCTGCCGGCCAGACCCAGCAGTAGAGGCGCTGGCAGCAAGCCGCGGAGGGTGTACAGGGCCATGGCCAGGAAGACAAAGCCAAACAGGCCCTTGACCCGGTTCATCCAGGCGCCGGGGCGCGGCAGGACGCGGTTACCGAGGGTGACCAGCAACAGCAGTGGCACGCCCATCCCCAGGCCAAGGCTGAACAGCACCAGAGCGCCTTGCACGACATCGCCGCTCTGCGCGATATACAGCAGTGCACCGGCCAGCGGCGCGGTCATGCATGGGCCCATCAACAGCCCGGACAACGCGCCGAGCAGGGCTGCACCGTACAGGTTGCCACCGCGGGTGCCCTGGCCGGCCCGGTCGAGGCGGTCGCGCACGGCGACAGGCAATTGCAGCTCGAAGGCGCCGAACATTGGCAGCGCCAGCAAAATGAACAGCCCCGCCAGGCTGCCGAGCAACCACGGTTGCTGCAGCCAGGCTTGCAAGCTGGCGCCCAGCAGTGCGGCGATCACACCCAGTGCGGCGTAGACCAGAGCCATGCTCAGTACATAGACGCCCGCCAGCAGCCAGCCGCGGCGAGCGCTGGCGCCGTTGCCCAGCACCAGCCCGGCCAGGATCGGCAGCATGGGCAGCGAGCAGGGGGTAAAGGCCAGCAGCAGCCCCAGGCCAAAGAACGCCAGCAGGCCCCAGGCCAACTGGCCCTGCTGCAGATCACTTGCCAGCGCCTGGTCATCCGCCTGGCCTGCGCTCGTAGCAGGCGTGCTGCCGCCAAGGTCGATAACGGTGGTTTGCGGCGGGTAACACAGGCCAGCGTCGGCACAGCCCTGCCAGCCCAGTCGCAGCTGGCCACTGGCCGTCGCCGGGATCAGCAGCTCAAGCTCGCTGCGGTACACCGCACTGTCACCGAAGAATTCATCGTGATGGTTGAGTGCCGCTGGCAGCGGCGGGTGCTGCGTTGCATCCAGGCCGTCGAATTTCAGCCGCTTCTGGTACAGGTAATAGCCGTCCTTGATTTGAAACTGCACGCGCAGTTCGCCTGACGGCAAGCGCTCATGGGTGAGCATGAACGCCTGTTCCACCGGGAGAAAGTCAGGCTTGACCTCGAATGGATTGGCCAGCAATGGCCCGCTCATGAAGAATGTCAGCAGCAACAGAAAAACGCGCATGTCTGGGCCTTGGCAGTGCAGAAGAATGGCCATGCTGGATTGGCCTGATTAACCGAGGGTTAACCCGGTCCTACACGGGCCGTCCTACAGCCAGGCGCAGGCGACTAATCCAGCCGCACAGTCCATAATCCTGACTTAATCAGGCCATGGCGCAATAGCTCATCGCCTATTGGAGATTGACCATGCACGTACTGCTCTGCGAGGACGACGACCTGATCGCCAGCGGCATCTGCGCCGGGCTTACCGCCCAGGGCCTGACCGTGGATCGGGTTGCCAGTGCCTCGGCCGCCCGCGCGCTGCTGCAGGCGGCACAGTTCGACGTGATGATTCTCGATCTTGGCTTGCCTGACGAAGACGGCCTCAAGTTGCTACGGCGGCTGCGCCAGCAGGGCGAGAGCTTGCCGGTGCTGGTACTGACCGCCCGCGATGCGATCACCGATCGCGTCGCCGGCCTTGAGGCGGGCGCCGACGACTACCTGCTCAAGCCGTTCGACCTGCGCGAGCTGGCGGCGCGGCTGCACACCTTGCTGCGGCGCATGGCCGGGCGCGCAGTGAACATGATCGAGCACGGGCCGCTGCGCTACGACCCGAGTAGCTGCGAAGCCTATCTGGGCGACCAGCCTGTTGACTTGTCCCGGCGTGAACAGGCGCTGCTGCAGGCACTGCTGCAGAACAAGGGGCGGGTGCTCTCCAGTGAACAACTCAAAGACTGCGTCTACGGCTTCAGCGATGAAGTCGAGAGCAATGCCCTCAACGTGCATATCCATCACCTGCGGCGCAAGCTGGGCAACGGCATTGTCGAGACCGTGCGCGGCCTCGGTTATCGGCTGGGCCCGGCGCAGGTGCCCGCACCATGAGCCTGCGTGTACGCCTGTCGCTTATTCTGGGCAGCGCCTTCATCGTCATCTGGGCGCTTGCCGCGGCCTGGATGCTGCGCGACCTGCGCCAGCAGATGATGTTCTCCCTTGACCAGCGCCTGGTGGCCTCCGCGCGGATGGTTGCCGGGCTGATCGACCAGTTGCCCCAGCCCCTGGCGGGCAAGGGTGAAGAAACTCGCTTTGCCGCTGACCAGCTCAGCGTGCCGGATGGCATGGCCTGCCAGGTCAGTTCGCTGCGCGGCGAGATCATCGCCAGCAACCACAAGCACGAAGGCACCATGGACGACCAGTACAGCGGCTTTCGTGACCAAACCATCGACGGTGCAAGCTGGCGCACGTTCACCTACCACCGCGGTGATATCCGCATCACCACGGCGGACCGCCATCAAGAGCGCGAGGCGCTCAATCAATCGATCCTGCTGGCGGCTTCGGCACCGGTGCTGATGGCCTTGCTGGGCAGCCTGGGCTTGTTGTGGATCGGTCTGGGCAAAGGGCTGGAGCCGATCAATCGGATCCGCGATGCGTTGCGCAAGCGTCGTGTCGATAGCGTCGAGCCGCTGCAGGTCAGTGGCATACCGAGTGAACTGCAGCCGTTGGTGGAAACCCAGAATCAGCTGTTCCAGCGCATCGCCCAGACCCTTGAGCGCGAGCGGCGCCTGACCGACGACGCTGCCCATGAGCTGCGCAGCCCGCTGACCGCGATCAAGACGCACCTGCAGGTGGCACGCATGACCGACGGCGCCGTACGCGAGCAGGCACTCGAGCACGCCGAGCAGGGCACCGACCGCATGCACCGCACTCTTGAGCAGTTGCTGATGCTGGCGCGGGTCGAGGGCAGCCTGTCGTTTGACGACGGGGTGCAGTGCACTGCCGAGCAAGTGGCGCGCCAGGCCGTGCAGGATGTCGGCGCCGGTGACAGTCGGCGGATCACCGTACGCCTGCCGCAGGACGCCACCGAGGTTTACCTGAGCATGCCCGGCCCGCTGGCGGTGGCGGCGTTGCGCAACCTGCTCGACAACGCACTGCGCCATGGCGGTGATGCCGCCGTGGAACTGGAAGTGCAGATGGCCGACGGCCAGGCTGGGTTCCTGGTGCGTGACCATGGCCCAGGCATCAGCGCAGGCGATTTGCAGCACATGACCGAGCGTTTCTGGCGCAACAGCCAAAGTGGCGGTTGCGGCCTGGGCCTGGCGATTGTGCAGGCGATTGTCCAGCGCTGTGCCGGCAGCCTGCGCTTTGACAGCCGCAGCGATGGTTTGCGGGTTTGGCTGCAGGTGCCGACTCGGGCGGACAACTGAGTTTGCCGGCGGCGCCTTGGCCTGGGTTGGCCCAGGCGCAAAATGTTTGTAAATCCGTGACGGGCTGAAGCGTATTTCAAGCGATGCCACCTTTCGCTTGCAAGGGACTCTTCAATGTCGACCGCTTCCAGCCTTGCCCAGATCCTGCCGCTTGCCACGCCGCAGCCGTTGTATGAATTCGCCGAATCACCGTTGCTGCTGCGCCAGCAGCAGCAGGAGTCCAATGCGCGCAGCTATCCGCGGCGGATTCCGCTGGCGCTCAAGCGCGCCCGCGGGATCTATGTCGAGGACGTCGAAGGGCGGCAGTTCATCGACTGCCTGGCCGGGGCCGGTACCCTCGCGCTGGGCCACAATCACCCGGTGGTGGTGGCGGCGATCCAGCGTGTGCTGGCCGATGAACTGCCCCTGCATACGCTCGACCTGACCACACCGGTGAAGGACCGCTTTGTCCAGGACCTGTTTGCCATTCTGCCCGAAGCCTTGCGGCGTGAGGCGAAGGTCCAGTTCTGTGGCCCGACCGGCACCGACGCGGTGGAAGCTGCGCTGAAACTGGTGCGCACGGCGACCGGTCGCAGCACGGTGCTGGCGTTCCAGGGTGCCTACCACGGCATGTCGCAGGGGGCGCTGAGCTTGATGGGCAGCGTCGGGCCCAAGCAACCGCTGGGCGCGTTGCTGGGCAACGGTGTGCAGTTCATGCCGTATCCTTATGACTACCGTTGCCCGTTTGGCCTCGGCGGTGCCGCAGGCGTGCGCGCCAACCTGCATTATCTGCAGAATCTGCTGCTCGACCCGGAGGGCGGCGTGCCGCTGCCGGCAGCGGTGATCCTCGAAGTGATACAGGGCGAGGGCGGCGTGATCCCCGCCGATATCGAATGGCTGCAGGGCGTGCGGCGCATCACCGAGCAGGCCGGTGTGGCGTTGATCGTCGACGAGATCCAGAGCGGCTTTGCCCGCACCGGCAAGATGTTTGCCTTTGAACATGCCGGCATCGTGCCGGACGTGGTGACCCTGTCCAAGGCGATTGGCGGCAGCCTGCCGTTGGCCGTGGTGGTCTATCGCGACTGGCTCGACACGTGGAAACCGGGCGCCCATGCCGGCACCTTCCGTGGTAATCAGATGGCCATGGCGGCGGGCTCGGCAGTCATCGACTATTTGCTCGAGCATCGCCTGGCAGACCACGCCGAGGCCATGGGCCAACGCCTGCGTGGCCACCTGCAGCAGTTGCAGCGCAGCTACCCGCAGCTTGGCGATATCCGCGGGCGTGGCCTGATGCTGGGCGTCGAGCTGGTCGAGCCGAATGGGCCACTCGACACCCGCGGGCATCCGCCGGTGGCCCGCGAGCTGGCGCCGAAGGTGCAGCGCGAGTGCCTCAAGCGCGGTTTGATTCTCGAACTCGGCGGTCGGCATGGCGCAGTGGTGCGCTTCCTGCCGCCACTGATCATCACTGCCGAGCAGGTCGACGAGGTCGCGCAGCGCTTTGCCGAGGCCTTGCAGGCTGCGCTGGGGAGCTGCGGCTAATTCGCCGAAAAGGCGTCGAGGATGGTTCTGGGGGCGGGCTTGAGCGACAATGGTCGGCCATTCACGGAGTAGCCCATGACAGATTACACCCCCGACGCCGTCCTCGACGCCAGCGGCCTGAACTGCCCGGAGCCAGTGATGATGCTGCATCAACAGGTGCGCGCACTGGCTGCCGGCGGCCTGCTCAAGGTCATCGCCACCGACCCGTCGACCCAGCGTGACATCCCCAAGTTCTGCACCTTCCTCGGCCATCACTTGCTTGAGCAGCAGGAACAGGCTGGCACTTATCTGTATTGGATTCGCAAAAAGGCCGATTGAGCCGCGCTGGATCGCGCCCGGCGCAGGGCCTACACTGCGGGCCCCTGACAGGAGAGCGCCATGCTGATAGTTGCCGACGAAAACATCCCGCTGCTCGACGCGTTTTTTGCCGGATTCGGCGAGATCCGCCGCTACCCTGGCCGCAGCATCGATGCTCAGTGCGTGCAAGATGCCGACGTGCTGCTGGTGCGCTCGGTAACCGATGTCAATCGGCAACTGCTGCAAGGCAGCAAGGTCGGCTTTGTCGGTACCTGCACCATCGGCACCGATCACCTGGATCTGGACTACTTCGCCGAGGCCGGTATCCGCTGGAGCAGCGCCCCTGGCTGCAATGCCCGTGGCGTGGTCGACTATGTGTTGGGCAGCCTGCTGACCCTGGCCGAGCTCGAGGGTGAAAACCTCGCCGAGCGGGTCTATGGCGTGGTCGGTGCCGGGCAGGTTGGTGAGCGTCTGGTGCGGGTGCTGCATGGCCTGGGCTGGAAAGTACTGGTGTGTGACCCACTGCGACAGGCGGCGGGGGGCGGCGATTTCGTCAGCCTCGATCGCGTGCTCGAGCAGTGTGATGTGATCAGCCTGCATACTCCGCTGCAGCGCGACGGCGAACACCCCACCTGGCACTTGCTCGGCGCCCCGCAACTGGCGCGGTTGCGCCCGGGCGCGTGGCTGATCAACGCCAGTCGCGGGCCGGTGGTGGATAACCAGGCGCTGCGTGAGTTGCTGCTGCAGCGCGACGATCTGCACGCGGTCCTGGATGTGTGGGAGGGTGAACCTCAGGTTGACCTGCAACTGGCCGACCTGTGCACGCTGGCGACGCCGCACATTGCCGGTTACAGCCTCGACGGCAAGCAGCGCGGTACGGCGCAGATCTATCAGGCATTTTGCCAGTGGCGCGGCGTGCCGGCGCCTGTGCAGTTGGCGGATCTGCTGCCGGAACGCGACCTGGTCCAGATAGAACTGAATGCGGCCAGTGATCCGGCCGTGGCCTTGGCGACGGTCTGCCGAGCAGTTTACGACCCGCGCCGCGACGATGCCGACATGCGCCGTAGCTTGAGCGAGGATCCGATCGAACAGCGAGCAATCTTTGACCTGCTGCGCAAGCATTACCCCGTGCGCAGGGAAATCGAAGGGTTGGCAGTGAAGGTGCGCGGCGAGTCGGCGCAGTTGGCGCAGATGATCAATGCGCTGGGGGCGGTGCTGGTTTAGCAGTAGTAAAGCAGGGGCCGCTTGGCGGCCCCAATCCAGCCCGCGCAGCGCTCAACTAGCTAACTGAGCGCCACGCTGCTGTGATCCAATCAATTCTTCTCGGCAAGCGCCACTCGGCTTTTTTCCAGCTCTTCACACGCTTGTTTGATCATCTCAGGGGTAATTGCCACTTCGCGGCCCTGGTCGTCGATGATCGAGCCGCAAATCGGCTGCGGTTGCGCTTGCTGGTTGGCGTGCGTTTCACTGTGCTGCTGCATGTGCTGTCTCCTCATCAGGTTCAAACCAAGCCTATCCACGGGTCGTGACTGGCGTATGACATTGTCTGTGCCGCCACGACTGCTCTAGTCCAACAGAAAGCTCGGCAAAGCTCCACCAGCACTTTAGAACCATAAGCTATTGCTACTGTGCTCTGCTGTGCTGGCCAATGGCATGTCCTTTTCTGCGATCCTGACAACCGCTGCAAAGTTCAGCCTGTGCAGATGGATGGTAGGCTTGCTGCTTCTTCGCCTGAATGATCTGAGTCATGACCGAACCTGTCTCCTCACGTCAGCGCCGCGCCTTGCGCCTTAGCTGGCGGTTTCTGCGTCCCTACCGCAAGCAGGCGGTACTGGCACTGCTCGCGCTGGTCGTCACCGCTGCGATCACGTTGTCGATGGGCCAGGGCATTCGCCTGCTGGTCGATCAAGGCTTCATGACCGGTTCTGCGCACCAGCTCAACCAGACCCTCGGCTTGTTCATGTTGCTGGTGCTGGCACTGGCGATCGGCACGTTCAGTCGCTTCTACCTCGTGTCGTGGATCGGCGAGCGCTGCGTGGCCGATATCCGCCGCGCCGTGTTCGACCACCTGGTCGGCCTGCATCCGGGCTTTTTCGAGGACAACCGCAGCTCGGAAATCCAGTCGCGGCTGACCGCTGACACCACCTTGTTGCAATCGGTGATCGGCTCGTCGTTGTCGATGTTCCTGCGCAACGCCTTGATGGTGATTGGCGGCGTAGTGTTGCTGTTCATCACCAACCCCAAGCTCACCAGCATCGTCGTGCTGGCACTGCCGCTGGTGCTGGCGCCGATCCTGTTGTTTGGCCGACGGGTGCGTAGCCTGTCGCGGCAGAGCCAGGACCGGGTCGCCGATGTCGGCAGTTATGTCGCAGAGACCCTCGGCCAGATCAAGACCGTGCAGGCTTACAACCACCAAAACCTCGACCGTGAACGGTTTGCCGACACGGTCGAGGCAGCCTTTGATGTGGCGCGGCAACGGATTGCCCAGCGGGCCTGGCTGATCACACTGGTCATCGTACTGGTGCTCGGCGCTGTCGGGGTAATGCTCTGGGTGGGCGGCATGGACGTGATCGCCGGGCGTATCTCCGGTGGCGAGCTGGCCGCATTCGTGTTCTACAGCCTGATCGTCGGCAGCGCGTTTGGCACCCTCAGCGAGGTGATCGGCGAGCTGCAACGCGCGGCTGGGGCGGCAGAGCGGATCGCCGAGTTGCTGGCAGCGCAGAGTAAGATCCTGCCGCCGGCGCTGAGCGCGGGCCTGGCCAACGCGCGCGCCAGCGGTCGCATCGAGCTGCGCGAGGTGCGCTTTGCCTACCCGTCGCGGCCGACCGTGGCGGCGCTCGATGGCCTTAGCTTGCTGATCGAACCGGGCCAGACCTTGGCGCTGGTTGGTCCGTCCGGCGCCGGCAAGTCGACGTTGTTTGACCTGTTGCTGCGTTTCTATGATCCGCAACAAGGCAGCATCCTCCTCGATGGCCAGGCATTGACCAGTCTCGACCCACTGTTGTTGCGTAGCCAGTTCGCGATGGTGGCGCAGAACCCTGCGCTGTTTCGCGGTTCGGTTGAGGCCAATATTCGCTATGGCCGCCCCGATGCCAGCTTCGCCGAGGTGCAGGCCGCGGCCCGCGGGGCGCATGCCGAGGAGTTTATCCAGCAGCTGCCGCAGGGTTATCAGACCTTGCTTGGGGAAGGCGGGGTCGGCTTGTCCGGTGGTCAACGCCAGCGCCTGGCGATTGCCCGGGCGCTGCTGGTGGATGCGCCGATCCTGTTGCTCGACGAAGCCACCAGTGCCCTCGACGCCCAGAGCGAGCACCTGATCCAGCAGGCGCTGCCCACGCTGATGGCGGGCCGTACCACCCTGGTAATCGCGCACCGCTTGGCCACCGTGCAGCATGCTGACCGCATCGCGGTGATCGACAAGGGCCAGATTGTGGCGGTGGGCAGTCATCGCCAGTTGATCGAAGAAAGCCCACTGTATGCGCGGTTGGCGCAGTTGCAGTTCACCTCGAGCTGAAATTGGAGGCACGTCGCTGATCTGTCACATTTCTGTAGCAATGGCCTGAGACTATCTGCCTCAGCGTAAGTGCTCGACCTGGCTGCTATCGACTGATGGCAGCTTTTTTTTGCCCTGCGAACGAGGACATGGATGTCTGTCGTGGTGCTGCCTGCAGCGCCGTTTTCTTCTCTCCTTGTTCTCGAGACCCGCATGTTGCGTACATCCCTTCGCGTGCAAATTCTCTCTCTGCTGGGCGGCAGCCTGATCGCCATGCTGCTGATCGCGCTGGTTTGCTTCCAGTTCCTGTCGTCCAGCGTGCGCAGCTATGCCGAGCTGGTCGATGGCCCATTGCGCGCGTCACAGTTGATCGACGAGGCCAATCTGCAATTCAAGATCCAGGTGCAGGAGTGGAAGAACGTGCTGCTGCGCGGCCGCCAACCGGCCGAGCTGGACAAGTACTGGCAACAGTTTCAGAGCCGCGAGCAGCAGGTGCAGAGCCTGCTGGCGCAGTTGCTGGCAGACAGCGATGGCGAGCTGACGGCGCCACTGCGCCAGTTGCGCGACAGCCATCGCCAGTTGGGCCAGGCCTACAGCAAGGGGCGTGAGGCGTTTCTGGCCGCCGGCGGTGACCCGGTGGCAGGCGATGCGGCGGTCAAGGGTGTCGACCGCGCCGCCAGTGAGCAGATGAGCGCGCTGGTCGAGCAACTGCGCAGTGAGGCCCGCGAGCGTGCGGCGATCATCAATGACAGCGCCCAGCGTACCGTGTGGATCGGTCTGCTGGTCATGCTCGGCTCAGCCATATTGGTGGGGTTGCTCAGCCTGTGGCTGGTCAACCGCAGCCTGATCGAGCCAATCCGCCAGTTGATCGACTATGTGGCCCAGCTCAGCCAAGGACGTTTCGCCGCCCGCGTTGATGATCGCCGTAAGGATGAGCTCGGGCGCCTGGCGCGTGCGGCCAATACCTTGCGTGATTTTCTTGCCGAGACCATCGGTCGGCTCAAGGACAACGCCGAAGAACTGGAAGGCGCCAGTGGCCAGTTGCGCAACCTTGCCGGCGATATGGCGCGGGGCACCCAGGATCAGTTCCAGCGCACCGATCAGGTGGCCACGGCCATGCATGAAATGTCGGCGACTGCGCAGGAGGTCGCGCGCCATGCTGCCCAGGCCGCCCACGCTGCCGACGATGCCGATCACAGTGCCCAGGCGGGCGAGCAGGTGATGCAGGCAACCATCGAGACCATTGCCGGGGTCAACCGCGAGATTGCCGGTACCGCTGCAGTGATTCGCGACCTGGAGCACGACAGCACGCGCATTGGCAAAGTGCTTGAAGTCATCCGCGGGATCGCCGAACAGACCAACCTGCTGGCACTCAATGCCGCGATTGAAGCGGCGCGTGCCGGAGAGGCCGGGCGCGGATTTGCCGTGGTCGCCGATGAAGTACGCAGCCTGGCCCAGCGCACGGCGGCTTCGATTGCCGAGATCAATCAGATCATCGACGCGGTGCAATCAGGAGCGGTGGAGGCGGTCAAGGCGATCGAGAGCGGCCAGCGGCGCAGCGAGGAGGGCGCCGAACAAGTCCAGCATGCGGGGCAGATGCTGCAGCGGATTACCCAGGCGGTCGAGGCGATTCGCGATATGAATCGGCAGATTGCAACGGCAGCCGAGGAACAGACCAGCGTGGCCGAGGACATCTCGCGCAACTTGATCGAAATCACCCGCATCGCCACAGCCAATCAACGGGCCGTGGAACATACCGAGCAGGCTGGGCAGCGTTTGCATGGATTGTCCGGGCAGTTGGGGCAGGTGACGGCGCGGCTGGGGGTGTGAACTTTGTTCGACTCAGAATTGCCGGGGCCGCTACGCAGCCCTTTCGCGACACAAGGCCGCTCCTACGCCGACCGCGTATTACCTGGATGCGCGGTCTCTGTAGGAGCGGCCTTGTGTCGCGAAAGGGTCGCGTAGCGGCCCCAGCGATTTAGCATTAGCGCAGATCAGAGCTCTTTGACAGTACGAACCTGATCTTTATTGATGCGGGTACGCTTGCCGTCAAGCTGCTCGATTTCATAGAAGCCGGAATCGTCGTCATAGCTTGGAGTATCTACCGCCTGAATTTCGCGGCCGTCGTTCAAGGTGATCACGGTTGGCGAAGCACAGCCGGCGAGGGCGCCGAGGCCAAGTGCAAGAATAAAGGCGGGAAGGGTCCGTTGAATCATCGTGTTTCTCCTGTCGATGGTGCTTGATGGTTTTATGACGCGGTGTGTCCGCGCAAGTTCCTCAGCCAGTGCAGCATAGTCACAGCAGGCTGACATTGACCGAGAACAAGCCTCGCGTTCGGCGCTGTGCGGGCTGTGATATAACAGGCGCCATCTTCTTCCTTCCCTGCGCTGGAGCCCCCATGAAAGCCAAGGCAGATACCCCGTTCGTGCCGCTGAACATTGCCGTGCTCACGGTCAGCGATACCCGCACTTTCGAAACCGACACCTCTGGCCAGGTGTTCGTCGACCGTCTCACCGAGGCTGGTCACCAATTGGCCGCGCGGGTGCTGCTCAAGGATGACCTGTACAAGATTCGCGCTCAGGTTGCGACTTGGATTGCCGACGACCAGGTGCAGGTGGTGCTGATCACCGGCGGTACCGGCTTCACCGGCCGTGACAGCACGCCCGAGGCGGTCGCCTGCCTGCTGGATAAACAGGTCGATGGCTTTGGCGAATTGTTCCGGCAGATATCGCTTGCCGACATCGGCACCTCGACCGTCCAGTCCCGGGCCTTGGCTGGTCTGGCCAATGGCACGCTGGTGTGCTGCCTGCCGGGCTCGACCAATGCCGTGCGCACCGGCTGGGACGGCATTCTTGCCGAACAGCTCGACGCGCGTCATCGCCCGTGCAACTTTGTCCCTCATCTGAAGCAGGCAGCGGCCTGTGACAGCCGTGGTTGAACCCGCCCCAAGCCGGCCATTGATGCCGGTCGAAGAGGCCCTGCAACGTCTGCTGGCCTTGGCCGAAGCTGCGCCAATCAAGGACACCGAGTGGGTTGCCTTGGCGGGCGCTGAAGGCCGCGTGCTGGCCACCGAGCTGGTGGCCGCACTGGACCTGCCGCCCTGGCCGAACAGCGCCATGGACGGCTACGCCCTGCGCCTGGCTGATTGGCACGGCGAGCCGCTGGCGGTCAGCCAGCGGATCTTTGCCGGGCATGCGCCGCAGCCGCTCCAGGCCGGGACCTGCGCGCGGATTTTCACCGGCGCGCCGCTACCTGAGGGCGCCGACTGTGTCGAAATGCAGGAAAACGCCCAAGTGCTGGATGACGGCCGGGTAACCTTCAGCGAGCCGTTGCGGGTGGGCCAGAATATTCGTCCGCAGGGCCAGGAAACCCGCGTTGGCGAGCAGGTCATGAGCGCTGGCACTCGGCTTGGGCCGATTGAACTTGGCCTGGCGGCGACGCTTGGGCATGCGCGCCTTGAAGTGGTGCGCAAGGTGCGCGTGGCGCTGCTGTCGACCGGTGACGAACTGGTCGAGCCGGGTTTGCCCCTGGGGCCGGGGCAGATCTACAACAGTAATCGTCGCCTGCTCGCCAGTTGGCTGCAACGGCTGGGCTGCGAAGTGGTCGATGCCGGTATCCTGGCTGACGACCTGCAACTGACCCGCGACTGCCTGGCGCGGTTGGCTGACGTTGACCTGATTCTTTCGACAGGCGGGGTTTCGGTAGGCGAGGCTGATTATCTCGGTATCGCCCTGCGTGAAGCCGGCGAGCTGGCGCTGTGGAAGCTGGCGATCAAGCCCGGCAAACCGCTGACCTTTGGCCATTATCGCGGTGTGCCGGTGATCGGCTTGCCTGGCAACCCGGCCTCGACCCTGGTCACCTTTGGCCTGCTGACGCGACCTTATCTGTTGCGTCGCCAGGGCGTGGCAAATGTCACACCGCTGCAGTTCAGCGTGCCAGCCGGGTTCGATTGGCCCAAGGCCGGGACGCGCCGCGAGTACCTGCGCGCCCGTATCGAAGACGGCCGCGTGCGCATTTACAAGAACCAGAGTTCGGGTGTGCTGCGCAGCGCGGCGTGGGCTGAAGGTCTGGTCGAAGTGCGCGAAGGCAGCACCCCGCAACAGGGCGACAACGTCAGTTTCATCCCCCTCAGCGAACTACTTGGCTGAGCGCCTCAGAATCACCGCCGCTGGCGCTGGGGCGGTGCTTGGCAGCGTTTGGGTCAAGCGCGTGTGCACGCTCTCCAGCTGCTGCGCGACGACGCTCCAGTCATGCCGCTGGCGGGTGAACTGGCGGCCGCTTTCGCCCAGCTGACACATCCGCCACGGCTGATTGAGCAACTGGGTGATCTGCAACGCCAACTGGCCGCTGTCATCGCTGCCCAGATAATGCTCGCCGTTGTTGACCGCCAGTCCCGACACACCCTTGCTGGTAGTGATCACCGGCAGGCCGGCTGCCATGGCTTCGAGAATCTTCACTTTGGAGCCGCCGGCATACCGTAGCGGGGCAAAAAACAGCGCGGAGCGGCGCTGCAGTTCACGCAGGTCGGGGCGGTAGCCGATCCATTCGATACGCGGGTCGTTCCAGTGCAGCTTCCAGCTCGCCGGCAGGGCGTGCCCGGCAATCGCCAGGCGCACGGCGGGGTTGCTCAACCAGACCTGCGGCAGGATTTCTTCCAGCGCCCACTCGATAGCCTCGAGGTTGGCGCCATACTCGAAATTGCCGACAAACAGCAGGCGCTGACTGTGCGCGGCGGGGCGCACCTGTTCGAAGTAGTCGCAATCAACGCCGTTGACCACCACATTGACCGGCCGGCCGCTGATCTGGCTGATCAACTCGGCATCATGCGGGCTCACCGCGACCACCTCCGAGGGCTGGCGCAGCACCCGCTGCTCCCAGCGCCGGTAGCGCCAACGGTCGAATGCGTTCAGAGGTCTGAGCCACAGCGGCAGGCGGTCGTGACAGGCAGCACCCATCACCGACTCCAGCGTGTGTTCGCTGAGCATGTAGGGCAAGCCGCGTGCCTGCAGAGCTTTTTCGAAGGGCTGAAAGCTGTAGCTGTGCTCGATCTGGATAACATCCCAGGGCTCGTCCAGCAGTTGTTCGAACTGATGACGCAGGGCAGGAGCCAGGCCATGGATGATCGCCCGCATGGGGTAATCGATGATCGGCGAAGCAAGCAGGTTGAGTGGGCTGTGCAACGCGCGCCTGGGCAGCACGATCAGGCGCTCGAGCAGGGGTTCAAGGGCAGTGCGGGCGGCGTCGCCGAGGGGCACCTTGGACTGCACCAGCAAGGTAATCCGGTGACCACGCTGCGCCAGTTCGCGCAGCAGGTGGTATTGCCGGGTCTTGCTGCCACTGGTGGTTGGCCAGGGCAGGTAGGGCAAAGTCCAAAGTATGCGCATCGCCCCAAATCCTCGCTGACGGTTGGGTCATGGATGGCAAGGCACGCCCGCACAGGTTCAGCCGATGGCGGCTTCTTCCGGGACGCGTCCGTAGATATCAGTAAAGCGCACGATGTCGTCTTCGCCCAGATACTCGCCGCTCTGCACCTCGATCATCACCAGATCGATCACCCCCGGGTTGGTCAGGCGGTGGGTACGGCCTGGCTTGATGAAGGTCGACTCGTTGGTGTCGAGCAGGAACTCTTCGTCACCGTTGGTCACGCAGGCCATGCCACTGACGATGATCCAGTGCTCGCTGCGGTGATGGTGCATTTGCAGCGACAGCGATTCGCCGGGGCGGACCATGATCCGCTTGATCTTGAACCGCGCACCTTCCTCGAGGATGGTGTAGGTGCCCCATGGCCGGGTCACGGTCCGGTGCAGGCGATAGGCTTCGTGGCCCTGGCGCTTGAGCTGCTGGGCGATGATCTTGACTTCCTGGCTGCGCGCCGCATCGGCGATCAGCAGCGCATCGGGGGTGTCGATGATGATCAGGTTGTCCAGGCCCACGCCGCCGACCAGACGCCGCGGCGAGTCGATGTAGCAGTTGCTCACATCATGCAGTACGGTCTCACCATTGGCGTAGTTGCCCTGAGCGTCGGTCTGGCGCAGTTCGCGTACTGCTTCCCAGCTGCCGATATCGCTCCAGCCCAGCTCGCACGGTACCACTGCAACCTGGCTGGAGCGCTCCATCAACGCGTAGTCGATGGAGATGTCCGGCGCCAGAACGAACGTGTCCGGGTCCAGTTCTACCTGAAGGGCACGCTCACCTTGTTTGCTGACGCTCTGCTCAAGGCAATGGGCGACGGTTTCCAGCACCTCGGGCGCGTGGGTCTGCAACTCGCGCAGCACGGCGTCGACGCGCAGGCAGAACATGCCGGCGTTCCACAGGTGGCGGCCGCCGTCCAGGTAGGCCTGAGCGGTCGCGGCGTCCGGTTTTTCGACAAAGCGTGCGACCTTGTACGCGCGCTCACCCAATGTCTCGCCTTGCTCGATATAGCCAAAGCCGGTTTCAGCACGGCTGGGCAGCAGGCCGAAGGTGCTCAACCAGCCGTCATGGGCGAGCTGGGCCGCTTGGGCGACCGCTTGTTCGAAGGCTGGGATGTCTTCGATCAAATGATCTGCCGGCAAGATCAGCAGCAGACTATCCTCACCATACTGCTTGGCGCAGTGCAGCGCGGCGGCAGCGATGGCCGGCGCAGTGTTGCGGCCACATGGCTCGAGAATGAAGTCCAGCGCGACATTGAAGCTGTTGACCCGGTTGTATTCATCCTGGGTGCGGAACAGCACGTCGCGGTTGGTCACTGTCAGCACGCGCTCGACACCCGGCAGGGCGCTGGCACGCACGAAGGTCTTCTGCAGCAGGCTTTCACCATCGGCCAGGCGCATGAACGGTTTGGGCATGGCTTCACGGGAAACCGGCCACAATCGGGTGCCGGCACCGCCAGCAATGATGCAAGGGATCAGAACGCTCATTATCACAGCCTCGAAGCGGGGGCGCTGAGGGCAGCGCGATCAAAGGGACTTCGCCATAAACTCAGGCGATCTGTCAGATGTACGGCGAGGCAATAAGTCAAAAAACCGACATTTATTAGCGGCATCCTCCGTGATGGCCAATTATTTGTCGATGATGCGCTTGCTCGCGCCGGCTTTCAATGGCATTTGTGTTAAACCCGCTTATTTTCTGACGCAAGCGCTCTTTGTATGCAGCAATATGCCCTCGGCCATGGTCGAGATTGGGATAGGTATTTTTGCGGAGTGAAACGGATGAGCGAGCGCAAGGCGATGTTGGTGCTGCATGGCAAGCAAGCCATGAACGAAGATGTCAGAGCCGCTGTGGGCACCATGCGCGAGCAAGGCTGGCAGCTCGATGTGCGCCTGACCTGGGAGGGCGGCGACGCCCAGCGGCTGGTCACTGAAGCCCTGGCAGTAGGGTACAGCCACATCATCGCCGGTGGTGGTGATGGCACCCTTCGCGATATCGCCGAAGCCATGGGCCTGGCCGCGACACAGGCCAGCCTGGTGTTGTTGCCACTGGGCACTGCCAATGATTTCGCCAAAGCGGCCGGAATACCGCTGGAGCCAGCCCAGGCGCTGGCCTTGCTGGACGAGCCCGCACGCGCCATCGACCTGGGCCGGGCCGGTGATCAGTTGTTTCTGAACATGGCTACTGGCGGCTTCGGCAGCCAGGTCACGGCCAACACTTCCGAGGACCTCAAGAAAGTCCTGGGCGCAGCGGCCTACTTGTTTACCGGGCTGTCGCGCTTCAGTGAGCTGCAGGCCGCTGCAGTCGAGCTGACCGGGCCGGACTTTCACTGGCAAGGCGATGTGCTGGCGTTGGGGATCGGCAATGGCCGGCAGGCCGGAGGTGGGCATGAGCTGTGCCCCGAGGCGCTGGCTGACGACGGCCTGCTCGATATCGGCATCTTGCCCGCACCGCAGGAGGTGGTCGGTGCGCTGAAAGAGCTGATCGGTGGTGAGGGCTTGTACGTGCGTGCGCGCCTGCCGTGGGTCGAGGTAAAAAGTGCGCAGGGGTTGGATATCAACCTGGATGGTGAGCCGATGCACGGCGAAAGTCTGCGCTTCGAAGCCGTCCCAGCAGCACTGCGTGTGCACCTGCCAGCCGATTCGCCGTTGCTCAGTCGTCCAGGCTGATGATCTTCTCGCGCACGGCAAACAGCACCAGGCCTGCGACGTCGTAGATCTGCAGGCGCTTCATGATCTGGGAGCGATGGGTCTCCACGGTCTTGATCGACAGGCCCAGGCCGCCGGCTATTTCCCGAGTTGATTTGCCGCGTACGATCAAGCGCAGGATTTCCAGCTGGCGTGCAGTGAGGTTAAGTCGGTCGTTGATGCTTTGGCGGCTGTTCTGCGCGCGCAGCAAGGCCTGGTTGATCACGGTGTGAGCGATCGCTGGGCTGAGATAGCGTTCATCCCCACGCAAGGCGCTCAGCGCCTGCTCCAGTTCAACAGCGCTGGTGTCTTTGAGCAAGTAGCCATGCGCACCGCATTCGAGCGCACGCATGATCAGCTCCGGATCAGTGTGCATCGACAGAATCAGCACTTTGCAGGGATGACCGCTGGCACGCAGTTGGGTCAAGGCGTCAAGGCCGCTGGTAGAGCGCATGGAGATATCCAGCAGGACGATGTCCGGCTGCAGCTGTTCGACAAGCGCGTTGAGCTGGCCGCCGTCATCCGCTTCACCAACCACCGTATAGCCAGCGATGTCCGCCACGAGCGCGCGCACCCCCGCGCGAATGAGCGAATGGTCATCGACCAGAAGTAATCTACAGGTCATGGCTGGCAAAGGTCCTGGCGCGTTCTTGAGTGCGGGCTGGCCACGGCAGCATGGCCTCGATGCGGGCGCCCCGTCCCGGTTGGCTGTACACGCTGAGGTTGCCATTCAGGGCGCGGGCACGCTCATGCATGCCGGCCATGCCGCGCTGACCGGCCGCAGCCGGATCGCTGTTGGGGATGAATCCGCAGCCGTCATCCTCGATGGTCAAGGCCAGCCCCGCAGCGGTGCGCTGCAACTGCACCCGCAGATTGCGCGCGCTGGCGTGGCGCAGCATGTTGGTGACAGCCTCCTGGGTGATGCGAAATGCGGCCATGCTGATGTCGTCGTTGATCCCGGTCAGGCGCTGTTTGCACTCCAGGCTCCACTGCACCTCGCTATCGTTCAGCGTGCGCAGCAGGTGCTCGCGCAGGCTGGCTTCCAAGCCGAGGCTTGCCAGCTGGCGCGGATTAAGCAGGGCGGCAACATCACGCACGCTGTTCAAGGCCTCATCCAGGGTGCTGCGCAAGCTGCTGGCATGGCTCAGCAGCTCACTTGGCAGGCGCCGCTGGAGCCAGTCCAACTGCAGCTTCGCTGCTGTGAGCAATTGGCCGATATCATCATGCAATTCACGGCTCAGACGCTGGCGTTCGTTCTCCTGGACCTTGAGCATGCGCTCGGCCAGTTCTGCGGGGCGCAGGCTGATCGAGCGGGCCCACTGGTGCCATTGCCAGGCGGCGCCAAGCAGGGCCGCCATCTGCAGCAGGATCAGGCCGATCGGCATCGGCAAGGCTTTTACGTGCAGTGCCACGTTAGCGCTCAGTGACGCCACGCATAGCGCTGCGGTCGTCCAGCGCGCCACGGCGCTGCGAGAGCAGTGGCGCGGGGTAAGATTCAAACGTGGGAACATAAATTGGAAAGCCACTGAGTTAATGCTATTGGAGGCCTTGCACGTGTCTAGTCAGCGGCTTTGGCGTCCTGCTCACAATCAATTAAAAGCATCTGTTCAATTGACGGCTATCTGCATGGGCTGCATTCATTGGCGCGCATGGTATCACTTAAGTTGTGTTTGGTCGCCTTGCTCAGGGGTCTCAAACCGCCGTATTCACGGGCTCAAAACGATCTGGCCGGGTCTGGCATAACTATCAAAAAGCCAGCATTGGCGAGTGCGTGCATAATCGAGCACTGCAACTAACGACTATTACTCAAGCGGCCAGTCGGAACTTGCCAAGTGTCTGGCTGATAAATACAGCTTGATTGACTTAGTTGCAGACGAATGCCGAACTTACTGTACGTTTGGCGGTGATTCCGATGGCGACCTGGCTGACCCTTGCAGGGCGCTGGCCAGATCATCCAGAAGCACTGCCTGCTCGCTGCGGTCCAGGTTCAGCTGTCCGGTTTGGGCATCGACCAGCTCCAGTTGCCAGTCCAGCAGGTTCAGGCAGGCTTCGACTGCCGGCAGTGCTGTGCTATGCAGGTGTCGCTGGCCGCAGGCAGGTGCGAGCAGATGGTGCAGGGCGGAGCTATAGTGGGCGACCTCGTCAAGGCCCAGTTGCTCGGCGCGCTTGGCCAGCTTGGTGAGGGTGTCGTTGAGGCACCGGCAGGCATCTGGATCATTGTCGATCAGCTGCAGGTGTAGCAGGCACTCCTGCGCCTGGCTCAACAAGCGCTGTGCATCCCGCAGGAATTCCGGCAGCTCGGCGCCGGGCGGCACGCGGCTATCCATCCTGAGCCTCCAGCACGGTGGGCTGGAGCGGGCTGGGCAACACCGAAACGATTGCTAGCAAAAGCCTGACTCCATTCATGCAATGAGAATGGCGTCACATTAATGGCTAATGGATATCGCGAACATCAGGTTAGGCCTGATCGCGGCATAGGGGAAACCCTGAGGGGCGTTGCTGGTTACGCCGCCGTAACAGGTGTTGCTGAAAGTGTCGAAGCAGTAAAGCATGATGGTAAAATGATATCAATCGCCTGGTCTGGATTTGCTGACGAGGGTCAAGCTGCCGGTTTACCCGCCGATACAGAGCAGATGATTACATTTTCCCGATACGCGCCTGGGGGCTTCCAATGGCTGGCATTCTCGACACTGTAGACCAACGTACGCAACTGGTAGGTGAGAACCGCCTGGAAATCCTGATGTTCCGTCTGGCGGGCCGTCAGTTGTTCGCCATCAACGTGTTCAAGGTGCAGGAAGTGCTGCAGCTGCCCAAGTTGACCTTGATGCCGCAGCGTCATGCTTATGTGTGTGGGGTGGTCAACCTGCGCGGGCAGACCTTGCCGGTGATTGACCTGTCCCAGGCGATTGGCATGCGCCCGCTGCAACCAGGCCCGGACAGCACCATCATCGTCACCGAATACAACCGCTCGGTGCAGGCGTTTCTGGTCGGCGGTGTCGATCGCATCGTCAACATGAACTGGGAAGCCATCATGCCGCCGCCGACCAGTGCCGGTCGCCAGCATTATTTGACGGCGATCACCAAGGTCGAAGAACAGTTGGTCGAGATCATCGACGTCGAGAAGGTGCTGGCCGAGATCGTGCCGTACAACGCCAAGGTGTCCGGCGACAAGCTTGCCGATCCGGTACTGGCCAAGGCGCGCGGCCGCGAGATATTGCTGGTCGACGATTCCACCGTGGCCTTGGCGCAGTTGCGCGATACCTTGTCGCAACTGGGCGTAAAACTGCATGTGGCCAGCGATGGCCTGAAGGCCTTGCGCATGCTCAAGGCCTGGGCAGATGCCGGTGAAGACCTGTGTGAAAAACTGCTGATGATTTTCACTGACGCCGAAATGCCGGAAATGGACGGCTACCGCCTGACCACCGAGATCCGTAGCGATCCGCGTCTGCGTGGCCTGTACGTAGTGCTGCATACCTCGTTGTCGGGTAGCTTCAACGAGTCGATGGTGAAAAAAGTCGGCTGTGACAACTTCCTGTCCAAATTCCAGCCAGACCGTCTGGTAGAGGTGGTGCGGCAGCGCCTGATGCTTGATCACGCACCGGCCTGATATCTGCGCGCGTCCTGCTGGGTATAAGCTAGGCGTTTTTGCACTGGTATGAGGCGGGCAGGGATGTTTGTGAGTGAGTTGTATCGGTATCCGGTGAAGTCGTGTCGGGCGCAAAGCCTGCAGGCCTCGCCGGTAGGTCTGCTCGGCCTGGAAGGCGACCGCCGCTGGCTGGTGGTAGAGGAGGGCAACGGACGCTTCCTGACCCAGCGCGCCTGGCCACTGCTGAGTCAGCTCAGTGCCACGGTCGCTGCCAGTGGTGATCTGCTGCTGGAGACGCCAGGGCAGGCACCGCTGCTGGTCGCCGTGCCGGCGGACGACGAAGACTTGCGCGGTGTGACCATCTGGCGCGACACCTTGCGCGTGCCAGACGCAGGCGACGCTGCTGCGCTGTGGTTGAGCCAACTGCTCGGCAAGCCGGTGCGGCTGGTGTATTGCCCCGAGCCGCGCGCGCGTTACCTGCCCAGCGGCTATGGCTTGAACAGCGACCGTGCGGCGTTTCCGGATGGCTTTCCGTTGCTGCTGATCGGCCAGGGTTCACTGGATGAGCTGAGCCGGCGGGTTGGCCGGGCGATGGAGATGCTGCGTTTCAGGCCCAATCTGGTGGTGCAGGGCAGCGCAGCGTTTGCCGAAGACGGCTGGAAGCGGATCCGCATCGGTGCGCTGACTTATCGCATCCTCAAACCGAGCGTTCGTTGCATATTCACTACCCTTGACCCGCACACGGGCGAGCGCAGTGCTGACCGCGAACCGCTGGCCACCCTGAAGACATTTCGTGAGCGTGATGGCGATGTGCTGTTCGGGCAGAACCTGGCGGTGGATGGGCCGGGTGAGATTGCCGTGGGCATGCCGGTAGAGGTGCTGGAGTAAGCCGCCAGCTCAAGCCCGCTGCAGCCGATGGCGGCGGGCTTGAGCTTAGGGTGGCTCGATTACATGTCGTCGAAGTAACGCTCGTGCCAGTCCACCAGCGGCTGCGGTGAATTGAGCTTTTGCCCGTAGATCACCGAGTACGACAGCACGTTCTGCACATACTGGCGGGTTTCATCGAACGGGATCGACTCGACCCAGACATCGAAGCTCAAGTGCTTGGCGCCTTTGAGCCACTGCCTCACGCGCCCTGGCCCGGCATTGTAGGCGGCCGATGCCAGCACCCGATTGCCGTTGAATTGACCATGTACCTGGCTCAGATAGGCGGCGCCGAGCTGGATGTTCTTGTCCGGGTTGAGTACCTGAGCCGGTGACGCCAACGGGATGCTGAACTTGCGTGCAGTCTCCTTGGCGGTGGCTGGCATCAGTTGCATCAGGCCACTGGCGCCCACCGGCGAGCGAGCGTCTTCCATGAAGGCGCTTTCCTGGCGGGTGATGGCAAACACCCAGCTCGAGTGGAGGCCGCGGACCTTGGCTTCGCGCACCAAGGTGTCGCGGTGCGCCATCGGGAAGCGAATATCCAGGTCGTCCCAGTACTGCGCCTGGCTGATGGTGCGAATCGCCGGGAAGTACCAGCGCAGGTCGTAGGCCAGGCGGGCCTGGGCGACCATTTCGTCGCGGTTGAAGTGGCGGCTGACGTGGTACCACTCGCGGCGGCCCTCGACGATCTGGCCGCGGGCATGGAATTCCAGTGCGCGGCGCACGCCCGGGGTGTTGCGCACCTTGTTGACCAGCTGCGGGCTGAGCACCAGCGGTTTGTTGTTCAGCTGGTAGGGCGTCTGCACCCGATCTGCGGCCAGGAAGCCATAGAAGTCACGCTCACGCGCGACCGCTTTGTACAGCAACGGGATCTGCGCGTTGTTCGGCTGTGCCAGTTCCAGGCTGCGCGCCTGCCAATAGCGCCAGCGGCTGCTGGCGGCCAACTCCTGCGGCAGGCGCTTGGTCAGCTCGTAGGCATCTTCCCAGCGGCCCAGGCGCAGCAGCAGGCGCAGGCGCCATTCGCTGACGGTGTTGTCCCGCAGCTCCGGATCGTAACGGGTCATCAGGTCGAGCGCGCGCGGGTCGTAGCGGCGAGCCAGGGTCAGGCCGATCTCGCGGGCGATGGCAACCTTTTCGTCGCGCGAGAAATGCATGCGCTGGGCATAGTCATCGAGCAGCGCCATGGCCCGCTCGGGGTCCTGGCGTGCCAGCCGGCGCAGGCCTAGGCTGACCACGTCGGACATTGCCTCGTTGACCGGGGTGAAACGCGACGGCTGATTGAGCAGCTCGGGCTTCTGCGCCACATCGATCAGCAATTGGCCCTGGGGGGCGAGGGTGGTCAGGGTCTTGACCAGATTGTTCGCCAATGGGTAGTTGCGCGCCTGTGCGGCCAGTTTGGCTCGCTCCCAGCGTCTGGCTTCGGTGAGCTGACCTTCGGCCGCCCACATCGCAAACAGCGTGTCACACGCAGCAGGTTGCGACTTGCCCACGTTCCACAGCTTGGCAGCGCTGGCAAAGCCTTCGGCGCGTTTGCCGGTGCTGAGCTGGTACTGGCCGTTGATGCAGTCCAGCTCGGTGAAGTTGAGCTTGGGATCGTAGTACTTGGCGAAGGTGGCCCACTCGCCGCGCTCGGACAACCAGCGCAACCAGCGCAGTTTCATCCAGTTGGCTTGTGGCAGGTCGCCGTGCTGGGCCAGAAAACCCTCGATCTCTTCGTTGCTGGCGCTCTTCAGGCGAGCAGTGAGTTCGTCGTACGCCAGATACGGGGTCAGCGGATAGTCACTGAGGGCCTGCGAGTAGCGCAGGTAGGGACCTTTGTCGCCCTTGGCCAGGGCGCGTTTGGCTTCGTCGTAGTACTGACGCTGCTGGCTAAGGTCGATGGCCTGTGCCGCACTCGCGGTGGCGGCAGTCAGCAGCAGGCATGAAGCAATCTGTAACAGGCGGCTGCGCATGATACGTCCGGGCAGTTGAACCATGGGAAAGTGACGGCGGTGCCAGCACTGTTGTATGGCGTTAGCTTAGCCGGTTGCCGGCTACCGGCGAAAGCACTGCGGTTGTATCGGGGTGTTATCGGCGACCGGATATCGCAAAGCCTTGATACACACGCTGACTTAGTGCTGGCGAGGGTCAAGTCAGGTAGAATACGCGCCCAGTTTTTGGAGATGATCATGACCCTGCTCAAATTAAGCGATGTGTCCCTTGCATTCGGCGCGATGCCGCTGCTGGACAAGGTTTCCTGGCAGATCGCCCGAGGTGAGCGGGTGTGCATCATCGGCCGCAACGGTACCGGCAAGTCGAGCATGCTGCGCCTGATCAAGGGCGAGCAAAAGCCTGATGACGGCTCGGTCTGGCGCGCACCTGCGCTGAAAATCGGCGAGCTGCCGCAGGAACTGCCGGTGGCCGACGAGCGGACCGTGTTCGACGTGGTCGCGGCTGGCCTGGACGGCGTAGGCGAGCTGCTCGCGCAGTATCACCACCTTAGCCAGAACATCCATAACGACGAAGATCTGGACAAGCTCATGCACGTCCAGCACGAGCTCGAAGCGCGCGATGGCTGGCGTTTGCAGCAAGTGGTCGACAGCACCCTGAGCCGCTTGCAGCTACCTGCCGACAAGACCCTGGCCGAGCTCTCCGGTGGCTGGCGTCGCCGTGTGCTGTTGGCCCAGGCGCTGGTTTCCGAACCTGACCTGCTGCTGCTCGATGAGCCAACCAACCACCTGGACATCGGTGCGATTGCCTGGCTGGAAGAAGCCTTGAGCGGCTTTGGCGGCGCGGTGCTGTTCATCACCCACGACCGTTCCTTCCTGCAAAACCTGGCCAACCGCATCCTTGAACTGGACCGCGGTGGGCTGATCGACTGGAACGGCGACTACGCCAGCTTCCTGGTGCACAAGGAAGCCGCGCTGGCGGCCGAAGAGACCGCCAACGCGCTGTTCGACAAGCGCCTGGCCCAGGAAGAAGTGTGGATTCGCCAAGGCATCAAGGCCCGCCGCACCCGTAACGAAGGCCGCGTGCGTGCGCTCAAGGAGCTGCGCGTCGAGCGTGGTGAGCGCCGTGAGCGTCAGGGCAAGGCCAACATCCAGATCGACACCGCGGAAAAATCCGGCAAGCAAGTGATGCTGCTGGAGAACGTCAGCTTCTCGCACCCGAACGGGCCGATGCTGGTCAAGGACTTCTCCATGGTCCTGCAGCGTCAGGATCGGATTGGCCTGCTCGGCGCCAACGGTACCGGCAAGACCACCCTGCTCAAACTGATGCTGGGTGACTTGCAGCCGACGTCGGGCAAGGTCGAGAGCGGCACCAAGCTGGAAGTGGCCTATTTTGACCAGATGCGCCACCAGCTCGACCTGGAAAAGACTGTCATCGAGAACCTCGCCGAGGGGCGCGACTTCATCGAAATCGACGGCCAGAACCGTCACGTGCTGAGCTACCTGGGCGACTTCCTGTTCAGCCCGCAGCGTGCCCGGACGCCGGTCAAAGCCTTGTCCGGAGGTGAGCGTGCGCGTCTGCTGCTGGCCAAGCTGTTCAGCAAGCCAGCCAACCTGCTGGTGTTGGACGAACCGACCAACGACCTCGATGTGGAAACCCTCGAGCTGCTCGAAGAAGTCCTGTGCAACTACAAGGGCACCGTGCTGATGGTCAGCCACGACCGGGCCTTCCTCGACAACGTGGTGACCAGCACCCTGGTGTTCGAAGGCGGCGGCAAGGTTCAGGAATACGTCGGCGGCTACGAAGACTGGATCCGTCAGGGCGGCTCGCCGAAGCTGCTGGGCGTCACCGAAAGCAAGGGTGGCAAGTCCGAGCTCAACAGCGCCGTGGTCGAAAAGGCTGCCGATGTGGCCGCGCCAGTTGCTGCTGCACCGGTAGAGGCGAGCAAGAAGAAGCTCAGCTACAAGCTGCAGCGTGAGCTGGAGGCGTTGCCAGGGCAGATCGACGTGATCGAGAAAGCCATGGCCAAGCTTCAGGAAGAAGTGGCTTCGGCGAACTTCTACCAGCGCCCGATCGGCGAGACGTCCGAGGTGCTGGCCAAGCTCGAGAAGCTACAGGGCGAGCTGGATGTTCTGGTCGAGCGCTGGGCAGAGCTGGAAGGCTAAGCGGCCATCAGCCATCGCGGGGTTGCCCGCGATGGCGTCAGTGCATTTTTCAGTCTTTCTTCAGCAGGCGTACTGCCAGCACATCACACGGCGCGCCGTGCAGCACATCGTTGGCGGTGGAGCCTAGCAGCAGTGCCAGGCCGTGGCGACCGTGGCTGCCGACCACGATCAGGTCGCACTTCTGATCCTTGGCCAACTGGTGGATTTCCTGGCGCGGCTGGCCGTAGACCAGGTGCGAGTCACCCCGGTTGATATCCGGGTACTTGTTGAACAGGCGATCCATGCGTTCCTTGGCCTGGTCGAACTGCTGTTGCTGCAGCTGCGACAGGTCCATCGGTACGTCGCCGCCAAAGGCCATGGCCATCGGTTCGACGATATGCACCAGCGATACCTTGGCGCCGCTCGCCGAAGCGATTGCCTTGGCGCGCTTGATCACCGGATCGCATTCTTCGGTGAGGTCGACAGCGACCAGAAGATGTTCGTAGGACATTGGAGGTGCTCCTGACAATCGCGATAGTAGAAGTATGGTCGCTTTGTGGCGGTTTACCGTGAAACCTGGCTAACCAGCTCATTTGCAACGCTTTATGGGATCTACAGATATGACGGTATGGCTGGTGGTGTCAATCCTTGCGCTGATTCTCAGCCCACTTGCCTGGCTGCGTCCATCACGCAAACAAAGCGAACAGATGAGCCTGCGCCTGGCCGGCAGGCGCATTGGCCTGGCCATGCAGTTGGCGCCGCAGCAGTGGCCGCACTGGCTCGAACAGCAGCCGCCGAGCCCGTGCCCGCAGTACCATCGGCCGCGGCGCAAGGGCCGGGATGACTGCTGGGCGTATTGGCAGGTCAGCCCTGGGGTGTGGTGGAACAAGTGGCGTGAGCCTTGCGAAGATCCGCGCCTGGCCAAGGCCTTGGCGGTGTTGCCGAGCAATGTCTACATGATTGAGGCCACCACGCAAATGGTTGCCCTGTACTGGGGCGAGCGCGGTGATGAATCTGTGTTGCAGAACATTGCGCAAACCCTCGAAGACCTCGCTTAACCCTTCGTAACGACATCGCGGGGCACCCCTGCCGATCCGCCACCCATGCTCAGGTGGCGGATCGGCAGGGGTGCCCCGCGATGCGTTCTGCTGCCGCAGAAAGGCCAGGCAGGCCGGGATACTTTGCTTGCGAGAGTGACTATAGCCTGCCGCAGCCTGCTGCGCAGTTTTTGCCGGGTGCCTGGCGCAGCTTCTGCTGCCCGCCAAGGGCTTATCGCTGGCATGAATGGCTGGCGATCACTGTCATCAAGGTTGATACCTAGTCGCTACAAAATGACCGGAAAGTCGCGTTTTCACCTCCTCAGGGAGGATTTGACAACGCCGACCTTTTCGGAGAATGTGTGCGTACCCAAATCAAACGGGCGTATGAATTGAGCGTTTGTATGTTGCGCCGTTCATGCCAATCCCGACTATCGCGCTGACGGGTGTGCCTGACCAAGCCGCTGTTGTGACAGGGTTTAGCCAGCGTCCGGCGTGTACAGTTTAGCTTCCATATCGTGGAGATCAGTTGATGATTTACGAAGGTAAAGCCATCACGGTTAAGGCTCTTGAAAGCGGCATCGTCGAACTGAAGTTCGACCTCAAGGGTGAGTCCGTCAACAAGTTCAACCGCCTGACCCTGGACGATCTGCGTCAGGCCGTGGCCGCCATCAAGAGCGACGCCTCGGTCAAGGGCGTCATCGTCAGCAGTGGCAAGGATGTGTTCATCGTCGGCGCCGACATCACCGAGTTTGTCGACAACTTCAAGCTACCCGAGGCCGAGCTGGTCGCTGGCAACCTGGAAGCCAACCGCATCTTCAATGATTTCGAAGACCTCGGCGTACCTACTGTTGCTGCGATCAACGGCATCGCACTGGGTGGCGGCCTGGAAATGTGCCTGGCAGCTGATTACCGGGTGATGTCCAGCACCGCCAAGATCGGCCTGCCGGAGGTCAAACTGGGCATCTACCCAGGCTTTGGCGGTACCGTGCGCCTGCCGCGCCTGATCGGCTCGGACAATGCCATCGAGTGGATTGCCTCGGGCAAGGAAAACCGCGCCGAAGACGCCCTCAAGGTTGGCGTCGTTGATGCCGTGGTCACCCCAGAGCTGCTGCAGGCTGCAGCGCTGGACCTGATCAAGCGCGCCATCAGCGGTGAACTGGACTACAAGGCCAAGCGCCAGCCCAAGCTGGAAAAACTCAAGCTCAACGCCATCGAGCAGATGATGGCCTTCGAAACCGCCAAAGGTTTTGTTGCCGGCCAGGCCGGGCCGAACTACCCGGCGCCGGTCGAAGCGATCAAGACCATCCAGAAAGCCGCCAACTTCAGTCGTGACAAAGCGCTGGAAGTGGAAGCTGCAGGCTTTGCCAAACTGGCCAAGACGCCCGTCGCTGCCAGCCTGATCGGCTTGTTCCTGAATGACCAGGAGCTCAAGCGCAAGGCCAAGGCGCACGACCAGATCGCCAATGACGTGAAGCAGGCTGCCGTACTCGGCGCTGGCATCATGGGCGGTGGTATCGCCTATCAGTCGGCGGTCAAAGGCACCCCGATCCTGATGAAGGATATCCGCGAGGATGCCATCCAGCTGGGCCTGAACGAAGCCTCCAAGCTGCTCGGCAATCGTGTCGAGAAGGGCCGCCTGACCCCGGCGAAAATGGCCGAGGCGCTCAATGCGATTCGCCCGACCTTGTCCTACGGCGACTTCGCCAATGTCGACATCGTGGTCGAAGCTGTAGTCGAGAACCCCAAGGTCAAGCAAGCCGTTCTGGCCGAAGTCGAAGGTCAGGTCAAAGAGGACGCGATTCTCGCCTCCAACACTTCGACCATCTCCATCAACTTGTTGGCCAAGGCCCTCAAGCGTCCGGAGAACTTCGTCGGCATGCACTTCTTCAACCCAGTGCACATGATGCCGCTGGTGGAAGTGATCCGTGGCGAGAAGTCCAGCGAAGTAGCCGTGGCCACCACTGTTGCCTATGCCAAGAAAATGGGCAAGAACCCGATCGTGGTCAATGACTGCCCAGGCTTCTTGGTCAACCGCGTACTGTTCCCGTATTTCGGCGGCTTTGCTCGCCTGGTCAGCGCCGGTGTCGACTTCGTGCGCATCGACAAGGTCATGGAGAAATTCGGCTGGCCGATGGGTCCTGCGTACCTGATGGACGTGGTCGGCATCGACACCGGCCATCACGGTCGCGACGTCATGGCTGAAGGCTTCCCGGACCGCATGAAGGACGATCGCCGCACCGCCATCGATGCCTTGTACGAAGCCAAACGCCTGGGCCAGAAGAACGGCAAGGGCTTCTATGCCTACGAGACCGACAAGCGCGGCAAGCCGAAAAAGGTTGCCGACGAGAGCGTGCTCGAAGTGCTCAAGCCGATTGTCTTCGAGCAGCGTGAAGTCAGCGACGAGGACATCATCAACTGGATGATGATCCCGCTGTGCCTGGAAACCGTCCGCTGCCTGGAAGACGGCATTGTCGAAACCGCAGCCGAGGCCGACATGGGCCTGGTCTACGGCATCGGCTTCCCTCCCTTCCGCGGTGGTGCATTGCGCTACATCGACTCGATCGGGGTTGCCGAGTTCGTCGCCCTGGCTGACCAGTACGCCGACCTGGGGCCGCTGTACCACCCCACCGCGAAGCTGCGCGAAATGGCCAAGACCGGCCAGCGTTTCTTCAACTGAGCGCCCAACGAGTTAGAGCGAGAGTATTGATATGAGCCTGAATCCAAGAGACGTGGTGATTGTCGACTTCGGTCGGACCCCGATGGGTCGTTCCAAGGGTGGCATGCACCGCAACACCCGCGCCGAAGACATGTCGGCGCACCTGATCAGCAAGTTGCTCGAGCGCAACGACAAGGTCGACCCGAAAGAAGTCGAGGACGTGATCTGGGGCTGCGTCAACCAGACCCTTGAGCAGGGCTGGAACATCGCCCGCATGGCCTCGCTGATGACCCAGATTCCGCACACCTCGGCGGCGCAGACCGTCAGCCGCCTGTGCGGCTCGTCGATGAGCGCACTGCACACAGCTGCCCAGGCGATCATGACCGGCAACGGTGACGTATTCGTCATCGGCGGTGTCGAACACATGGGGCACGTCAGCATGATGCACGGTGTCGATCCCAACCCGCACATGTCCTTGCACGCTGCCAAGGCCTCCGGGATGATGGGTCTGACTGCAGAGATGCTCGGCAAGATGCACGGCATCAGCCGCGAACAACAGGATGCTTTCGCCGTGCGTTCGCATCAGTTGGCGCACAAGGCCACGGTCGAGGGCAAGTTCAAGGACGAGATCATCCCGATGCAGGGCTATGACGAGAATGGCTTCCTCAAGGTCTTTGACTTCGATGAAACCATTCGTCCGGAAACCACCCTCGAAGGCCTGGCCTCGCTCAAGCCTGCGTTCAACCCCAAAGGTGGTACCGTCACTGCCGGTACCTCGTCACAGATTACCGATGGCGCTTCGTGCATGATCGTCATGTCCGGTCAGCGCGCCATGGACCTGGGCATCCAGCCGCTGGCGGTGCTTCGCTCGATGGCGGTGGCCGGTGTCGACCCGGCTATCATGGGTTACGGCCCGGTGCCTTCGACGCAGAAAGCGCTCAAGCGTGCCGGCTTGAGCATGGCCGATATCGACTTCATCGAGCTCAACGAAGCCTTCGCTGCACAGGCCCTGCCGGTGCTGAAAGATTTGAAAGTGCTCGACAAGATGAATGAGAAGGTTAACCTGCACGGCGGCGCCATTGCCCTGGGTCATCCGTTTGGTTGCTCCGGTGCGCGAATTTCCGGCACCTTGCTCAACGTCATGAAGCAGAATGGCGGTACCCTCGGCGTCGCCACCATGTGTGTCGGCCTGGGCCAAGGCATCACCACTGTCTTCGAACGCGTCTGATCGCGGCGCAAGACAGCAGCCGGGGCCATGTGCCCCGGTTTTTGTTTTTTACAGGATTTATCACGAGGGTCAGCAACATGCACATACAGCCAGGCGTGTACCGGCATTACAAAGGGCCTGAGTATCGTGTGTTCGGCGCAGCCCGCCATTCTGAAAGCGAAGAGTGGATGGTGTTCTACCAATGCCTGTATGGTGATTACGGGCTGTGGGTGCGACCCTTGGCAATGTTTGTCGAATCGGTCGAAGTTGACGGCGATCAGGTCCCGCGCTTTGCTCTGGTCACGGCCGAGGAGGGGCGTTTTGGCCCGTCCGAACAGGCCAGCGGTTAGTCGAGCGCGCTTGACCTGACCCTGTAGCCACTATATATAGCGGTGCCGCGTGCGGCACCTGACGCGATTTTTAATTTTCAGATTCAGGAATACACCGATCCATGGGCAAATCGCTGGTCATTGTGGAATCCCCGGCCAAGGCCAAGACCATCAACAAGTACCTGGGCAACCAGTACGTGGTGAAGTCGAGTATCGGCCACATCCGTGACCTTCCCACCAGCGGTTCGGCCAGCGCCAGTAAGGAGCCGGCGGCCAAACGTGGCAAGGCAGCTGCGGCTGAGGCACCGGTACTGACGCCGAAAGAAAAGGCTCGCCGCCAGTTGGTCTCGCGCATGGGTGTCGATCCGGACGCTGGCTGGAAAGCCAAGTACGAGATCTTGCCCGGCAAGGAAAAGGTCATCGAAGAGCTGCGTCGCCTGGCCAAAGATGCCGACACCATCTATCTCGCGACCGACTTGGACCGCGAAGGGGAGGCAATCGCCTGGCACCTGCGTGAAGCCATCGGTGGTGATGACACCCGCTACAAGCGCGTGGTGTTCAACGAGATCACCAAAAAGGCCATCCAGGAGGCGTTCTCGCAGCCAGGTGAGCTGGACATCAACCGGGTCAACGCCCAGCAGGCGCGGCGCTTCCTCGACCGTGTGGTGGGCTATATGGTCTCGCCACTGCTGTGGTCGAAGATTGCCCGTGGCCTGTCTGCCGGCCGTGTGCAGTCGGTAGCGGTCAAGCTGGTGGTCGAGCGTGAGCGCGAGATTCGTGCGTTCAACCCGGAAGAGTACTGGGAAGTACACGCCGACCTCGGCACCGCCAAGGACGCCAAGGTCCGCTTTGAAGTAGCGCGCGAGAAGGGTGAAGCCTTCAAGCCGCTCAACGAAGCCCAGGCCATGGCTGCCCTGGATCAGCTCAAGTCGTCGAGCTACACCGTCGCCAAGCGTGAAGACCGGCCGACCAGCAGCAAGCCGTCGGCGCCGTTCATCACTTCGACCCTGCAGCAAGCGGCGAGCAATCGCCTCGGCTACGGCGTGAAGAAGACCATGATGATGGCCCAGCGTCTGTACGAAGCCGGCTACATCACCTACATGCGTACCGACTCGACCAACCTCTCGGCCGATGCCGTGGAAATGGCCCGCAGCTACATCGAGCGCGAGTTCGGCAAGCAGTACCTGCCGGAAGCGCCGATCGTCTACGGCAGCAAGGCCGGCGCACAGGAGGCGCACGAAGCGATTCGTCCGTCCGATGTGGCGACCCATCCAAGCAAGCTGACTGGCATGGAACGCGATGCCGAGCGCCTGTACGAGCTGATCTGGCGCCAGTTCCTGGCCTGCCAGATGCCACCCGCGCAGTACCTGTCGACCAGCGTCACGGTCAAGGCCGGTGACTTCGAGCTGCGCGCCAAGGGCCGCATCCTCAAGTTCGACGGTTACACCCGCGTCCTGCCGCAGCAGAGCAAGCCAGGCGAAGATGACGTGCTGCCTGACATGGGCCAGGGCGAAGTGCTCAAGTTGATCAAACTTGATCCAAGCCAGCACTTCACCAAGCCGCCGGCGCGCTTCACCGAGGCCAGCCTGGTCAAGGAAATGGAAAAACGCGGTATCGGTCGCCCGTCGACCTATGCAGCGATCATTTCCACCATCCAGGACCGCGGCTACGTCACCCTGCACAACCGCCGCTTCTACTCCGAGAAGATGGGCGACATCGTTACCGAGCGGTTGTCCGAGAGCTTCTCCGACCTGATGGACTACGGCTTCACCGCCGGCATGGAAGAGAACCTCGACGACGTCGCCCAGGGCGAACGTGACTGGAAAAACGTACTCGACGAGTTCTACGGCGATTTCAGCAAAAAGCTGCAAACCGCTGAGTCTCCCGAGAACGGCATGCGCGCCAACCAGCCGACCATGACCAACATCGCCTGTAAGGAATGTGGCCGGCCGATGATGATTCGTACCGCCTCTACCGGCGTGTTCCTCGGTTGCTCGGGTTACACCCTGCCGCCGAAAGAGCGCTGCAAGGCGACCGTCAACCTCGTCCCCGGCGACGAAATCGCCGCGGACGACGAGGGTGAGTCCGAATCGCGTGTGCTGCTCGGCAAGCACCGTTGCCCGATCTGCGCCACGGCGATGGATGCCTACCTGCTGGACGAGAAGCACAAGCTGCACATCTGCGGTAACAACCCGGATTGCGTTGGCTACGAAATCGAGCAGGGCAGCTACCGGATCAAGGGCTACGAAGGTCCGAGCCTTGAGTGCGACAAGTGCGGCAGCGAAATGCAGCTCAAGACCGGCCGTTTCGGAAAGTTCTTCGGTTGCACCAACCCGGCCTGCAAAAACACTCGCAAGCTGCTCAAGAACGGCGAAGCAGCGCCACCGAAGATGGACAAGGTGGAAATGCCTGAGCTCAAGTGCGAGAAGGTCGATGACACCTACGTGCTGCGTGACGGTGCCTCGGGCTTGTTCCTGGCGGCCAGCCAGTTCCCGAAAAACCGCGAAACTCGCGCGCCATTGGTGAAAGAAATCATCCCGCACAAGGATGAGATCGATCCCAAGTACCACTTCCTCTGTGAAGCGCCTGCCAAGGATCCAGACGGTCGCCCGACCGTGATCCGCTACAGCCGCAAGACCAAGGAGCAGTACGTCCAGTCCGAAGTTGACGGCAAGCCGACCGGTTGGAAGGCGTTCTACGACGGCAAGGCCTGGAAGGTCGAAGACAAGCGCTGATCCGGCGCCGCAGCACCTGCGCGGGGCAAGCCCGCTGTTGTGTCCTCAGGGTGAGGCGCAGCAGCAGGCTTGCCCCGCGCTGCTTTTGCGCTTGCGGCTTTTGTGCTTGCGAGAGTGCCCGGCGATAGCTGAAACTTGCTGATCGCCACGCTGCCCTCAGGAGGCCAACCGCCATGGCCCAGGAACTCTATACCCGCACCAACCAGAAACTGTTCTTCGCCGGCCTCGCGCTGGAGTCCATGGCCAAGGCTGAGCAAAGCCAGGCCATGAACGCCCAGGGGCTGGTGCAGGCTGAGCGCGAAGCGGCGCAGTTTCATCTGTACGGTGCGCTGCTCGGGTTATGTCACGAAATCGCCGGCTTCTACCGCCTGCCGCAAGCGGGCGCTGCTCGCGCTGAACAGCTACTGGACGCCGAAGTGCTGGCCGGCATGGCCATCCCGGAGTTGGCCGAGCTGATCGAACTGGCAGACAATCGGCAAACCTGGCTGGCGCAGATGTTGACCGCTTATGCAGATTTGTTCCGACCACCTGTCGCGAAAAAAACCGCTAAAACTGACGTCACCCAGCCGTTGATTCAGGCCATCAACCTCGACGAGCCCGAGCAGCCTGCGCTTTCGCGGGCAGAGCTCGAGCAGTGGCGGAGCAATTTGAAAGACCTGGCCAGGCGCTTTCGTGATGCGTTGAGTGAGTGCTGAGCAGGCACTTGGCTGGTACAATGCTCGCCTTTCGTGGAGAACAGCCTTTTATGTCGACGTCCTTTCTTGAAATTGTAGAGTTGCCTGATGGCCGGATCGAGCTGCGTCGCGCCGAAGATGAAGGCTCATTGGTAACCCTGGATTTCTCCGAGGACGCCAAGGTGTTTTTGCAGGGTCAACACGTCGAAGTGGCCAAGGCCATGCTCAGCGTCGGCGTGCAAATGGCTGGCAAGCTGGTGGAAGGCGAGTTGGAGCGTGACGAAGGGCCGCGCGTTCTGCACTGAGTAGTGCCAGACCCCTACACGATCACGATGAGAACAGGCGAAGCCTGAACATCAGCCGAGGCGGATGTTCAGGCTTTGTGCGTTTCCGACCGTGGCGGCGCGGATCAGCTGCTGACGCAGGGTGACATTGAGGCTACCCAGCCAGCTGACTACGGTATGGCTGTGGCCCATGCGCAGGGCTTCGCAAGTGAGCTGCAAGGCGCTTTTATTGCTGCTGGGGTGCAGCAGCAGAATGCGCTCGCGGTTGAGCCCGGCATCGCGCAGCCAGGCCTGGGTCAGGCTGGTCGGCGGGGCGATCAGCGTCAGCCAGCGCGCATCCACTTCTTCGCTCAGGTCGCGCAGTACCGGCGCCAGCAGGCTTTGGCAATGTCCCGGCGCACCGCGCAGGGCCAGTTCGCTGAACCGCTCGGGGTCGCTGTTTTTTTGCCGTGCCTGGGCGCTGGCCTTGAGGCCAGGCAGCACCGGTTCGGCCAGAAACGCTTCGAATAATGGCAACTGAATTGACTGCGGTACGTGGATTGCTTGCTGCATGACGCCTCCTGGATCAGCGACGAATGACGCCGACGCTCAAGCCCTCGATCACCAAGTCCTGTTGCTTGAGGTCGACTTCGATCGGGGCAAATTCGGGGTTCTCGGCCATCAACCAGACCTTGTTGCCTTCACGCTTGAAGCGCTTGACGGTGACTTCGTCGCCAATGCGTGCGACCACGATCTGGCCATTGCGTGCTTCGCGGCAGGTATGCACGGCCAGCAGGTCGCCGTCGAAGATACCGACGTCCTTCATGCTCATGCCGTGTACGCGCAGCAAGTAGTCAGCGGGCGGGTGAAAGAAGGTCGGGTTGATGTTGCACGACTGCTCGATATGCTGTTCAGCCAGGATCGGCGCACCGGCAGCGACGCGGCCAATGATCGGCAAGCCGCTCTCTTCGGCCTTGGCTTCGTGGCCAGGGATGCGGATGCCGCGGGACGCGCCCGGAGTCATCTCGATGGCGCCTTTGCGCGCCAGGGCCTTGAGGTGTTCTTCAGCGGCGTTGGGCGACTTGAAGCCCAGCTCTTGGGCGATCTCCGCGCGGGTCGGCGGATAGCCGTTGTCGTCAAGGCAGCGTTTGATGAAAGCCAGGATTTCGGCTTGGCGTGGCGTCAGTTTCAACATGGCGATCGCTCTGTCTTTTTATACAGTGACTGGGATTATATACAGTAGAAGGCTGGCTGCAAGCATCTTGCCGCAGAAGATGCTCGGGCTGACGCACGGCGTGGCCTGCAGCTCTGTACGCGAGGCTGTGTTTTAATGGCGACCGGTGAGTCAGCCAACCTTGACAGATAGAAGCCTGAAACGTATGTTTCAAACAACTGTTTGTCAGGCCCCCACCCCGGAGTAGCGAGTAGTCATGGCCCAATCGGAAACCGTTGAACGCATTCTCGATGCTGCCGAGCAGCTATTCGCGGAAAGGGGGTTCGCGGAAACCTCGTTGCGCCTGATCACCAGCAAGGCTGGCGTCAACCTCGCAGCGGTGAACTACCACTTCGGCTCGAAAAAGGCGCTGATCCAGGCGGTCTTCTCGCGCTTCCTCGGGCCGTTCTGCGCAAGCCTTGAGCGTGAACTCGAGCGCCGCCAGGGCCGCCCGGAACTCAAGCCGAGCCTTGAAGAGCTGCTGGAGATGCTGGTTGAGCAAGCGCTGGTGGTGCAGCCGCGCAGCAATAATGACCTGTCGATCTTCATGCGCCTGCTCGGCCTGGCGTTCAGCCAGAGCCAGGGCCACCTGCGCCGCTACCTTGAAGACATGTACGGCAAGGTGTTCCGCCGCTACATGCTGCTGGTCAATGATGCCGCGCCGCGTATCCCGCCGATCGAGTTGTTCTGGCGGGTGCACTTCATGCTCGGCGCGGCGGCGTTCAGCATGTCCG
The DNA here is from genome assembly GCF_014525325.1 of Pseudomonas sp. EZ-C24. NCBI lineage: Bacteria > Pseudomonadati > Pseudomonadota > Gammaproteobacteria > Pseudomonadales > Pseudomonadaceae > Pseudomonas > Pseudomonas sp. EZ-C24. Next base: position 111,851 of record NZ_JACDIU010000015.1, on the reverse strand, counting down.
GGATCAAGGCCTTGCGCGCTATCGCCGAAACCGACTTTGGTATCAACACCTCGATCGAGCAGGTCATGCGCCTGATGGTGCCGTTCCTCGCAGCCGGTATGCGTGCCGACAGCGGCGTCACCGACCAGGCCATGGCTGCCGCGCAACTGCGCCCGCGCAGCAAGACCAGCCCTGCTGGCACGCCGGCCAAAGCCTGAGCCGGCACTGGCGCGCGGGCACAGGCTTCGCAGATAATTCACTGCACGACATTCCCTGAAGGACTTTTCATGACTGCCAGCCTGCAAGGCTCCCTGATGATCGACATCGCCGGTACCTGGCTGACTGCCGAGGACCGGCAGTTGCTGCGCCAGCCTGAAGTAGCTGGCCTGATCATCTTCGCCCGCAATATCGACAGCCCGCGCCAGGTGCGTGAGTTGTGTGCGTCGATTCGGGCGATCCGGCCTGATCTGATTCTGGCTGTCGATCAGGAGGGCGGGCGCGTGCAGCGCTTGCGTCAGGGCTTTGTGCGCCTGCCGGCCATGCGCGCTATAGCCGACAACCGCAATGCCGAGTACCTGGCCGAGCAATGTGGCTGGTTGATGGCCACTGAAGTGCTGGCGGTCGGTCTGGACCTGAGCTTTGCGCCGGTGCTCGACCTTGATCATCAGCGCAGCGCAGTGGTTGGCAGCCGCGCCTTCGAAGGCGATCCGGAGCGGGCCACGCAACTGGCCGGCGCGTTCATCCGCGGCATGAACTCAGCCGGCATGGCTGCGTGCGGCAAACACTTCCCGGGGCATGGTTGGGCCGAGGCCGACTCGCACGTGGCCATCCCCACCGACGAGCGCAGCCTCGAGCAGTTGCGCCAGGCTGACCTGGTGCCGTTCACCCGCCTGCGCGGTCAGTTGGCTGCGGTCATGCCCGCGCATGTGATCTACCCGCAGATCGACAATCAGCCTGCTGGCTTCTCGCGCCGCTGGTTGCAGGACATTCTGCGTGGCGAGCTGGGCTTTACCGGGGTTATCTTCAGTGACGACCTGTCGATGGCCGGTGCGCATGTGGTCGGCGATGCCGCCAACCGGATCGAAGCGGCCTTGAGCGCCGGCTGTGACATGGGCCTGGTGTGTAATGACCGGGCCGCGGCAGAGCTGGCTTTGAGTGCAGCGCAGCGGCTTAAGGTCAAGCCTTCGCCACGGGTTGCCGGCATGCGCGGGCAAGGTTTTGCCAGCACCGATTATCGCCAGCAGCCACGCTGGCTGGAGGCGCTTGGCGCTTTGAAAGAAGCACAGTTGATCGACTGAGCAAATGCCGAGCTGACCTAGGTGACAGGTCAGCCCGGCTCACCTAACGGCTGCGCTTGCCCGGCAGCGGCGCGAACAGCGCTTCAATCTCTTCATCACCCAGACGCCATTGGCCGCTATGGCCGCCATCGAGCAGGCCGGCGGCGAGTGCTGCCTTCTCTTGCTGCAGCAACTGGATCTTCTCTTCGACGGTACCGCGAGTGATCAGCTTGTAGACGAACACTGGTTTGTCCTGGCCGATCCGGTAGGCACGGTCGGTCGCCTGGTTTTCGCTTGCCGGGTTCCACCATGGGTCATAGTGGATCACCGTATCCGCGGCGGTCAGGTTGAGCCCGGTGCCGCCGGCCTTGAGGCTGATCAGAAACACTTCGCTGTCACCCTGCTGGAACTGCTGCACCGGTGCGCGCCGATCGCGAGTGTCGCCGGTCAGCAGGCTGTAGCGGATGTCACGCTTGATCAGCTCCTGCTCGATCAGCGCCAGCATCGAGGTGAACTGGGAAAACAACAGGACCCGGCGGCCTTCGCTGAGTAACTCTTCGAGCATCTGCAGCAGGCTGCCCAGCTTGCCCTTGTCGGCTTGATTACCCTTGCTCTCGACACTCTTGACCAGGCGCAGGTCGCAGCACACCTGGCGCAGCTTCAGCAGGGCATCGAGAATCACGATCTGGCTGCGTGCTGCGCCGTTACGGGCAAGTTCGTCGCGGACCTTCTTGTCCATCGCCACCCGCACCGCCTCGTAGGTGTCGCGCTGGGCGTCGCTGAGCTCGACCCAGTGCACCATCTCGGTCTTGGCTGGCAGCTCCTTGGCCACCTGCTCTTTGGTACGACGCAGCAGGAACGGGCGAATGCGCCCAGCCAGGTGGGCCAGGCGGTCCTGATCGCCGTGGCGCTCGATGGGGGTGCGGTATTCCTGATTGAAGCGTTTGCTGTCGCCCAGCCAGCCGGGCATGAGGAAGTGAAACAGCGACCAGAGCTCGCCGAGGTTGTTTTCCATCGGCGTACCGGTCAGGCACAGGCGCTGGCCTGCCTGCAGCTCGCCGACGGCGACGGCGGCCTTGCTGGTGCTGGTCTTGATGTTCTGCGCTTCATCCAGCACCAGCGTGTGCCAGTGCTGCCCGCGCAGCTGCTCTATATCGCGCGGCACCAGCGCGTAGGTGGTCAGGACCAGGTCGTATTGGTCAAGGCTGGCGAAGTGCTTGCTGCGCGCCGGCCCATGCAGGGCCAGCACGCGCAGGTCGGGGGCAAAGCGCTGAGCTTCGTCGATCCAGTTGGGGATCAAGCTGGTCGGCATCACCGCCAAGGCTGGCTGCAGCAGGCGTCCATGTTGTTTCTCCAGCAGCAGATGGGCGAGGGTCTGCAGAGTCTTGCCCAGGCCCATGTCGTCGCCCAGAATCCCGCCCGTGCCGATCTCGCGCAACGCCTGCAGCCAGTTCAAGCCCTGTTGCTGGTACGGGCGCAGGGTGGCGTTGAGCGCGAGCGGCGGCTCGACCTGGATATCCCGTGCATCGCGCAGGCGCCGCCCGAGGCCGCGCACGTGCTCGCCGCCTTCCCACAGCAGCGGCATGTGTTCCATGTCGCTCAGGCGCGCGGCATCGGCGCGGTCTAGGCGCAGCGCCGGGCCGCCTGCATGTTCATGCAGGTACAGCTCGCCGAGGGTCGCCATCACGGCCTTGATCCGGCCATAGGGCAGGGCAACGCGCAGCGGCGGGCTGTCGAGGCGGCCGCGGTTGAGGTCCAGCAGCAAGTGCTCATCGTCACTGCGCCGGGCCAGTTCGCTGGGGCGCAGCATTTCCGGATTGCTGCGCAGCAGTTGCAGCACGATCGGCAGCAGGCTGTGACGCTGGCCATCGACAACGATGCCCAGCTCAAGGTCGAACCATTCGTGGCCAGGCGCTTCGTCGACGCTGGCGTACCAGTCTTCGACCTCCTGCAAGTTGAAGGCAAAGTCGCGGTGCACATCGATGTGCCAGCCGGCCTCACGCAGGCGCGGCAAGCCGTCGCGGGCAAATGTCAGCCACGCTTCGTCGTCGGCAAGCTGATGCATGTCGCCGGCACTGTCGGGCAATGCTTTGCTTTGCCGGGTGGCCAGCTTGAAGCCCAGCTCGCGCAGGGTCTTGCGCATGGCTTGCTCGGCCTGTGGCTGACGGCGGATGCGCTGGCTGGTGGCGCCAACCAGGCGGGTCAGGGGCTTGTCGTCGTTGCCGATTGCCAGCACGCCGTCGTAGTCGAACGCCAGCGCGGCGCGGTGTTGCATCTGCCGCTGCATGCGCCCGGTCTTGGGCGTGTAAGCGCTGAACTCGAGGCTGCCCAGGGTCAGGCGCGGGGTCGGCTGGATATCTTCGAGCAACTGCTGCTTGACCTGGGTCGGGGTCGGCACTTGATGGTTGAGGGCGTTGAGCTTGTGACTCAGCGGCACTACCAGATGCTCGGGTACCGGTGGTGCCAGTGACAGTTGCAGGGCTATATGCGGGTCGAGTGAGTGGCTGACACGGCCAATTTCACCGGCGCGTACATCCAGCCAGAACAGCGGCGCCAGTGCCAGCACGAACAGCTTCTCCTCGCCGCTGAACCAGCTGCCGCAATAGGTGGCGTCGCTCTGGCGCACCCAGCGGAACTCGGCCTCGCGTTCCGGGCCCTGGCGCAGCAGTGGTCGGTCGTCGCTGTACAGGACGCGGCCGGTGTCCAGTGCGCGCTGCAGCAATTCGCCGCCTTCCTGGCCTTTGAGTGCGTAGCCGCGGTCCTGGCCGTAAGGGATGTTCTGTCCATTCAACTGGCGCAGGATGCGCAGGTCTTCAGCTGTGACGAAGCGCGGCGTGTCATACAAAAAGTCATACAGCGACTGCACCCGGCTGAAGCGCAGGCCACGCTCATCGTCGGTGCCTTTGCGCACGCGCAGGCTGCAGCTGCGGTCTTCATGGAGCACCAGCTGATAGCAGACCATCCGCCCGCGTTTGTCATCTGCGCCGAGGCTGACGGTGGCCGGTTGCTGCATTCCTTGCAGCCAGTGCTGTAGATGATGGGGCAGGGCGTCGCTTTCAGCCGGCGCGCTGCTGTCGAGCAGGGCGAACAGCACCGCAGCACAGTGCTTGCAGTTCTCTCTGACCGGGCACGAACAGTGGCCGCGCACATGGCACTGGCCAGCTGCCGCAGTGATGAAAATGCGCTGGGTATAGATGCCGCTGCCGCTACCGCGACAGGTGGCTTCAATCCGCGTGTCGTCATGGTCGAGGATCTGTACCCGGTCTTCTTCGGCGTAGCGCTGGCCGCGTTGCAAAACCGCAGCGGAGAAGGCGCGTTTCCAGCTGATGTTGCTGCGCACCAGGGCGACTGCGTCGGAGGTCACGGTGTCACTGCTCCATCATCTCCGGAGTCATCTCCGGCAGTTTGCGCGCGCCGACAGGTGCGACCTTGAGCAGAAGTGCCAGGTGGCCACCGTCGAGGAAGGTCAGCTGGCCGCTTTTCATGTTGCGATTGCTCTGCTGGAAATGCTCGCTGCGCAGCACGTTACCGTTGCCATCGAGCTGGTTGACCCAGAAGCTCGCCTGCACGGCGATGAAGCGGCCGTCGGCCAGGCTCAGGTTGCCCTCGATCGGGAAGTGACCGAACTGCTCCTCGCCAGCGCCCAGAGCAATGCTGCTGGGCTCGCTGCCGAGTTGTTGCTGCCAGGCCTTGTGCAGCAGCACGGTGTAGCTCGGCGTGGCCTCGAGGCGGGTCGCTTCGTCGGTCAGCACCGGTGGCCGTTCGGCTTCCTTGCTCAAGCGCGGCGCGCCGGCGCGCCAGTCTTCCGGGGCGAACTGGCTGGTCACCGCTGGCACATCGTTTTGCCGCACCAGCAGCATTTCCACCTGATACAAGCCATCAGCAAACGCCGTCGGCGCACACAGCGTCAACAGCAAGGTCAGGCAACGAATGGCACGCATGTAACTTCCTTCAAGCAGGCTGTGGGGTGAGGCGCTCGAACAGCGCCTCCACGGTATTGAAGCGTTCTTCCGGGCGTTCCATCGGCACCAGGAAGCGGAACTGGGTAGCGCCTTCGAACTTGTAGCGTTTGGGCTGGCCCTGGATCAGCTTGATCAGGGTCAGCGGGTCGACCGGGGTCTCGGCTTCGAATTCGATCTTGCCGCCGTTGGGGCCGCCGTCGACTTTCTTGATGCCGAGTTTTTCGGCCTGCAGCTTGAGCAGGGTGATGCGGATCAGGTTCTTGGTCGGCTCCGGCAACAGGCCGAAACGGTCGATCATCTCGACCTGCAGGTCCTTGAGGCCTTCTTCGTCGGCCGCCGAAGCGATGCGCTTGTACAGGATCAGCCGCGCATGCACATCGGGCAGGTAGTCTTCCGGGATCAACGCCGGCAGGCGCAGGTTGATTTCCGGGCCGCCGCCAAGCGGTTGTTCCAGGTTTGGCTGATTGCCCTTGCGGATCGCCTTGACTGCGCGTTCGAGCATTTCCATGTACAGGGTGAAACCGACTGCCTGGATCTGGCCGCTCTGGCCATCGCCAAGCAACTCGCCGGCGCCGCGGATTTCCAGGTCGTTGGTGGCCAGCACGAAGCCGGCACCGAGGTCCTGAGTGTTGGCAATCGCCTCCAGGCGTTTTTCGGCGTCGCTGCTGACCTTCTGCCGGGCAGGGGTGAGCAGGTAGGCATAGGCCTGGTGGTGGCTACGGCCAACCCGGCCGCGCAGCTGGTGCAGCTGGGCCAGGCCGAATTTGTCGGCGCGCTCGATGACGATGGTGTTGGCGCTGGGCACGTCGATACCGGTTTCGATGATGGTCGAGGCGATCAGCACGTTGAAGCGCTTGTGGTAGAAGTCGCTCATGACCTGTTCCAGCTCGCGTTCGCGCATCTGCCCGTGGCCGATGCCGATGCGCGCTTCAGGTACCAGTTCGGCGAGGTCAGCGGCGCACTTCTCGATGGTCTTGACGTCGTTGTGCAGGTAATACACCTGGCCGCCACGCAGCAGTTCGCGCAGTAGAGCTTCCTTTACCGTGCTGTTGTTCTGCTCCATGACGAAGGTGCGCACCGACAACCGGCGCGCCGGCGGGGTGGCGATGATCGACAGGTCGCGCATGCCGGCCACGGCCATGTTCAGGGTGCGCGGGATCGGCGTGGCGGTCAGGGTGAGGATGTCGACTTCGCTGCGCAGGGCCTTGAGCTGCTCTTTTTGCCGCACGCCAAAGCGGTGCTCTTCGTCGATCACTACCAGACCGAGGTCTTTGAAGCGCACGTCATCCTGCAGCAGCTTGTGCGTGCCGATCAGGATGTCGATCTTGCCCTCGGCCAGATCGGCAGCAGCAGTGGCGATGTCCTTGGCCGACTTGAAGCGGCTCATCACCTCGACGGTTACCGGCCAGTCGGCAAAGCGGTCGCGGAAGCTGTTGTAGTGCTGCTGGGCGAGCAGGGTGGTCGGTACCAGCACGGCCACCTGGCGGCCGCTGTGCACGGCGATGAATGCCGCGCGCATGGCCACTTCGGTCTTGCCAAAGCCGACGTCGCCGCAGACCAGGCGGTCCATCGGCTTGGCAGCGAGCATGTCCTCGCGCACCGCGTCGATGGCGTTCTGCTGATCGGGTGTTTCCTCGAACGGGAAGCCGGCGCTGAAGGTGGCGTAATCGGCTGCAGGATCGGCAAAGGCATAGCCCTTGCGTGCGGCGCGACGGGCATAGATGTCGAGCAGTTCGGCGGCCACGTCGCGGACCTGCTCGGCAGCCTTGCGCTTGGCCTTCTGCCAGGTTTCCGAGCCGAGCCGGTGCAGCGGCGCCAGGGCGTCATCGCTGCCGGTGTAGCGGGCGATCAGGTGCAGGTTGGCGACCGGCACGTACAGCTTGGCGTTCTCGGCGTACTCAAGGGTGAGGAATTCGGCGGCCTGGCCGTCGATTTCCAGTGTGGCCAGGCCCAGATAGCGGCCGACCCCGTGATCGATATGCACCACCGGTGCGCCTTCGCGCAGCTCGGTGAGGTTTTTGATCACCGCATCGTTGGCCGCCTCGCCGCGCTTTTCGCGGCGTCGGCGCTGCATCACGCGCTGGCCGAACAACGGGCTTTCGGCGATCAACGCCAGTGCCGGGTCGTCCAGCAACAGGCCGTAGTCGAGCGGTGCGATGGTGATCGCCAGGCGCTCTTTGCCGGTAATGAAATCGGTCCAGCCGTCAACGGTCTGCGGGCGCAGCTTGAGCCGTTCGAGCAGCTCCAGCAGCACTTCGCGGCGGCCGGCAGATTCTGCAGTGAACAGCACCCGGCCCGGGAACTGCTCAAGAAATGCCGACAATGCCGCCAGGGGTTGATTGGCCTTGGCTTCGATGGCCAGGTTGGGTAGCTCGCGCGCCGGGAAGCTCTGGCGGCCAGCGCCGGGTTCGAGGTCGTCACTGCTGACCACCACGCGCGGCCACTGCTTGAGGCGGGCAAAGCAGTCTTCCACTGGCATGAACAGTTCAGCCGGCGGCAGCAGTGGTCGGGTCAGGTCGCCGCGGCGGTCTTCATAGCGCCCGCGCACGTCGTTCCAGAAATGCTCGGCAGCCTGCTCGACGCCGGGCATCGAGAACACCTGGGTGTCAGCCGGAAGGTAGTCGAACAGTGTCGCGGTTTCTTCAAAGAACAGCGGCAGGTAGTACTCGATGCCGGCCGGGATGATCCCGCTGGCGAGGTCCTGGAAGATCGCGCTGCGGCGAAAATCCACGTCGAAGCGCTCGCGGAAGCGTGCCTTGAAGCGGGTGACTTCTTCCTTCTGCATCGGAAATTCGCGTGCCGGCAGCAGGCGTACCGATTCGACCTTGTCGATCGAGCGCTGGGTCTCTGGATCGAAGGTGCGCAAGGTCTCGATTTCGTTGTCGAACAGGTCGATCCGAAACGGCAGCTTGCTGCCCATCGGGAACAGGTCGATCAGCGCGCCGCGCACGGCAAATTCGCCATGCTCGTAGACCGTGTCGACGCAGCGATAGCCGCTGGCTTCGAGGCGGCTGCGCATCTGCTCGACATCGATGGTCTGGCCGACGTCGAGGACCAGGCTGCTGCCGAGCAGAAAGCGCGTTGGCGCCAGGCGGTGCAGGGCGGTGGTGATCGGCACCACAAGAATGCCGTGGTCCAGCTCCGGCAGCCGGTACAGGCTGGCGATACGCTGCGAGATGATGTCCTGATGCGGCGAGAACAGATCGTATGGCAGGGTTTCCCAGTCGGGGAACGGCAGCACCGGCAGGTCCGGGGCAAAGAAGCGCAGCTCCTGCTCGAGACGGTCGGCGGCCTGGCTGTCGGCGGTCAGCAGCAGGGTAAAGCGCCGGGCGCCACTGGCGGCCTCGGCGATGGCCAGGCTGAGGGCGGCACCGGGCAAGTTGCCCCAGGTTTGTTTGCCGGCCTGGGCCGACAATTGCGGTAAGCGCAGAACTGACACGGGAGAATGCACTCCAAGCGTTGCGGCAAAGAGGTCGATTGTACCGACGCCGGTGCCAGCTGTCAGGCTCGCGAGGGCTCAGGCAGCGGTGCGCAGCGTTAACGACAGGCGCTCATTGCTCGATACGCCGTGGGGCGTCATAATGTAGCCCCTTTTTTCTACCCCTACATGTGGAAGGTTCCCGTGACTCAGAAGCCCGACCAGTGTCTTGGTGAGTGGATTGATCGTGAAGCTTTGGCTGAAGCCATGATCCCGCTTATCGGTCAGCTCTACCGCAACAACAATGTGGTGAGCTCGATCTATGGCCGTAGCCTGATCAACCGTTCGGTGATCTCGATCCTCAAGGCGCACCGCTTTGCGCGTCACCGTCAGACCGACGAGACCGAACTGTCTGTCCACGAGACGTTCCCTTTGCTCAAGGCGATGAGCGAGCTGAAACTGGGCGCCGCTTCGGTCGACCTGGGCAAGCTGGCCAACAAGTTCAAGCTTGAAGGCAATGGCCGCAGCGCCGAGCAGTTCGTCCGCGAAGAACTGGCCGACGTGGTTGGTCAGCAAAACGTTTCGGCGCGCAAGGGCACCGACGTCGTGCTGTACGGCTTCGGTCGTATCGGCCGTCTGCTGGCACGCATCCTGATCGAAAAAACCGGTGGTGGCGACGGCCTGCGTCTGCGCGCCATCGTTGTCCGCAAGGGTGCTGAAAACGACCTGGTCAAGCGCGCCAGCCTGCTGCGTCGTGACTCGGTGCATGGCCCCTTCGATGGCACCATCACCATCGACGAAGCCAACAACACCATCACCGCCAACGGCAACCTGATCCAGGTTATCTACGCCAAGAGCCCGAGCGAAGTCGACTACACCCAGTACGGCATCAAAGATGCGCTGATCGTCGACAACACCGGTGTATGGCGTGACGCCGACGGCCTCGGCCAGCACCTGGCATGCCCAGGCGCTGCCCGCGTGATCCTCACCGCACCTGGCAAAGGCGCGCTGAAGAACATCGTGCACGGCATCAACCACGGTGAAATCAGCGCTGATGACAAGATCATCTCCGCGGCTTCCTGCACCACCAACGCCATCGTGCCGGTGCTCAAGGCAGTCAACGACAAGTTCGGCATCATCAACGGCCACGTCGAAACCGTTCACTCGTTCACCAACGACCAGAACCTGATCGACAACTTCCACAAGGGCAGCCGTCGTGGCCGCGCCGCGCCGCTGAACATGGTCATCACCGAAACCGGTGCTGCCACCGCCGCTGCCAAGGCGCTGCCTGTGCTCAAGGGCAAGCTGACCGGCAACGCGATCCGCGTACCGACGCCGAACGTGTCCATGGCCATCCTCAACCTGAACCTCGAAACCGGCACCAGCCGCGAAGAGATCAACGAGTACCTGCGCCAGACCGCGATGCACTCCGAGCTGCACAAGCAGATCGACTACGTCAACTCGCAGGAAGTGGTTTCGACCGACTTCGTTGGCTCGCGCCACGCCGGTGTGGTTGATGCTGAAGCGACCATCTGCAACGAAAACCGTGTTGTCCTGTACGTCTGGTACGACAACGAATTCGGTTACAGCTGCCAGGTAGTGCGCGTGATGGAAGACATGGCCGGGGTCAACCCGCCAGCCTTCCCGCGCTGATCCGCCGATAGCATTGTTTTGCTGATTTTGGGGCTGCTTTGCAGCCCTTCGCGGGTGAACCCGCTCCCACAGATAGCCGCGATCCTGTGGGAGCGGGTTCACCCGCGAAGGGCCGCAAAGCGGCCCCATTGCTTAACTGATGGGCATTCGGCCGCCTCACGCAGGCGTGCTTGCCACGATATGTAGTGAAGGCAAAATTCGCCTACGACGCGACCAAGGGTTAATGTGCGCGGCGTTCCCGCTTGATTAGACTGCACCCGAATTTTTCCATGGCGCCGCGGCGACATGATCGCGCCCCGCGGCCAACCGGCCGGCGGGCCAGTTTTGAAGGAGTACGCATGGCTGTCTACAACTACGACGTAGTGGTGCTGGGTTCCGGCCCGGCCGGAGAAGGTGCGGCAATGAACGCCGCCAAAGCAGGGCGCAAGGTGGCGATGGTCGATAGCCGTCGCCAGGTTGGCGGCAACTGCACCCACCTGGGCACCATCCCGTCCAAGGCACTGCGTCACTCGGTGCGGCAGATCATGCAGTTCAACACCAACCCGATGTTCCGTGCCATCGGCGAGCCGCGCTGGTTCTCGTTCCCGGACGTGCTCAAGAGCGCCGAGAAGGTGATCTCCAAGCAGGTCGCTTCGCGCACCGGCTACTACGCCCGTAACCGCGTCGACGTGTTTGTCGGTACCGGCAGTTTTGCCGACGAGCAAACCGTCGAAGTGGTCTGCGCCAATGGCGTGGTCGAAAAGCTGGTGGCCAAGCACATCATCATCGCCACCGGTTCGCGCCCGTACCGCCCGGCTGACATCGACTTCAACCACCCGCGTGTGTACGACAGCGACACCATCCTCAGCCTCAGCCACACCCCGCGCAAACTGATTGTCTACGGCGCTGGCGTGATCGGTTGCGAGTACGCCTCGATCTTCAGCGGCCTGGGTGTACTGGTCGAGCTGGTCGACAACCGTGGGCAGTTGCTGAGCTTCCTCGATTCGGAAATCTCCCAGGCACTGAGCTACCACTTCAGCAACAACAACATCACCGTGCGTCATAACGAAGACTACGAGCGGGTCGAAGGCCTCGACAACGGCGTGATCCTGCATTTGAAGTCGGGCAAGAAGATCAAGGCCGACGCCTTGCTCTGGTGCAACGGCCGTACCGGCAACACCGACAAGCTGGGCCTGGAAAACATCGGCATCAAGGTCAACAGCCGTGGCCAGATCGAAGTCGACGAAGCCTACCGCAGCACCGTGCCGAACATTTATGGCGCCGGTGACGTGATCGGCTGGCCGAGCCTGGCCAGTGCCGCCCACGATCAGGGCCGCTCGGCAGCGGGCAGCATTGTCGACAATGGCAGCTGGCGCTTCGTCAACGACGTGCCGACCGGGATCTACACCATTCCCGAGATCAGCTCGATCGGCAAGAACGAGCAGGAGCTGACCCAGGCCAAGGTGCCGTACGAAGTCGGCAAGGCATTCTTCAAGAGCATGGCGCGTGCGCAGATCGCCGGTGAGCCGCAAGGCATGCTGAAGATCCTGTTCCATCGCGAGACCTTGCAGATCCTTGGCGTACACTGCTTTGGTTACCAGGCCTCGGAGATCGTGCACATCGGCCAGGCGATCATGGATCAGCCGGGTGAGCGCAATACCCTGAAGTACTTCGTCAACACCACCTTCAACTACCCGACCATGGCCGAAGCCTATCGCGTAGCGGCCTACGACGGCCTCAACCGGCTTTTTTGAGCGGCTCCGACCGGTGGCCTGAGCCGGTCGGGGAGCTCGGTTTCAATCCTACCCAAGGGTGGTCTTGGCCAAACCGGGAAAGTCTGTAATCAGGCTGTCAGCGCCAAAGTCGGCGAGTCGGCGCATCAGTGCCGGCTCGTTGACCGTCCATACCGACACGTGCAAACCCTGGCGCTGTGCCTTGATCAGGCGCTCGGGAGTGCATAGCGTCCAGTTCAGGGCGAGCATCTGGCAGTTGTAGTTCTGCGCGACCTTCAGTGGGTCGAGCCAGGCATATTCCGCCACCAGTCCACGCGATACATCCGGCACCAGCTCAACCGCAGCGCTGAGCACTTCACGCGAGCTTGAGGTGATGGTGACCTTGTCGAGCAGGCCATATTGCTGCGCCAGCTCACGGATGGCCAGCACGGTGCTGGCGGCGCGGGTGCGCGACGCGCTTTTGACCTCAAGCTGCCAGTGCTCGAATGCGCATTTCTCGAACAGCTCTTCAAGCCGTGGAATAGGGCAGGGCTGTACATGGCCGGGGCCGCCGGCACGGGCGTCATAGGTGGTCAGGTCAGCGGCGCTGTGCTCGACCACCTTGCCGCGGCGGCCAGTGGTGCGCTTGAGTGTCGGGTCGTGGATCACCATCAGCTGGTTGTCGGCCGACAGGTGCAGGTCCAGTTCACAGCGATTGACGCCGTGCTCCAGGCACTGACGGAAGCTGGTCAGGGTGTTTTCAGGTGCTTCGCCCTTGGCGCCGCGATGGCCGTAGATCAGGGTCACGTTCGTTCCTTCAAATCAATAAGAGCGGAGCTCAGGAGGCGGGGTCGTTCTGTTCCAGTGCCTGCCGACGTTGCTGTTGCTGGCGCTGCAGGATATACCGCGCCAACAACTGGCGCTGGGCGTCGGTCATGTCGGTGAATTCGGTGCCGACTTCATAATCGCCGCCGGGGCGAGCGTCGCAGTGGGTAACCCGGCCGCGCAGCAGCAAACCGTGGGCGCGGGGCATCAACACCATCTTGACCTTGACCCGGGTGCCGGCGGCGATCGCGCTGGTCTGGCTGAACTCGATGCCGCCCTCGGACAGGATCACCCGATGCGGTGCGCCGATCTCGCCGAGCAGGCTGTGCGCGACCACTGCGCTGAGCAGGTCGAGGCGTTTGTTCTGGGCCCGTAAAAACGCCGCCAGGGTGCGGTCCTTGTCGCTCAACTGGCGCAGCAGATGTTGCGATTCAAAGTCCGACAGATGCAGTTCGCTGAGCAGGTTGAACAGCGGCGAATCATCCTGCAACAGTTCTGGCTCCAGGGCCTCAGCCGCGCTCAGCGGGGTGATTTCCAGTGCGATCCTGTCTTCGATGCGGTAGTATTCGCGGCGATCTTCATCGTCTATTGTCGTCATGGCGAACCCAAGGTTACGGCGGTGGTCCGAGTGTAAAGCCGCCGTAGGCGCCTCGCCACAAGGACGTTCCCTTTCATCCGAACAAGCCCCGACATGTTCAGACCTCTTTTCGTATTTATTGGTACTCGCTACACCCGTGCCAAACGCCGCAACCATTTCGTCTCGTTCATTTCCCTGACCTCGATGATCGGCCTCGCCCTGGGCGTGGTGGTGATGATCGTGGTGCTCTCGGTGATGAATGGCTTCGACCACGAGATGCGTACCCGCGTGCTTGGCATGATCCCTCACGCCACGCTTGAGAGCGGCCAGCCGATCAATGATTGGCCTGCCCTTGCTCAACAAGTAAAGCAGAATCCACAAGTCGTGGCGGTCGCGCCCTTCACCCAGATGCAGGGCCTGCTGACCTTCGATGGCAAGGTCAGCAAGGTGCTGCTCAACGGTATTGATCCTGCGCGTGAGCGAGAGGTGTCGATCATCGACAACTTCATCCGCGAAGGCAGCATCGACAAGCTGGCGCCGGGCGAGTGGGGCATCATGATCGGCGACAAGGCCGCGGCCAAACTGGGTGTCAAGGTCGGTGACAAACTGACCTTCGTGGCGCCAGAGGTCAGCGTCACGCCGGCGGGCATGTTCCCGCGCATGAAGCGCTTCACCGTGGTCGGCACCTTTCATGTCGGTGCGGGCGAGATCGACGGCTTCCTGGGCTTGACCAACATCGCCGACCTGTCGCGCCTGCACCGCTGGAAAGCGGATCAGGTGCAGGGCCTGCGGCTGAAATTCGACGACCTGTTCGAAGCCCCGCGCGTGGCCTGGAGCATCGCCCAGCAGTTGGGCGAGCAGGAGTTCTACTCGCGTGACTGGACCCGCACCCACGGCAACCTGTATCAGGCCATCCGCATGGAGAAGGCGATGATTGGTCTGCTCCTGCTGCTGATCGTGGCGGTGGCGGCGTTCAACATCATTTCTACCCTGGTGATGGTGGTCAATGACAAGCGTGGCGACATCGCCATTCTGCGAACCCTGGGCGCTACGCCTGGGCAGATCATGGCCATCTTCATGGTCCAGGGTACGGTGATCGGCGTGGTCGGCACCTTGATTGGTGCGGTGGTTGGCATTCTCGCAGCGCTCAATGTCAGCGCAGCGATTGCCGGCATCGAGAAGCTGATCGGGCACAAGTTCCTCAACGCCGATGTGTACTTCATCGACTACCTGCCTTCGCAGATCATCGCCCAGGACGTGTGGATGGTCTGCGGCGCGGCATTGATCCTGAGTTTCCTCGCCACCCTGTATCCGGCCTGGCGTGCGGCGCGCACCCAGCCTGCAGAGGCGCTACGTTATGAGTGAGTCGCGCATGAGTGATAAAGCCGTTCTGAGTTGCCGCAACCTGGGCAAGTCCTACGACGAGGGCCCGGAGTCGGTGCAGGTGCTGGCCAATCTGCAGCTTGAACTGCTGCCGGGTGAGCGGGTGGCGATTGTCGGCAGCTCCGGTTCCGGCAAGAGTACCTTGCTCAACTTGCTGGGCGGCCTCGACACGCCGAGCCAGGGCAGCGTGTGGCTGGCTGGCGAAGAGTTGTCGGCACTGGGCGAGCGCGCCCGTGGCCTGCTGCGCAACCGTGCGCTGGGCTTCGTGTATCAGTTTCACCACCTGCTGGCCGAGTTCACGGCGCTGGAAAACGTATGCATGCCGCTGCTGATCGGGCGCACGCCGATCCCGGAAGCGCGCGAGCGTGCCGAGGCCTTGCTCAAGCGAGTCGGCCTCGGCCATCGCCTGAGCCACAAACCGGCCGAGCTGTCCGGTGGTGAGCGCCAGCGTGTGGCGATCGCCCGCGCTCTGGTCAATCGGCCGGGGCTGGTGATGCTCGATGAGCCGACCGGCAACCTCGACCATCACACTGCGCAGGGCATTCAGGAACTGATGCAAGAGCTTTCCAGCTCATCGCGCACTGCGTTCCTGGTGGTGACCCACGACCTGAGCCTGGCGCGGCAGATGGATCGCGTGCTCAAGCTGGAAGATGGCCACCTGGTGGCGATCTGAGTCGACTGCCCGGGGTGGAATGATCCACCCCGCAACTTTTGTTCATTGGGTGTTCTCGTAAATGTTCAGACCCTTGCCCTTGTTCATCGGTGCTCGCTACACCCGTGCCAAGCGCCGCAATCACTTCATCTCGTTCATCTCGATGACTTCGATGATCGGCTTGTCCCTGGGCGTGCTGGCCATGATCGTGGTGCTGTCGGTGATGAACGGCTTCCAGCGCGAAATGAGCTCACGCATTCTTGGCCTGGTGCCGCATGCGAGCATCCTTGGCGCGCAGCCGCTGAGCGACTGGCGCAGTGTGGCTGACGCAGCGCTGAAGAACCCGGCAGTGGTCGCTGCGGCGCCGGTCACCGAAATGGAAGGCATGCTCTCGTACAAAGGCGCGATGCAGCCGATTCAGGTCAGCGGGATCGAGCCGGCCGAAGAGGGCAAGGTGTCGATCGTCGGCCAGCATATCGTCCAGGGCGCGTTGCAGGATCTGGTCCCGGGTGAATACGGGGTGGTGATCGGCGAGCTGACGGCGCGGCGCTTCCGGCTCAACACCGGTGACAAGCTGACTTTGATCGTGCCGGAAATCAGCAAGGCCCCGGGTGGTATCACGCCACGCATGCAGCGCCTGACCGTGGTCGGCATCTTCAAAGTGGGTGCCGAGCTGGATGGCTCGCAGGCTTATATCAACGTGGCCGACGCCGCCGAGATGCAGCGCTGGGCGCCGGGCAGCGTGCAGGGCGTGCGGCTCAAACTTCAGGACCTGTACGCGGCGCCGCAGGTGTCCAAGGCCATCGCCGGGCAGTTGGGCGATGCCTACCACGCCGATGACTGGTCGCACACCCAGGGCAGCCTTTTCAGCGCCATGAAGATGGAAAAGACCATGATCGGCTTGCTGCTGATGATGATCATCGCGGTGGCGGCGTTCAATATCATCGCCACCCTGGTGATGGTGGTGAACGACAAGGGCGCGGATATCGCCATCCTGCGCACCATTGGCGCCACGCCGATGCAGATCATGGGCACGTTCATGGTTCAGGGCAGCTTGATCGGTGTGGTCGGCACGCTGATTGGCGGGGTGCTGGGGGTAATTGCGGCGATCAACGTGAGTCAGATCGTTGGCTGGCTGGAGCGGGTCAGCGGTCAGCACATCTTCACCTCCGATGTGTATTTCATCAGCAGCTTGCCTTCGCAGTTGCAGTGGGGGGATGTGCTGATGATCTGTACGGCGGGCTTGGTGATGAGCTTCCTGGCGACTGTGTATCCGGCTTACCGGGCTTCGCAGATCGAGCCGGCTATGGCATTGCGTTACGAGTAAGGGCGGCGTTGGTATCTTTGGGGTCGCTGTGCGGCCCCTTGCCGAAATCAATCACAAACCGCGTCCATCCTGCTTCGCACTCCACCTGAATCCCGCCACCATGGGCGAGGACGATCGAACGGGTGATTGCCAGGCCCAGCCCGGCGTGCTCAGCGCCTCCTTCGGCCCGTGCCGAATCCCCGCGGTAGAATCGATCAAACAAGCGCTGCGCAGCCGCTGCTTCAATCGCCGCACCGGTATTGGCGACCGTAACTTGCCCTCCAGCTTGTAAATGCACCTTCACCACGCCACCTACTCCAGCAAACCGCAGCGCATTTTCCAGCAAGTTGGACAACGCCCGCCGCAACATCTGCCGATCGCCCTCGATCATCAGCTCACCTTCGCGGAGCAGGGTCACTCCAGCGTCCTCAGCCAGTGGCGCGTAATACTCCAGCAGTGCATCCACTTCCGAGGCAAGGTCCAGCACCTGCTGTTCTGGCACCAGCAGGCCGTGCTCAGCCTTGGCCAGGTAGAGCATGTCGTTGACCAGCTGCGCCATCCATTGCAGCTCCTCAAGGTTGCCATGCAAGGCCTCGCGATATTCGTCCAGGCTGCGTGGGCGGGTTAGCGTTACCTGAGTGTGGGTCAGCAGGTTCGACAACGGCGTGCGCAGTTCATGGGCGATGTCCGCGGAGAACGCCGACAGCCGTTGAAACGCATCGTCCAGCCGCTGCAGCATGGCATTCATGCTTTCTGCCAGCTGAGCCAACTCCTCGGGCATCTGCGCCACTGGCAGACGTGTGGTCAGCGAACGAGCGTTGACGCTCGCCGCCACCGCGCCGATCTGGCGCAACGGGCGCAAGCCGCGGCGTACCGCCCAGGCGCCGAGCAATGCCGTGGCCAGTGCCGACAGACCCACCGTTAGCCAGATCAAGCGCTGCATGCTCTGCAAGAAGTGCTGGTGATGGGTGATGTCGAGCAGCACGGTCAGTTGCGGTGACTGTGGGTCATGCTCGATCAATGGCGCCGACAAGCCGCGATAGTCGACGCCGCCGGCCTGCAGTGTCTTCAGTTGTGCAGACTGGTTGGCATCGGGCAAACCTGGCCGGCTTTCGAACCAGGCTTCGCCCGTGCCGCTGCTGATGCGCAGTGCGACATCGGTCTGGAGGTTGAATTGGCTCCGTAGCTCGGGGAGCCTGTCGACTACCTGCTGCCGTGTCTGGAGACCGGTAAGTTGCTCGCGTAACTGCGTCAGGCGAGTGTCGAGCAGTTGCTCATCCAACTCGATGAAATGCTGCTCGCTGGCTTGGGTGAAGAGCACGCCGGCGCCAAGCGAAACCGCCGCGGTACAGGCAGCAAACAGCAGAGCGAGGCGGCTGCCGAGGGATATCCGGCGCATCAGTCCTGGCGCTCTTCGAGTACATAACCCATGCCACGCACCGTGTGTATCAGCTTGCTGGCGTGACCGTCGTCGATCTTCAGCCGCAGCCTGCGGATGGCCACTTCGATGACGTTGGTGTCGCTGTCGAAGTTCATGTCCCACACCTGCGAGGCAATCAACGACTTGGGTAGCACCTCGCCCTGACGGCGCAATAGCAATTCCAGCAGAGCGAACTCCTTGGCGGTGAGGTCGACGCGCTGGCCGGCACGCTCGGCGCGGCGGCGGATCAAGTCCAGGCGCAGGTCCGCCAAGGCCAGGGTGGTGTCCTGCACCCCGGCGCCGCCTCGGCGCAGCAAGCTGCGCACGCGGGCCAGCAGCTCGGAGAAGGCGAACGGCTTGACCAGATAGTCGTCTGCGCCCAGTTCCAGGCCATGCACGCGGTCCTCCACGGCGTCGCGGGCGGTGAGGAACAATACTGGGGTGGCGAGCCCTGCCTGGCGTACCGCCTGCAGAATCTCCCAACCGCTGCGGCCTGGCAGCATCACATCAAGAATCAGCAGGGCATGATCGCCGGTCAGCGCCAGGTGCAGCCCGGTTTCGCCGTCGGCGCTGAGCTCGCAGGCAAAGCCGGCCTCGGTGAGGCCTTGTTGCAGGTATTGGCCAGTCTTGACCTGGTCTTCGACGATCAGCAGTTTCATCAGGTTTTTGCGTCGGTCAGGGAGTAGTGGAAATGATACGTGACGAACCCGCTCTCAAGCCAAGCTGACAAAGTTGTAATCTTGCGGTCAGCCAGTTGCCAGCTGCGCCAGCGCAGAGTGGTACGACATTGCCGTCATAATCGGAGTAGATATGAAACACCTGTTCATCGCCGCTGCCTTCGCGCTGTTCAGCACGTCGGGCTGGGCTGACGCCGAGCACACCAGCTTCGCTTTCGGTGAGCCAGCGCCAGCGGCCAAGGCCACTCGCACGGTTGAGGTGGTGCTCAAGGACATCGCCTTTGAGCCCAGCACTTTGCAGGTCAAGGCCGGCGAGACCGTGCGTTTCGTGCTGATCAACCAGGGCCAGTTGCCTCATGAGTTCAACCTGGGCGACAAGGCCATGCACGCAGAGCATCAGAAACAGATGGTGGCGATGCAGGGCAAACTGTTCACCGGGGGCATGGATCACAGCCAGATGGGCCATGGTGAACACGGCCACGACAGCGGCAACACCGTGCTGCTGCAGCCCGGCCAGCGCGGTGAGCTGACCTGGACCTTCCGTAGCGCTGCGCCGATCGAGTTTGCCTGCAACGTGCCGGGGCATTATCAGGCCGGGATGGTCGGGCCTCTGACCATCGAGTGAGTTCGGACCCAAGGCGGGCTGCAAAACCGGTAAACTGGGCGCATCCGTTTTTTCCAGGTCCTGACCATGCATCCCGCTGCCGAAGACTCTCCGCTGGGTAAATCCAGTGAATACATTGCAACCTACACCCCGTCGCTGCTGTTCCCGATTCCGCGCCTGGCCAAGTGGGCCGAGCTCGGTGTCAGTGGCGACGCCCTGCCGTGGCAGGGCGTTGATTACTGGAACTGCTTCGAGCTGTCCTGGCTGTTGCCGTCCGGCAAGCCGGTGGTGGCCATCGGTGAGTTCGCCATCCCGGCACAGTCACCGAATATCATCGAATCGAAGTCGTTCAAGCTGTACCTCAACTCGCTTAACCAGACGGCCTTTGCCAGCAGCGCTGAGCTGCAGGCTTGCCTGGAGAAAGACTTGTCTGCCGCTGCGGGCGCGCCAGTGACGGTGCGCGTGCGCAGCCTGGCAGAAGTGCAGAGTGAAGGTGTAGTGGCATTGCCTGGGGTGTGCATTGACGAACTCGATGTCGCGATCAGCAACTACGAGCAACCGCAGCCGCAACTGTTGCAGTGCGATTCAACTCAAGTAGTGGAAGAGACGGTGCACAGCCACCTGCTCAAGTCCAATTGCCCGGTGACGGGCCAGCCTGACTGGGGCACGGTGGTAGTCAAGTACAAGGGCCTGGCGCTGGATCACGCCAGCTTGCTGACGTATCTGGTGAGCTTCCGCCAGCACGCTGACTTCCATGAGCAGTGCGTCGAGCGGATCTATCTGGACCTCAAGCGCTTGCTGCAGCCTGAGCACCTGACGGTGTACGCGCGGTACGTGCGTCGCGGTGGGCTGGATATCAACCCGTACCGCAGCACCGGGCCGATCAGCCCGCAAAACCTGCGTCTGGTTCGGCAGTAATAGTGGGCCGACGGGGCACATGAGTGCCGCGTCGGCCCCGCCTGATTCAGATGCCCATGCTGTGCAAGCTGTTGGCAATGTTGCGCAGCGTGGCGGTGAGGTCGGGGTGGGCCACCTCGAAGCGCTCGACGGCGAGGTTGACGCCGTCGACCAGGTTGGTGTCCTGGGTGGCTTCTTCCAGTTTGATCTGCGCCTCGATCTGTTGCATCAGGCTGTGCAGGTTGTCGCGCTCTTCCAGCGTGAGCGGCGGGTTGCGATCCAGTTGATCGCGCAGGCTATCGAGCTGCTCTTGCAATTCGCGGGCAGGCATCAGGTGTTCTCCCTCTATGACTTGGCAAAGCATGGACCTCGGCCATTGGGCAAAGGTTCGCGCATGCCTCAAGCGTAATCCACTCGCCACGGCTTTGCATGATCCGCGTCAAGCCGCCTGTATCAGGGTTTTTCACCTTTGCGGCGGCGTTGGGCGATATCTGCCAGGCACGGTTGTAGCGCTTCCAGATGATCGATCACCGAATGCGCGCCGAGCCTGAACAGCTCAAGGGTGGCCTTGCCGCGATTCGCTTGCTGGTCTTGGGCGGTCATCGCCTGCCAGCGCTTCGACGAGGCCTCGCAGCGGGGGCTGCATGCCGCCAGGCCGATAGTCCACAAACCGGCTTTGAGCGCAGATTCAAGCAAGCGCGGATCACCGCTGACCAGCACGCTGCCATCGAGCTTCGCGCTGTTGAGCTGCATCAGCGCCTGCCAGCAGGCATTCGGTGCCGGCCAGGGCAGGGAAGGGGTCGAATGCCCCGGCAGCCAACTCGGCAGCACCCTGGTCAATGACTCGCCGGTGCCGGGCTCATCCAGCCAGATGCAAGGCACCTGCTGGCTGTGCAGGTCAGCCAGCATGGCCAGCGCGCCAGGCGCTGGCGCAGATACGTCATTGGCGGTTTCCACCAGGCAGCCACGCAGCCCGAAAAGCACAGCGGTGAAGGCGGGTGCGTCGTGCATGGCAACTTCCCTGAAAATAGTCAGACTAAGTAGCGACTGTTACACGTAGATGACGTAGCAACAGTTACTGACAAAATAATGAGCAATACTCAGCGAAGCTGTTTATCAGCCGTCGACGCTTTATACTGTCGCCCAAACTCAGCAGAGCAAACGCGCATCTGCGACCGTGAATCTTGATGGAGAAACATCTATGCATAGGATCGGCGCCAGTGTGATCGAGCGAATCACCCAGGCCTGTGTCTGCGCCAGTCTGTTGCTGGCGCCCGTGGCTGCTACGCAGGCAGCTACCGAAGAAGATCCCTGGGAGGCGGTCAACCGGCCGATCTTCCGGTTCAACGATACGATCGACACCTATGCATTCAAGCCGTTGGCCCAAGGCTACCAGGCGATCACCCCGCAGTTCGTCGAAGACGGCATTCACAACGTCTTTCGCAACATCGGCGATGTCACCAACCTGGCCAACAATATTCTGCAGCTCAAGCCCCACGCTGCTGGCGTCGACACTGCCCGCTTGATCGTCAACACCACCTTCGGTATTGGCGGCCTGTTCGATGTGGGTACCCGCATGGGCCTGCAGCGCAACGACGAAGACTTCGGTCAGACCCTCGGTTACTGGGGCGTCGCAAGTGGCCCCTACGTGGTCATTCCGCTGCTCGGCCCGAGCACCGTGCGTGACGGCCTGGCCAAGTACCCGGACAGCTACACCAAGCCGTACCGCTACATCGATCATGTACCGACCCGCAACACGACGCTGGGGGTAGACCTGGTTGACACCCGTGCCAGCCTGCTCTCGGCTGAAAAGCTGATCAGTGGCGACAAGTACGTGTTCATCCGCAACGCCTACCTGCAGAACCGCGAGTTCAAGGTCAAGGATGGCGAAGTCGAAGACGACTTCTAAGTCTGGGTAGCTGGGGCTGCAAAGCAGCCCCAAAGCTGGGCCCGCAACGGACCTTGCGACCATCCATCGGGTTACCTCAAACACATTTCTTATAACTACCAGCAATTTGCCAAACGCTGTGTAATCAAGCCGACTCGCGCATGCTTGAAACCCCCGGCGGATGGGAGTACCGTCTGCGCCTGACAGGGCACCTCTGCTGTTGCCGGACAAGGGTTCTTGTCCTACAACTCTATAGGTAGAGCAGCCAAACAGTATTCCAGTAGTGATAGGCGCAATTGCGACGATCCTACGCAAACCTAATCCGGCGCCGTTCGCCCACATGCAGAAAACCAGTGCAACGCTGCTGATTATCGATGACGACGACGTGGTCCGTGCGAGCCTCGCCGCGTATCTCGAAGACAGCGGCTTTAGCGTCCTCCAGGCCGGCAATGGCCAGCAGGGGCTTCAGGTCTTCGAACAACACCAGCCTGATCTCGTGATCTGCGATCTGCGCATGCCGCAGATGGGCGGCCTTGAGTTGATCCGTCGGATCAGCGAAGTGGCCCCGCAGTTGCCGGTGATCGTGGTTTCGGGTGCCGGTGTCATGAGCGACGCTGTCGAGGCTCTGCGCCTGGGCGCTGACGATTACCTGATCAAGCCGCTCGAGGACCTGGCAGTGCTGGAGCACTCGGTGCACCGTGCGCTTGACCGTTCGCGCCTGCTGGTCGAAAACCAGCGCTATCGCGACAAACTGGAAACCGCCAATCGCGAGCTCGAGGCCAGCCTGCACCTGCTGCAGGAAGACCAGACCGCAGGGCGCCAGGTGCAGATGAACATGCTGCCCGAGAGCCCGTGGGTAGCCGGCGAGTTCTCCTTCGAGCACCAGATCATCCCGTCGCTGTACCTGTCGGGCGACTTTGCCGACTACTTCCGCGTGGATGAGCGGCGTATCGCGTTCTACCTGGCCGACGTATCCGGCCATGGTGCTTCGTCGGCGTTCGTGACCGTACTATTGAAATTCATGACCACCCGCCTGATGTTCGAATTCAAGCGTGGCGGCAAGATGCGCGATTTCAAGCCTTCGGAAGTGCTCAGTCACATCAACCGTGGCCTGATCAACTGCAAGCTGGGCAAGCATGTGACCATGGTCGGTGGCGTCATCGACGAAGACACCGGCCTTTTGACCTACGCCGTCGGCGGCCACCTGCCAATGCCGGTGCTGTATACCCCGGAGCACACGCGCTACCTCGAAGGCCGCGGCTTGCCGGTGGGGTTGTTCGAAGAAGCCACCTATCAGGATCTGGTGATCGAGTTGCCCGCGCAGTTCAGCCTCAGCCTGATGTCGGACGGTATTCTGGACCTTTTGCCCGGTAACACGCTCAAAGATAAAGAAGCTGCCTTGCCGGAGATCGTCAAAGCAGCAGGGGGTAGCCTGGATGGGCTGCGCCAACGTTTCGGATTGGCTACGCTTGGGGAGATGCCGGATGATATCGCCCTATTGGTGTTAAGCAGGAACCTTCAATGAGTACCGGTAGAATCCAGTTCGCCGAGCAAAGCGGTACCTTTGTACTGAAGTTTGTCGGTGAAGTACGCCTGACCTTGTGTTCGGCTTTGGATGCGACGATCGAGAAAATCTTCACTGCGCTGAATTTCTCGGCCATCGTCATCGATCTGACCGAAACCGAAAGCATCGACAGCACCACCCTGGGGCTGTTGGCCAAATTGTCCATTCTGTCCCGGCAGAAGGTGGGTCTGTTGCCGACCGTGGTCACCACCAATCCGGATATCTCGCGCTTGCTGCAGTCGATGGGTTTCGATCAGGTGTTCAACATTGTGGGTCGGCCGATCCCCTGCCCAGAGTGCCTGACCGACCTGCCGTCGCAAGACCAGAGCGAAGAGGTTGTACGCTCCAAGGTGCTTGAAGCACACCGCATCCTCATGGGCCTGAACGACTCCAATCGTGAAGCCTTCCATGACCTGGTCAGCGCGCTCGAGCGCTCCTGAGCCTCGACTGCGGTGCACTGATCACCGCAGCCGCTCACTGATCGCGCAAGAACTCATTAGCCTCTGAACCATCCGCATTGAGCTGGAACACCCGCTCTGGCTGGCCGTCAGCGGTGAAAAACACCTGCCCCAGCCCCGCGCTGTTCCACAGCCGCTCGCCGGCCTTGCTGCGGCTCGGCAGGCGTGGTGCGACTTCCATCAGGCGCCGCTTGGTAAACCAGTTCAGGGGCGAGCGCGGCGAATACAGCCAGCGGTTGAGCCGATCAAGCACATCCAGCAAACGCTGCGGAAACTGGTTCTTGATGCCGCTGCTGGTGACCTGCCACAGGTGCGGGTTGTGCTGGCGATGGCGGATCATCACTTCATAGACAAACGAATAATGCACGTCGCCTGACAGCACCACGTAATGCCCCGGGGTGCGCGAGTGGCGGAAGATATTCAGGATGACCTGCGCCGCGCCGCGGTGCGCCATCCAGTTTTCAGCGTCGACCAGCAGCGGATAACCCAGCCAGCTGAACACCCGCTGCACCGCCTCGATCAGCTTGACGCCGAAGATCGGCGCCGGTGACACGATGATCGCCGAAGGGTGGTCAAGCAATGCCTGCTGCAGCTCGCACAGCGCTTCCCAGTCGAGCAGGCCAGAAGGCTTGCTCAGGCTGTTCTCGCTACGCCAGCGCCGGGTGCGGGTGTCCAGCACCAGTAGCGGCGGGGTGGTCGGCAGGCTGAACTGCCAGCCCTGAAAGCGCAGCAGCTCGCCAATAAGTGCATCCTGCGCTTGCTTGGCCAGATGTTGCTCGGCCAGGCTGCAGTACTGCTCCAGCAGTGGCGTGCAACTGTCCGGGTCGTTGCCCCAGCCCTGGCAGAGCAGGTAGCCGAGCAGGGCATTGCCGATGATCCGCCGCGAGAACGGATGGCCATAAGCGGTCTCTTCCCACTGCGCCGACAGGTTCCAGTCATCGGTGATGTCGTGGTCATCGAAGATCATCAAGCAGGGCAGGTGCGCCATGACCCGAGCGACCCCGCCGAGCCCTGCGGTAAAGCCCTCGATCAGCGGCAGCTCTTCCTGATAGCGCGCCTGGCGCTTGTCGGTCAGCCCCGCCGGCATGTCCATCTGCACCAGGCTCCAAGGCGTTGGTGACCACACCAGCAGATACATCGCCATCACCTCGGCGAAGGTCACCAGATGGTTGTCAGCGTTGCTGGAGGAGAAGATCGGCTTGCGCTTGCCGCCAAAGAAGCGCTCCCGCAGGGTCTCGTTACCTTCCTGTGCGGGCAGCAGATCGGCGCGGTGGTAATAACAGGCAGGGTGGCCGTAGAGCTCGGCGCTGTCAGCGACCAGCGCACCTTCCAGGCTTTCCTCGAACAACCCCAAATGCTCGATCAAACTGTGAATCGCACGCAGCATCGGCCCGGCGACATCGTCGGCGTAAACCTGGTCGCCGGTCATCATCAGTACCGCGGGCCGCTGCTGCGGATTTGGGTTGGCTTGCAGCAAACGGTCGGCGCAGAGCAGGCCGTCGGCCGCCGGGTGATGAGGCTTGCGGCAGGAGCCATGCAGCAGTTGGTCGATGCGCTCACGCAGCACCAGGCTCGGTCGGCTGGCGCCGGGGTAGAGCAGGTGCGGCGCCCAGCTGGCAATGCCTTCGCCCGAATCGAGCAGCAAGTCGTATTCGAGGGCCACGTCAAACGGCAGCGCGGTGTCGAAATGGATATCCAGCAGGTGGATAAAAGCCGACCTGCCGATGGGCACGGTCTGGCAATTAATCTGAGCAGTGACACCGGGGTGTTCAAGGACGAAGTCCAACTGCAGCGGTTGCGATCCAACCAGCCAGATCGCCAGGCGCTGAGGCTCCAGGCGGCGCAGTACCGGGCCAGCGAGGACAAGGGGTAACGATTCGGGGGAAGGCGTCATCGACAACTCAACAGCTCGGTGAAGCCGGGGATTATCTCACAGGCAAAAAAACGGCGGAAAATGCTCGGCATTTCCCGCCTGTTGCTTACGCGCAGATTTGTATCAAGCCTTGTCGGCCATCAGCGCTTCCAGCTTCTCCTGATCGCGGGCGAACTGGCGAATACCCTCGGCCAGCTTCTCGGTGGCCATGGCGTCTTCGTTCATCGCCCAGCGGAACTGGCTTTCGTTCAGTTGCTGCTTGGCTTCACCGGCATTGCCAGGCTTGAGGATGCGCGGCAGCTCGCCGTGGTCTTCGCTCAACTGCTGCAGCAGCTCAGGGCTGATGGTCAGCCGGTCGCAGCCGGCCAGATGCTCGATCTGGCCGATATTGCGGAAGCTCGCGCCCATCACCACGGTGTTGTAGCCGTTGGTTTTGTAGTAGTCGTAGATACGGGTTACCGACTGCACGCCAGGATCGTCAGCGCCGACATATTCTTTGCCGGTGCTCTTCTTGTACCAGTCGTAGATACGCCCAACGAATGGCGAAATCAGGAATACCCCAGCGTCGGCACAGGCCTGCGCCTGGGCGAAGGAGAACAGCAGGGTCAGGTTGGTCTGGATGCCTTCCTTCTCCAGCTTCTCGGCAGCACGGATACCTTCCCAGGTCGACGCCAGCTTGATCAGCACCCGATCACGGCCAACACCGGCTGCGTCATACAGCGCAATCAGTTGGCGCGCCTTGGCCAGCAGCGCATCTTCGTCAAACGACAAGCGTGCATCGACCTCGGTCGAAATCCGCCCCGGGATGACTTTAAGGATTCCGCTACCTACCGCTACCGAGAACTTGTCACAGGCAAGGCCAACATCGCCTTTGGCATCCGCCTTCACCTGCTTGAGCAAGTCGGCATAGCCAGCAATACCAGCAGCCTTGAGCAATAGCGAAGGGTTGGTGGTGGCATCTTCCGGCTGCAGCCGGGTGATGGCATCCAGATCGCCAGTGTCGGCGACCACGGTGGTGAACTGCTTGAGTTGTTCCAGCTTGGAAGTCATGGCGTGCTCTGTCCTGTGCAATGGCTCGACATTACCCGAGCCCGGAGCAGCGCTCAAGGGGCGTCAGGGCAGGCCGAGCATGCCCCTCGTGAAATAGCGCGAAACCTTGATCAGGCAGGGCCAAATACGAGGGGCGGCGGGTTAGCTCAGGGGCCGACGGCGAACCGCAGCCCCAGCGCTGAAGAAAGTGTGCACGTTCGAGTCGTAGCCGTGCTCAGGGTTCCATCCATTCCCGCCCGACGGCTCAACGGCCCTGCAGCAGCTCGGCCGCCTGATCCAGCACCGCCAGCGGTTGGTCGGTCTTGTGGATGTCTGCAGACAGCAACTGCCGGAACCGCCGCGCCCCCGGGAAGCCCTGGCCGAGGCCGAGGATATGCCGAGTGATGTGATGCATCGCGCCGCCGCTTTCGATGTGCGCGACGATGTAAGGCCGCAGGCGCGCCATCGCCTCGCTGCGGGTGACTACCGGCGCGGTGCTGCCAAACAACTGTTGGTCGACCTCGGCCAGCAAGTACGGATTGTGATAGGCCTCGCGGCCGAGCATCACACCATCGAACGTCTGCAGATGAGTGCGGCATTCATCCAGCGTCTTGATGCCGCCGTTGAGGATGATTTCCAGGTCGGGGAAGTCGTTCTTCAGCTGCGCGGCAACGTCATAGCGCAGCGGCGGGATATCGCGGTTTTCCTTGGGCGAGAGGCCCTCGAGAATCGCGATCCGCGCGTGTACGGTAAAGCTCTGGCAGCCGGCGTCACGCACCTGGCCAACGAAGTCGCACAGCTCGGCGTAGCTGTCGCGGCCGTTGATGCCGATCCGGTGCTTGACCGTGATCGGCGTGGATACCGCATCGCGCATTGCCTTGACGCAATCGGCGACCAACGCCGGATGGGCCATCAGGCAGGCGCCGATCATGTTGTTCTGCACCCGGTCGCTTGGACAGCCGACGTTGAGGTTGACCTCGTCGTAGCCTGTTGCCTGCGCGAGTTTTGCGCAGGCGGCCAAGTCGGTCGGATTGCTGCCGCCGAGTTGCAAGGCGAGCGGGTGCTCGGAGACGTCATGGCGCAGGAAACGGTCGGCGTCGTTGTGCAGCAGAGCGCCGGTGGTGACCATTTCGGTGTAGAGCAGGGTGTGCTGGGAGAGCAGGCGCAGGAAGTACCGGCAGTGGCGGTCGGTCCAGTCCATCATCGGTGCGACGCTGAACCGGCGGGGCGGCTCAGGGCGCGTGTTTTGTGGGTTTGAGGCTGATTCTAGGGGCATTCTGGTCTACGCATTTTGTACCATTTTTCGGGATTTTAGGGTGTTCTTGGTGTGACGGTGGTACGATGTACCATCGCCAGCCACGCTTGTACCACCGGAAATCATGGCAACGATTAGAGCAAGGAAAAAGGCCGATGGAACGGTTAGCTATACCGTCCAGATCCGCCTCAAGAAAAAGGGTGTCCTAGTCTACCAAGAAGCCCAGACGTTCGCCCGAAAGCAGGCAGCTCAGGCCTGGGCGAAGCGACGAGAGACAGAGTTGGCTGTCCCCGGAGCCATTGAGCGGGCCACCCGCAAAGGGCACGCTGTCAAGGAAATGATTGACCGCTACCTAGTGGAAGCCGAGAAAGCCCGGCCGCTGGGTAAGACGAAACGGCAGACCCTGCTAGCCATCAAGAACAGTTACCTCGGCGAGGTGGTCGACGCCAATATCTCTCAGCAGGTGCTGGTGGACTACGCCTTGTGGCGTATGAGCACCGAAGGCGGCGGCATCAAGCCGCAGACAGCCGGCAATGATCTGGCTCACCTCGGGTCAGTGCTGTCGCTGGCGAGGGCGGCGTGGGAGTACGAGATCAACCCTCAAGCCATGCCTGACGCGCGGTTGGTGTTGAAGCGGCTCGGCTACAACATGAAAAGTCGGGAGCGGGATCGCCGGCCAACCCTCGAAGAGCTTGATAAGGTGCTCGAGCATTTTTTCGAGATGCTTGCGCGTCGCCCCACTGTGATTCACATGCCCAAGGTCGTGGCGTTTGCCATCTTCTCTACACGCCGCATGGACGAGATTGCCCGCATCAGGTGGGAGGATCTGGATGAACACCGCCAGGCGGTGAAAGTTCGTGACATGAAAAATCCAGGGCAGAAGATTGGCAACGATGTGTGGTGCCATCTGCCGGATGAGGCTTGGGCGATTGTTCATGGCATGCCGCGCAAGTGCGCTGAGATCTTCCCCTACAACACCGACTCAATCGGCACGGCTTGGTCCAGGGCATGCAAGGTGGTTGGCGTGGAGGATCTGCACTTTCACGATCTGCGTCATGAGGGTTTGAGCAGGTTGTTCGAGATGGATTGGGATATCCCGCGCGTATCGAGTGTTTCCGGTCATCGTGACTGGAACTCGCTGCGGCGTTACACCCATCTAAGGGGGCGTGGGGATCGATACATGGAATGGAGTTGGTTAGAGCAGATTATCAACGCCCCAGTCACTCTGGGCGCCCGAGTTGAGTAGTTGGTTGGGGATGCGCAGAATTAACCATCACTTGTACTCGTCTTGACTAGTCGGTTGCATCGGGCCTGACCAGTCCATTGGATGGTTTGACCGGCACGAAGCGGCCATGATCTGCCCTGCGCCTCACCTCCCCTTGGTCAGTCCGTGTATTGGGGGTGGCCGCTTGCGACCCCTAACTGCCTCTCGCGAAGTGCAGCAATCGCCCAGAAGCGGTCAGTCTTCCCGATTAATAAATACTTCGCCTTTATCCCAGCCGTGCTTAGCTGGAGCGTTAACGATCTATGCCCTGAACCAAAGTATCGTCCTGTGGCATGGAGACTACCTGTAATGGATCTGATGTTGGCGCTGATTCGAATTTGACTCAGGCTGCGGGAACTTATCGGCCCGCCCGGATACTCAGCAACCGATGACCTTGCTCGGGATTTCAGAGACTGCGTATAGGTCATTCAAAATTACCTGCCGGGGTGAAAATCGTAGCAGCTCCAAGAAATCGACTATACGCAGCACAGGATGATAAGGACTGCTTTGGAGAATGCCCCCACCTTTTGCTTACAGGTGGTCGCGGTAGATTCGTAATTGTGCATCGACAACTTGACGTAGTGCGTCCTCATCTCCACAAAACATAACTATCTTTTTTGTCCCTTCTAGTCGTGACGACACCGACAGCTCAAATTGAGTGCCTCCCTGTGGATGCTGCACGGCGCGGACGATGCAGTTGGAGCTTGGGTCTTGCTGTGCTGGGCCCAGAAAAAACGCGTAGCCGTCCGGATCGTTGTGTTGCTCGGCAACTAGCTCGGGGAATTTTCGGGCGAGGAAGGTACGAATTTCACTAGGCGACATGATGGGGCCTTGCGGGGCCTGCATCTGATTGAAGTACTCTTGAAGGTTGCCAAGCCGAGAGCGCATGTCATCTACCAAAACCAGGTGCTCCTCGAGACATTTTTCTGGCCCCTCGTCATTGCTGCTTTGACCTAGGATCGCATTGATGGACATCGTCCCTACTACCTGCGAAGTGCCGGCTTTTTCTGCGCTAGCCATGATTTGACGGAAGCTTGAGCTTTGGACTTGCTCCGGGAACGTGTCATTAATTTTTTTAATTTTCGGGCGGAGTACGGCAAGGACTGCATCCCCGTACTTTACAGCCTCTTCTCGCGATGGGATTTTGCCTTTATGGATTACCTCGTTTCTAAAGCTGATCAAAGCTGTGGGCAGCAGCAGAGGAGTTTCTTCGAAATGGTTAGCCCAAAGAAATATGAATGCACCAAGCTGCCGCTCTGACATGTTCGAGACACTTTTCCAAGCTGCTTGGAAAAGACCGTCACTACCCGAAGATTTTTCGAGGAGTATTCGGATGGTGTATTCGTAGAAACGCTCAAGACTGGAGGTAAAAGACGAAACTGCCTCTCGATAGTATCCATCCAGTATCGCGTGGGAGCCAATTTCAAACAAAACTTCAAATTTGTGTTGCTGAAGGACGGTCACGGTCCTGTGACCCGACAGGCAGGTTGCCATGTAGCAACCATCGTCCCGAACTTCGATTTGCGAAGCACCTCCTGGGCGTCCGTTTTCTTGCAAGCACTGCATGCATAGCAGCGTTAACCGCATGGGCCATTTCCTCTATGTGAGCGATGCATCATCACTTGCTGCGGTGCGATGCTTCTCGATGGGTAGTGTCACCATATTAAAGTGTGTTGCTCGGTAGATGTCGAATTTGACCTGGTATTTCAAGGAAATGCCTGACCCCCCTGTTTTTATAAAACATTAGATGACTGTTTCTAGGCGTTGCCTGCCCTTTTTGAAGGGCAGCTTTGGGTCGAAAGCTGTGGCTAATCGCGTAGTCGCGGGGGTATTTCCGCCGTTCCGATCCTGTCGATTCTTTAGGGGGGCGAGTCGATAGCCGCCGATCGTAGGCGGCCATCGACGCAAGGTGGCTAAGGCGAATTCGACTGGGCGGAAGGGGGAATGCAGTGAGTTGTTCTGGGTGGGCGGCTGACACTGATCAAGTGAGTGCAATCTCCGTAACAGCCTGTCCGTCACCTCTTATTCAATTGAGCACACTCTTTGCGCGCAGCATCCCGCTGGTGGTCCAGGTAGAGAGCCAAATCGGCAATGTGTATGCCTCGGGCGCTCTTCTGGCTCCGTTCAAGGCGGGTGATGGGCAGCTTGATTTCCCCGGCCAGCACCTTGCGTTGGAATACGAGTGGCGTGAGGTGAGTGAAGTAGTCAGCGCGTACTTGTTCGAGCGAGATAATCGCCATGCTGTTGTACTGCGCCATCAAGCCTCGGTGATCGAGGCACCCAGCAGGCGGTCAAGACCAAGCATCAAGACCCCAAAACCGGCGTTTTGAAAGTGGTGGAGCTGGGCAACGACGAAGCCCCTAGCGGCCTGCCATCCGTTCACACCGACCGCCATATCTACCCCAACGAGTCGGCCGCCAAGCAGGCCGCCAAAGCCAGGCTGTCGGCATTTAACCGCAGCACCGCCGCCGTGCGGCTGGAAATGGCCGGCCGTACCGACCTCTTTGCAGAACGCCAGATCAACGCCAAGGACTTCAAACCCGGCCTTGATGGTGAGTACCTGGTGGACAGCGTAGAGCAAGTCTTTACCCAGTCCGGCTGGACAACGACCGTCGAGTGCAACGGCGGCAAGAAGGGCAAAGCGAAGGCCGCCGGCAAGAAGACGAAGAAAGCCAAACAGCCGCTCAGGATCGAGCCGCTGTGACCGAATCAAAACCCTCCGACCTGTCGCGCCAGTGCGCCGGCATGGCGTTTTAAATCAACCCGCTCAAGGATATTTCCTGATGGCTATTACCGAAAAACAACTCCAGCAGATCCTCCCCAACGCCGGCACTAAAGCCGGCGTTTTCGTACCTGGTCTCAATGCGACCATGGGCAAGTACGCGATCATCACGCGGCTACGCATGGCCGCGTTCATTGCCCAGATCGGGCATGAGTCCGGCCAGCTTCGTCACGTGCGTGAGCTTGGCAATAATGCCTACCTGGCCAAGTACGACACTGGGCGCCTCGCCCAGCGCTTGGGCAATACCCCCGAGGCGGACGGTGACGGCCAGCTGTATCGCGGCCGTGGTCTGATCCAGATCACCGGGCGCGCGAACTATGAGGCCTGCAGCGAAGCGCTGTTTGGCGATAGCCGCTTGATCAATACCCCAGAGCTGCTCGAGCAGCCGGTGTATGCGGCGATGTCGGCGGGTTGGTTCTGGCAGCGCGCTGGGCTCAACACGCTTGCCGACAAAGGCGACTTCCTCACCATCACCAAGCGGATAAACGGCGGCACCAATGGCCTCGACGACCGGAAGGCGCTCTACAAGCGAGCGCTCGAGGTGCTGCAGTGAGCGCGCTCAGCTGGCGGTTAGCCGGCTTGGCGCTGCTGTTGGGTATCTACATCGGCGGACGCGCTGCCTGGTTGTGGCAAGCCAACCATTACGAAAAAGCGCTGGCTCAACAGTCCGGCCAATACCAGCGCGAGCGTGAAGCCGCGGCACTGGCCGTGATCGACTGGCAGGCTGAGGAACAGGATCGCCGGCGCGGTCTTGAGGGTCGTCTCAAGTCGACGGCAGAAACCCACTGGAAGGAGATGAGCAATGCTCAACAAACTCAAGCTCGCCTGCGTGACAGGCTTGCTACTGCTGACCTGCGGCTGTCAGTCGTCCTCGCCGCAACAGCCGGCGAGAGTGGTAGCTGTGGGGTGTCAACCGCCCCCGGCGCCCGAGGCGTGGTACATGGAGCCGTACGCGCCGACCTTGACCCCGCGCATGCTCAACGAATTGTCGCCATCACCCACTAAGGTGATCAAGGACTAATCGCATTAGGGGCGTGCCAAGCTTATGTTTCAGAACTACAGGCCGATAAAAAAGCCCAGCATTGAGCTGGGCGCTTTAGAGCTATGCGAAGTTACGTCTCTCGTAAATTTCGTCGATTTCGTTCCCCGCTGCCTTGATTATGGCCATGCCATTTCTAACTTTTTCTGGAAACCATTGAGTTTTCAAGATTTTGTGTCTTGCGGCATAATAAGCGAGGCGCGTTAGACTACTGTGGGATAATACCATCTCCATATAGGCTGAGTAGTATTCTTGCACCGCTAAAGAAACCTCATCAATCTCCAGCTCTCTGGATTTTAGGACATTTTCAGCTTCATCTTGTGCCTTTCGCAACGCATCATCGAAGCTCGATTTTTTGTTGTTGCTGAGGAATAAGAAAGCCTTGTAGGCTTGATCAAGACCAATGTTGGGAGCAAATTGAAGAAGCATATTTATACGTTTGTAATAATACTTAAATAATGCAGATTCTTCGTTGAGAAGGCCTTTAGAAACCAACAAGACTAGATTGTCTCTGACCGCATAAAGGCGATAAGTCGCCTTAACTCTTCTCAGTCGATTCATGACAATTGAGAAGATTATAGAAATCACCAATCCTAGTGATATGAAAATCAAGAAGATCTCGATCATGCTGACTTTCTCCCTTTTGACGAAATCCTACGCCTTAGCACCTGAGCTTCCAGCTCCGCTTTGACCACACTCAACCTATCGATCTCATCCTGTTTCAGCTGCTGGGCATACCCACAGGCCAGTACCCCCAGATTGCTGACCAGCATGAACAAGGTAACTGTGCACGCCCATACGAAGGGCTCCACTACGGGATTGCTACCTGTCAGCTTCTCCATCATGTAGCCCATACTGGCGATGAGACCACAGTAGAAGCCGAACGCGGCTACCACAGTTTTAACAGAAGCATGCTTGATGATGAATCGCATCATTGCGAGAACGGCCGCCTTCCTGAGCGAAAAATTGCCGCATCCTACCTTGATGGCTAAACGGCATCAAGCAGAGTTCCAGTCCGTCCGTCGTCAGAGCCTTAGGCAACCCTTGAGTACCAAGCCTAGTCTTAAGGTCAACCTACCATCAAATAGTTCCCGCTGATAGTGGCTATTTGAGGACTAGCCTTGACAAACGCAAGTGGGATGGGCGAGAACCCACCACATTTTTGTTACCAGAGATAAACAGGACTTGCAGGTAGGAGGCGCCAGCGCCCAGCCCGGCCAACCGAGCCTGCAGACCCTACTGTGAGTCCAGCCGTGACCTATTGAATTTTCCTTTGGATAGGTGGCAGCGTCATCTGGCCGGCCGGTTTAACCCCCTCTCTCCCTCATGAATGCTACGTCTAAATCTTCGCCGGCGGCGCCGCATTGTTCTTCATGCGTGGCCAGCTCGCACCGGTTGAGGTGCTGAACGATAATATGATGACCTGGTCACCTTCTGTCGTGTTGCAGAGCCATCTGGAGGAAATTGCGCACCAGCTCAAATAGGTGCTCAGCTTCCGCCAGATACTCCAGTGGCAGGAAATCGCGTTGAGGCGCTGGCCGGTTCTTTCACCTGCGGCAGAATGCCTTTGGCGGCAAGGTCACCGGGCAGACGTTCGGTACCGCTACACAGAACCGGCTATTAACCCCCCGTCCCCTTGGCCCATTTGTGCGTCTGAGCGCATGTGGTGCGAGCTGCAGTGGCGACGGTTGTCTGGCCTCCTACGCATTGAGGAAAACCATTACCTTTCTCGGAACCCCTACGGGCGACCCCGCGTTGCTCCCCGTTTATTCATTCCGCGTGCTGGCAGGATTCCCCTCACCTGCAGATGACCACCTTGATCGGCACATTTCCATTGATGAGTGGTCCGATCTCCGTGCACCCACATCTACCTCGTTCAGGTGGAACGGGACGGCATGCAGGGCGCCGGCATCCATTCCGCTGATCTTCTGATCGTCGACCACAGCAATGAGGCTGAGCACGGAGACATCGTGATCGCCGCAATCATCACCGAGCCTGCGTGCAAGCCGTTGTATCGCCGTAACGGTGCGCTGATCCTGCAGTCGGAGAATTCTGCATACACGCCCTCGACACGTGATGGAGGGTTACGACCTGACCATATGGGGCGTAATTCGTATAGCGTGCCCGACCATGCGCAATGAGGCGTCGTTATAGCGCGGACCAAGACCTTGGCAAAGCAGGACAACATACCGCGAAGCGCCTGCAGGCGGAGATTGGAGGTTTGGTCGACATCTTTGATCCGTTGTAGCGCGACTGGGTGCTGCGCAATACTGAAGTCAAAGAGGTCTGGGGATCGGCAAGCGGATGACCGCACACCGTAAGGCATGGGTATCCACAGTGCAATGGATCTCACCAAACTGATCAATGGACGCTTCGCGAAAAATTTAGCGTGTGTCGAGAAGACAGCAAGAGAGCTTGCGGGCACATCTTGCCTAGATCTCGAGGAAGTGATCCACCAAAGCAGGAGATCTGTTGCAGCCGGATGTTCGATATGCGGCTGTCGGAGCTGACGTCGATCAAGCAAGCGAAGGCAACCCACGAGGGGCGAGCGGTGGAGAAGCTGCGCGCCCAGGGTTTGTTGTGCAAACACCTCCGAGTCAGTATTCGCACTGGCATGTCAATCCTAACGAACTGCATCAAGCGCAGGGTGCTCTTATTGAGGTGTGAGTTGCTTTATCCAAATAACGACACGTTACTAGTTACGCGTGCGGCCACCTATGCTGAAGAGCGGATCTACCAGGCTGGCCACCGATACAGCAAGGCCGAAGTGCTGCCCCCGGATCTGCGCCAGCCCGGGGAGTGCACTGACGATCTGTTCTCGATCTCCCAGCCAGCAGCCTGCGATTGCCTCATGTCGACCGTCGACGAGATCAACGGTAGATATGGACTAGGGCCTGTTAGGTTTGGCAGCGTCCCCGATTGGAGTATGCGTCGCGAAATGATGGGTCAGTCCTACTCAACTCGCTTAGATCAGCTTTGGAGAATTTATTCTATCTTGTTGTGCATCAAGTGGTGGTAGATTGATGCTCGTGGAGCAGAAGAAATTTGGGTGCGCTGCTGTCTGTGCAGCAGCGTTATTAGTCTGCTGCCATGTAAAGATCTAACAACTACCTACATGTTCTCATTGGTCGAGGGCGAGTCGTGGATCAATCGGGGTTGGGTCTTTAAAGTCGAAAGAGGTGGCCAATGAAATTTTTGATTGGTCAGTGCCGTCAGGAAAATTAGCTTCGCGAGGGTATATGATTTTTAAGAGTGTACGCGACTATAAAGGCTTTAGCTTAGATGATTGTTTTGAATTTAATGATACGATTGCAGTTTTAACTGGAAAAAATGGGTCGGGAAAGACGCGTTTTCTCGAGTCTTTGGGTAATGGGGTTGAGGTTTATGATGCTGAGGGTACGCCTCTTGTTCTAAACATTAAGCGCATATCTGCGGACGAGATGCGAGGTGGATTTCAAAATTCCTTCCACCGTGAAGATCGTCGCACTAGGTTAAGTGCGATTGTAGCGTGGCATCAAAGAGATAAGGATGGTTTTTCGTCACCATATAATCCGGATAGAAATATGGGGATTCAGGATGGTGCTGTTCCGTATACATACGAGCAGTTGCATAAAGGATTCTCCTTGGTTGCTAAAAAGCTAGGGAAAAGTGTATGGAATTTGGAGGGGGATGAGATAAGGCTTCATTTTGAAGCGCCGACGCATATATGGGGAGGCCTAGATATTGGGGGGATGTGTAATGAGTACATCTCCCGGCAACGTGAGAATTATTTTTCAATGTGGCTTGCGCGCGAGCACGGGTATGCGCGGCACTATGTAGGTGCGGACGAGTTTGAGAAAAGCTTTGGTCGTCCGCCCTGGTTGATCTTTAATGAGGTGTTAGCTGAAATATTTGATGGAAAAATTTCAATTGTTTCACCAGGTGATATATTTTCTGAGGAAGTATATGTGCCGATATTACGGGAGGTCGCAACGGGGGTGGAGTTGCCACTGGATGGGCTCTCTTCAGGTGAGAAAAATTTGTTGTGGCTCGCAAATACTATATTTAAGTTTAAGTACGCGGCGGCCTCGGGTTTTCCTGATTTGATATTGTTGGATGAGCCGGATGCTTTTTTGCATCCCAAAATGGTGGTGAAGTTCTATTCGGTTATTCAATTGATGGTCGAATACTTCGGCTGTAAGGTAATGTTCACCACTCACTCGCCAACCACGGTGGCTTTGGCGCCTGAGGGTTGTGTATACCGAGTCACCCCGGCTGCGATAACTTCGGCGGAAAAAGATGAGGCGATAGCTGATTTACTAGATGGTGTTTCACAGATCTCCTTGAGTTCGCGCAACAGACGTGAGGTCTTCGTTGAAAGCAAGATTGACGGCGATCTGTATAGGTATATCTTTGATAAGGTCAAATCGAGGTTTTCATCTGTTGATCCAAAAATATCTCTATCTTTTTTAGTGGCTGGCCCTAAAATGCCTATCGCTCAGGTAGAGTCTAAGGTTCAACAATACTTAGGTTGTACTGATGTTGAAGCTGTTAAGAGTTTTGCTGAAGAGCTCAATGGTGTTGGCAGTTGTGGCCAAGTTGTTGCTATGGTTCAGTCATTGTCCGGGGCAGGTAATTTAACGGTTAGAGGTATTATAGATTGGGATCTCAGAAATAAGCCAGCATCCAATATTGTGGTCTTTGGATATGGTTTGTTCTATACCCTTGAAAATATTGTATTAAACCCCATCTATATATTGCGATTGCTGTATGCGCATTCTCCGGAAAAATATTCTTTGGCGCGTTATTGTAATCGGGATGTAAGCTTGCGTGAATGGATGGATGATATTGATTTGTTGCAGTGTTCAGTTGATAAGTTTATTTTAGAGCTTGCTGGTGTGCCTAGTAGACGAGATTCGGAAATTCGATTCCTAGGCGGGCATATCTTGCTACTCGACAGCGAATATTTAAGGTGTAACGGTCATGAGTTAATGGGTAGGATTTTGAATAGTTATGGTGCATTGAAAGCCTTCCGCAAGCGAGACGGAGATGTGCTGTCCTCTTTGGTGAAAGCAATGGTTGACGATTTCGGATGGAAGCATGTTCCGCACTGCTTTGGTGAGATGTTCAGTGCATTGCAGCGATGACAAAAGTCAGATTGGATTTTCATTAAGCATCGTGCGGGTAGGGCATGGCGTCGAATGTAGATGGCTTGAAGCCTTAATAATTGGTGTCGTGGGTGTCTATGCTCAGTACATGGCGTCCTACAAAGAATTGGACATTCTTGACGATCAGCAGCGGTATAACAAAGTTACCACGGTACGTTCAGGAACGTAAATATGCACGGACTTGCTAGGCCAGCAGAGAAGACGGTCTACGCCGTCATCGTGCCTTGGCTTGGCCATCCAGCATTTTTAATGGGGTAGAAATGGAGCTAACCATGCGCGTTCAATGCCAAACTATGCCATTGCACATGTGGATGCCAGAACGAAAGAAGGCGCCCAAACCCTTACTCTGTGGGGGTTGGGCGCCTTTTTCTGTTCCTACTGCATAATCGTGGTGTGATTCTCTCTGGCGGAGTCTGATTATTGCTTGATGCAAAGTATGCTTAGCTATAAAGAATATTATTTGGTACGAATATCTTCGATCCAGTCATGCGGTAGCTCTTCAAGTTTATTTTTTACTATTCGAGCATCGTTATCTAGTGCCGAGCGAAAAGCGCTTATAAAATCAGCACGCTTGCCAGTAGCCTCCGCAAGCAGTGGGATGGTAGTCATGAAATAACTTCCAATATAGTTTTGTGTGTACCAGCTTTGTCGGAGAAGTGAAATAAGGTTATCCGCCAAGATTCCTTTGTTCTGAAAGTTTTCCCAGAAAACACTCGCATACGTGCCTAGAACTCCGCCGGATATTTTCTTTATTCCATGAATGTCGACGTGGCCGGCCAATACATCTTTGGTGATAAGTTCTTCAAGTCGTATTTGCACAAGCTTTTTCAAGCCTGCCCAGTTGGCTTTTGGTAGGTTTGAAAGTAGTCGCAAGTTTGGCGGCCATTTCCCTTTTGGTGTCTCTTTGTCGATAGCTGCGCTCAAGTGCGTGAGGAATTCACTTCGTTTGGCAGTAGATAGTCGAGACCAAAGAATTCTTACATATTCATCATGTTTGTATTCGTATACTAACTCATTTGCCATTCGCTTGAGTAAGTCAAATACAGCGTGGTCTGGTGTGTCCTCGCCTAATGCAGCTGCATATGCTTCTCCCTTCACAAAGTCTGTGTCCACTACACGAGAGAATAGGTGGTCAAGTGTGCGCTGCTCGCGCTCAGGATCATCAGGCGAAGTTATATTTATGAAAGCGGTGCGTATGTCGTCTAGTTGAGCGCGTGATCCAAGCATGTTGTTGAACTCAGTGGCTTCGGCAGAGTCAATGTCCGAATTAACTATTAACTCCTGAATCATTAGTCGCAGACTAAGGATGTCTCTATTCAGGCGAGATGCACGATTTTCACTTGTCAGTGTAGATAGGGAGTTCAAGTATAGGATGTCGATGATTTTGGCGATATTAGCGCCAATCATCACGTTTTCAGCATGAAGATCTCCATGCGCCATGCCTTGTGCATGGATATGGGCTAACCCATCAATTATCCCTAGCCCAAACAAAACAACCTCAGCAGCTGTCAATTTCCCACGGCTAAGGTGTTTTGCAAGCGTTACTCCACGAATCAACTCCATGACTACACAACTAGTGTCTTTGCCGGTGTTTGGGTCTGAAATTGTTTCGAGGGTGAGAACAGCTACAACATTCGGGTGGGTTGCACGAGCTAAAGCTTTTGCATGGGTGAGAGCATCTGCAACTCCTACACTCGCCTCTCTAACAATTTTTACGGCGACCTCTCTATCTAGTTCGTCTCGCGCACGCCAAACATCTGCAAACATTCCATCGCCAAGTGGATCAATCAATTCCAACTTCATAGTTATTTCTTCATTCCATTGGTTTGCGAAGATTTAGACCAGTGCATGTCGCATACCATTATCCCGTGATAGACCTAGTGTCAAGGTTTCACCAGTTAAAGCTTCAGAGAAAATCAGTGATCGAAAGCGTCGTTGGTACAAAATTGGTACATATAGACTATTATTTGTCTGAAGCCCTTTAAAAAAGGGCGGCGTGGAATATATGTGTCCAATCCATCATCGGCGCAACGCTGAACCGGCGGGACGGCTCAGGGCGCTTGGTTTGTGGGTTTGAAGCTGATTCTAGGGGCATTCTGGTCTGCGCATGTCCGTACCTTTTCTACGAGTAGGCGCCTTGTTATGACAGCGGAGAAAGCGGTTCCACTGCTGGGCGCGCCGGCTCCGTCGAGATGGCAACAATGAGAGCAAGTAATAAGGCTGATGGATCGGTTAGCTGCATCGCCCTTACCAGCCTGAAAGGATGCCGTAGTCTACCAAGAAGCCCGCAGTTTCGCCCGCGATCACCCTGATAGGGCTCGAACGAGGCGACTAGAGGTGAAGTGATTACGAAAAATGGCATTTGCGCCCTTGGCAGTTCAAAGGACAAAAGCAAGCATCCGATCGGATGGGTGCCATATGGCCTTATCAGCCGTTTATGGCGGGAAAACTAGCAGGGATTGATGGCAACCCACGCGGGCTGCCATCTGTGCGTACCTTATTTCCCTTCAATCGCCGCAGCGATAGCGTCATTGAAGGCAGGAATGTCCTTCGGCGTCCGCGAGGTAATCAAGGTCCAGCCATTGGCCTCGCATTGTTTCACCTCAGCATCGACCCAACCTTCAGCCCCGGCATTTTCAAGGTCAAGCCTAACGCTAGGGTACGAGGTGAGGGTCTTGCCCGGAATAACCCCGGCATTGATCAACACCCAAGGGCCATGGCAGATCGCAGCGATCACCTTGCCCGCATCGGCGAACTCCTTCACCAAACGCTGAGCGTTCTCGTCCAATCGCAGCGTATCGGCATTGACCGTGCCGCCTGGAATCACAAGCGCATCGAAGTCTGCCGCCTTGAGTCCAGCCAGAGCGGTCTGGGACTCGACGGTGCGATCCTTCTCGGTGTCGCCAACGAACGTCTGCGTTGTGCCGCCCTCGCTCGACCCGTGGGTGACTTCCGCACCCTGAGCCTTCAGCGCTTCCAGCGGTTTGACCAGCTCATCGCGTTCGATGCCGGTGTTTGCGGTGATGAACAGTACCTTCTTGCCTGCCAGTTGATTACTCATGGTGGTCTCTCGGTCCTCTCGATCAAGGTGGTGGAAATGGTTCGGTCGGTGCTTTTCCCCGACGCGTGAAGATGGGAGGGCAGGGCGGTTTCGAAAGTTCAGCTGGATTCAGGCGGGTGCCGGGTGCGCCTGACTCAAGTGGTGTCGATCTAAGGTCAGAGGCATGCAACGGACGACCATTGGTTGCTCCGCTCTGAAGGGCATTCCCTCAAGGGCTCTGCATTTATCTGAATTTTTGTCTGGCTTGAGATTGCTGGGGCCGCTGCGCGCCCCTGACGACCTCACGACAAGTGCACTTTCAGAACACTTCAAAAGGGATGGCTCTACAGGCGGGCTGGACCAAACTGCAGTAATGTACGATGGATTTCGTATGTATACGGGCGTCGCGACGTGCCATTCAGCGACGGCCAGGGCCAGGCGCGAGATAGTCTTGTGGGCGTCTGCAGCGGCTGCGAAACCGTGGTGGCGATTCCGCCGCAGTCCACGCCGGCGCAAGCTTGTGTATCTCGCGGTTTGATTCAATCTCAGCTCGGTCGATATGACGCGTGTCTTATTTTGTTTCATATCGGACCTACGTCCTACGTGAATTAATCAGATTTTCGCTCTTCCCTGTAGTCCATTTCCGAATCATCCTATTACCGCTTTTTCGCCATTGCGGTGGTATCTCCAACCTCCTAGTCTCGCCCTGTCGCTGCGAAATCAGCGAACGGGTCTGCAAACCCGAGCCAGAGAGGAAGGAGTCACCACCAGGCTGTCGGCATGAATTCATGCTGGCGGTTGCGCTTTATGGTGGCTGCGTATGGGAGGTTTTCGGACCTACCGGGTTTCCTTCTTCTGCCCCGGCTTTGCAGCCTGTACGTAGCCGCCACCCATCCTCTGCAAAGGACAGGTGTCTGGCTTTCCCCACGCAGGAGAAGTCGACATGATCAAGATCGTCCCCGACCCACCCCATCCCAGCTCCCTCCACGCCCTCGAAGACACCCTGATCCAAGCCGCAGATTACGTCCTGTGCGCACTGACGGTGGCCCATCAATCTGCCTTGCTCCTGCCGCGCACGCCCGGCTCGATCATGATGCTGACCATCATGCATGAGCTCGAAACCGCCCGAGCTTTGGTGGATACGGCTCTCACGCAGGTACAGCGCTTCGATGAGCCGACCAAGCCGACGTTGCACTGAATCAGCCAAGCCGGAGGACTGCACATGGACAAAGAACCGCTAGACCGCATCGGCAGGCTGGGCTTGACAGTCGGCACAGCGACTTGCCTGGAAGGCGCCATTATGGGCAAGCGGCTGTTTCGTGTAGAGGCGGGTAACTGTTGTGACCACGCCTTGGCGCAGG
Organism: Pseudomonas sp. EZ-C24; assembly: GCF_014525325.1. Classification (NCBI taxonomy): domain Bacteria; kingdom Pseudomonadati; phylum Pseudomonadota; class Gammaproteobacteria; order Pseudomonadales; family Pseudomonadaceae; genus Pseudomonas; species Pseudomonas sp. EZ-C24. The sequence continues at coordinate 68,830 of NZ_JACDIU010000015.1, read as the reverse complement.
CATCGGTGTTGATGGATAGCGCCCGTAAGGCCTCGTTTATAGGCGTCATGGACAATGAGCCTGCACTGGTTTGGGCCTCTCATTTTCTTGGTGAAATGGCTAAAGCGCTGATGGATGATGCGCATATGGGCATTAACAGAAACTCTTGAAGGGAACCCTTCAAGGTATTTGTCGGGCAGAAATTTTGGGGGCGCTGTGCGCCCCTTTCGCGACACAAGGCCGCTCCTGCAGTGACCGAGTATCGCTGTCGGTCATCGCGTCGGTTTCAGGATACGTCTGGTCGCTGGCGCACATCCCTGTACTGGCAGGAGTGCCATGCTGTGAGGATGCCCTCGACGCCAGTGCACGTAGATGCGCGGCCGTGGGCAAGGAGGTGTCCGGCGACCACGCAACCGTGACGTGGCCGGTGCGCCGCAGCAGAACACGTCGGGCGCAGGTACTGCCTGCGCTCGCGACGCCGAGGTCCGCTGTATGCCTGATGAGACGCTTGACCTGCCCGTGATCCAGCGTGTGCTGGATCACCACCGTGACACCCCCGGCGCGCTGTTGCCGATCCTGCATGCGATCCAGGCCGGCGTTGGGTATATCCCCGATGCCGCCGTGCCGGATATCGCCCATGCACTGAACCTCAGCCAGGCTGAGGTGCGCGGGGTGATCACCTTCTACCATGACTTCCGTACCGCGCCGCCAGCGCGGCATATCCTGCGCCTGTGCCGGGCCGAATCCTGCAAGAGCCGTGGCGCCGAGACGCTGGCGGCGCAGCTGCGCGAGCAGTTGGGGCTGGATGATCACGGCACCAGTGCCGACGGCGCGGTAAGCCTGCGGCCGGTGTATTGCCTGGGGGCCTGCGCCTGTTCGCCAGCGCTGGAACTGGATGGCCAGGTGCATGCGCGGCTGACGCCGGAGCGCTTGAGCGCACTGGTCAGCGGCTGCCTGCAGGAGGTGAAGCCATGCTGAAGCTCTTTGTTCCCTGCGACTCGGTGGCGCGTGCAGTGGGCGCCGATCAACTGGCCGACGCGCTCAGCGCCGAGGCGCAACGGCGGCAGGTCGAGGTACAGATTCAGCGCACCAGCTCGCGCGGGCTGTACTGGCTGGAACCGTTGCTTGAGGTGGAAACCGCTGAGGGCCGGCAGGGCTTTGGGCCGGTGGCTGCCGAAGATGTCGCGGGCCTGTTCGAGGCGTTGACGGCGGCGCCGGCTGAGCATCCGTTGGCGCTGGGCCTGGTCGAGCAGATCCCGTATCTGAGCAGTCAGCAGCGTTTGTTGTTCGCCCGTGCCGGCATCACCCGGCCGCTGTCGCTGGACGATTACCGCAACCACGGCGGCTTCGAAGGCCTGGCCAAGGCTGCGTTGCTGGAGCAGGCAGAGGTGGTCGCGGCAGTGCTCGATTCCGGCCTGCGCGGGCGGGGCGGCGCGGCGTTTCCGGCGGGGATCAAATGGCGCACGGTGCGCGATGCTCCGGCGGTGCAGAAGTACGTGGTATGCAACGCCGACGAGGGCGACTCGGGGACGTTTGCCGACCGCATGCTGATGGAGGGCGATCCGTTTCTGCTGATCGAAGGCATGATCATTGCCGGCCTGGCGGTGGGTGCTAGCAAGGGCTACATCTACGTACGTTCGGAATATCCGGATGCGGTCCACGCGCTCAACGAGGCGGTGTTGTTGGCCCGAGAGGCGGGCTATCTGGATACCACCGGCAGCGGTGTGGCGTTCGACCTGGAGGTGCGGGTCGGCGCTGGCGCGTATATCTGCGGTGAAGAAACCGCTCTGCTCGAATCTCTCGAAGGCAAGCGCGGCATCGTCCGCGCCAAGCCGCCACTGCCGGCGCTCGAAGGCCTGTTCGGCCAGCCGACGCTGGTGCACAACGTGCTCACCCTGGCCTCGGTGCCGATCATCATGGCCAAGGGCGCGCAGTTCTATCGCGACTTCGGCATGGGCCGTTCGCTGGGCACCTTGCCGTTCCAGCTGGCGGGCAACGTGCGCTATGGCGGTTTGGTCGAACGCGCATTTGGCTTGACCTTGCGCGAGCTGGTCGAAGGCTACGGCGGTGGCACTGCCAGCGGGCGTCCGCTGAAAGCCGCTCAGGTCGGCGGGCCATTGGGCGCTTGGGTGCCGCCGAGCCAGTTCGATACGCCGCTGGACTACGAAGCGTTCGCCGCGCTTGGCGCGATGATCGGCCACGGCGGTGTGGTCGTCGCCGATGACACCCTGAACATGGCCAACATGGCGCGCTTTGCCTTGCAGTTCTGCGCTGAAGAATCCTGCGGCAAGTGCACCCCGTGCCGGATCGGCTCGACCCGTGGCATGGAGGTGGTCGACCGCTTGATCGCCAGCAGCGACCCGGCCTACCGCGCCGACCAGGCCAACCTGCTGCACGACCTGTGCGACACCATGCAATACGGCTCGCTATGCGCCATGGGCGGGATGACTTCATACCCCGTGGCCAGCGCCCTCAAGCACTTCCCTGCCGACTTCGGTCTGGCCAGCCCGGAGGCCGCCCAATGATCAATTATTTCGACCCTGCCAGTGATGCCGACCTCGGCACCCCCGCGCGTGAAAGCCAGGTGCAGGTCAGCCTGAATATCGACGGCCGCGCCATCAGCGTGCCCGCTGGCACCTCAGTGATGCGCGCCGCCGCGTTGCTCGGCACCAACATCCCCAAACTGTGTGCCACCGATACCCTCGAAGCCTTTGGCTCGTGCCGCATGTGCATGGTCGAAGTCGACGGCATGCGCGGTTACCCGGCGTCGTGCACCACACCGGTCACCGAGGGCATGGTGGTGCGCACGCAGACGCCACGCCTGGCCGACCTGCGCCGCAATGTGATGGAGCTGTATATCTCTGACCACCCGCTGGACTGCCTGACCTGCTCGGCCAACGGCAACTGCGAGTTGCAGACCGTGGCCGGCCAGGTTGGCCTGCGTGAGGTGCGTTATGGCTACGAAGGCGCCAACCACCTTGCCGACGCCAAGGACCTGTCCAACCCATATTTCAATTACGAACCGAGCAAGTGCATTGTCTGCAGCCGTTGTGTGCGTGCCTGTGAAGACATTCAGGGCACCTTTGCTCTGACCATCACCGGTCGCGGTTTCGACTCGCGAGTAGCGGCGGCTGGCGGTAGCGACTTCCTCACCTCCGAGTGCGTGTCGTGCGGCGCCTGCGTGCAGGCCTGCCCAACCGCAACCCTGACTGAAAAAAGCCTGGTCGAACTGGGCCAGCCAGAACGTGCGGTGATCACCACCTGCGCCTATTGCGGCGTGGGCTGCTCGTTCCGCGCCGAGATGAAAGGCGACCAGCTGGTGCGCATGGTCCCGGACAAGAACGGCGGCGCCAACCACGGCCATGCTTGTGTCAAAGGCCGCTTCGCCTGGGGTTACGCGACCCACCCGGACCGCATCACCAAACCAATGATTCGCAAGCACATCGACGACCCGTGGCAAGAGGTCAGCTGGGACGAGGCGGTGACCTACGCAGCCAGCGAGCTGCGCCGCATTCAGCTCAAGTACGGGCGCGACTCGATCGGCGGGATTACCTCCAGCCGCTGCACCAACGAAGAAGCCTATCTGGTGCAGAAACTCGTGCGCACGGCGTTCGGCAACAACAACGTCGACACCTGTGCACGGGTCTGCCATTCGCCGACCGGTTATGGCCTCAAGCAGACCTTGGGCGAATCCGCTGGAACTCAGAGCTTTGACTCGGTGATGCAGGCCGACGTGATCCTGGTGATCGGTGCCAACCCAACCGACGCGCACCCGGTGTTCGGCTCGCAGCTCAAACGCCGCCTGCGTGAAGGCGCCAAACTAATCGTCATCGACCCTCGGCGGATCGATCTGGTCGACTCGCCGCATGCCCGCGCCGAGCTGCACCTGCAACTGCGCCCCGGCACCAACGTGGCCATGCTCAACGCACTTGCCCATGTGATCGTTACCGAAGGGCTACTTGATCAGGGCTTTATCGATGCCCGCTGTGAAGGGCCGGAGTTCGCTCGCTGGCGCGATTTCGTCAGCCTGCCAGAGAACTCCCCCGAAGCCCTTGGCCCGACCTGTGGCGTACCGGCCGAGCAGATCCGTGCGGCAGCCAGGCTGTATGCTGGCGCTGGCAACGCGGCCATCTACTACGGCCTCGGCGTCACCGAGCACAGCCAAGGCAGCACCGCAGTGATGGGCATCGCCAACCTGGCTATGGCTACTGGCAACATCGGCCGTGAAGGGGTAGGGGTGAACCCGCTGCGTGGGCAGAACAACGTCCAGGGCTCGTGTGACATGGGCTCGTTCCCGCATGAGCTGCCGGGTTATCGGCACATCTCCAACGCCACCGTGCGTGCCGAGTTCGAGCAGGCCTGGGGTGTGACCCTGCAGCCTGACCCAGGCCTGCGCATCCCCAACATGTTCGAGGCGGCGCTGGATGGCAGCTTCAAGGCGCTGTACTGCCAGGGCGAAGACATCGCCCAGAGCGATCCCAACACCCAGCACGTGACGGCCGCGCTGCGGGCGATGGAATGCGTGGTGGTGCAGGATATCTTCCTCAACGAGACGGCCAAGTTTGCCCATGTATTCCTGCCGGGCAGCTCGTTCCTTGAAAAGGACGGCACCTTCACCAACGCCGAACGGCGTATTTCGCGGGTGCGCAAAGTCATGCAGCCGTTGGCCGGCAAGGCTGACTGGGAAGGCACCATGGCCCTGGCCAACGCCCTCGGCTACCCGATGAACTACCGTCATCCGTCAGAGATCATGGACGAGATCGCCCGGCTGACACCGAGCTTCCACAGCGTCAGCTACAGCGAGCTGGAGCGTCACGGCAGCCTGCAATGGCCGTGCAACGAAGCCGCGCCAGACGGCACGCCGACCATGCACATCGACCAGTTCGTGCGCGGCAAGGGCCGCTTCATGCTGACTGGCTACGTGCCCACCGACGAGAAGGTCAACAGCCGTTATCCGCTGCTGCTGACCACTGGCCGCATCCTCAGCCAGTACAACGTCGGCGCGCAGACACGGCGTACCGAAAACGTCGCCTGGCATGCCCAGGATCGGCTTGAGATTCACCCAAGCGACGCCGAAAGCCGCGGCATTGTCGAAGGCGATTGGGTCGGTATTGGCAGCCGCGCCGGGCAGACGGTGCTGCGTGCTCAGGTCAGTACCCGGGTTGCGCCGGGGGTGGTGTACACCACCTTCCACTTCCCCGAGTCGGGCGCCAACGTCATCACCACCGACAACTCCGACTGGGCCACAAACTGCCCCGAGTACAAGGTTACGGCGGTAGAAGTGGTGCGTGTATCGCAGCCGTCGCAATGGCAGCAGCGTTATCAGGAATTCAGTGACGAACAACGGCGCCTGCTGCAGGAGCGGCGCAACAGCGAGCAACAGGAAACTGCCGAGGTACGCCGATGAGTGTCGACAGCCTGGTCAAGATGGCCAACCAGATCGCCCACTACTTTGACAGCGAGCCCAACCGGACGCTGGCGGTGCAGGGGGTACGCCAGCATATTCACAGCTTCTGGACCCCGCTGATGCGCAAACAGATCGTCGAGTGGATGCAGGCACATCCCGACGAAGGCGTGGACGATCTGGTGCGTGAGGCCCTCGCGGAGGGTTGACCAGAGGAGGCAGGCAGCGGCGTCCAGCCGCTGCCTTCTGCCTAGAACAGCGTTCCTTGCACTGTTTCCAGCACCAGCAACTGGGCACCTTCATTGCGCATGTTGCCTACGTCTTTGCTGACCGCAAACCACTCGAAATCAGCCACCGGCAAGCACTGCTCACGGGCCAGCCGTTCAGCCTGCTCGGCGGGTAGTTGCGGGTCGAGCCAGGCCCGTGCCTGTTCCGGCGCCAGCACCAAGGGGCGGCGGTCGTGGATATCGAGCATGCCCTCATCACTGGCCGCGGTGATGATCACGAAGCCATCGCCCTCGTTCGGCTCAAGCCCGGCTTGCACCTGCGCCAACGCTGCCATGAAAATAGGCGCCCGGCTTTTCAAACGGATGAAATACGGCTGCTTGCGCTTGGGGTCGGCCGGGTCGACCACCCATTCATACCAACCATCGGCCATCACCAGTGCCCGGCCTTGCGGCCACAGCGGTTGAAAGAACTTGCCGGTAGTCACCGTCTCGACCCGTGCATTGATCGGCGCTGGGCGTTTGCCGGTGGCCCAGAACGGCGCCCAGCCCCAATGACACGGGTCGATGCGCAGGCCGTCGGCGGCGTTGTGCAGGATCAGTACACGGCTGCCCGGGGCGACGTTGTAGCGGTCGATCGGCACGTTGTCGTAGCCACTGATGACATCCTGCTCGGCGTCCAGCTCACGCAGATAATCGGCCAGGCCTTGCGACTGAACAAAGCGTCCGCACATTGCAGGTCTCCCACTTGTCGAAATTTCCTACGCCGAAATTGACCAAAGCCGTGGCGCCCGATTAACTGTATATCCGTACAGTTTAATTGCAAGGCGTGCCTCATGACTACCATCCTTGGCCCCATCGCAGCCGGCGCAGGCGCGCTGTCACGCTATCTGTTCAGCGTGCCGGCAGGCTTTCCCTCGCCTGCGGCGGACCACATGGAGCAGCCGATCTCGCTGGACGAGCTGTTCAACCTGCGCGCGCCGCATATGTACCTGGTGAGAATAGACGGCGACAGCATGCAGGACGCGGGCATCTTCGATGGCGACCTGGTGCTGGTCGATCGCTCGATCGAAGCCCAGCACGGCCATGTGGTGATCGCCGCCGTCAATGGCGAGCCATTGTGCAAGCGGCTGCACAGAGTTGGCCGGCAGGTGGTGCTGCGCTCGGACAACCCGCGCTTTGCCCCGCGGCATATCCTCGAGGGCGACGAGCTGGCGATCTGGGGCGTGGTCACCTTCAGCGTGCGCAGCCACGATCCCAAGGCTTGAGTTCAAGATCGGGCACGCCAGAGAGCATTGAATTGGGTGGTGAAACTCTGGCTCATCAACTCGCGGCGCATCTCCCAATCCGGTGCCGCTGGCACACTGGCCGCGCGCATGGTGCCCGAGCCCCAGCGCCCGTTGATGTCATCCATCACCTGCATCAGGCGATCACAAGTCGGCGATTGTCTGGGGGCGAACAGGTCATCTGAAAACTCCCCCGGTTGGCACAGGTCCATCAACAACACCTCGGCCTTACTGTAGCGAAAGCCTGGGCGAAAGATCGTGCCTACCGCCTCCAGCGCCATGCGCGTAAGCAGCCGTACGTCGTCGGTGGGGTAGGGCAGTTGCACCACTACGCCGCTGGCGTACTTGGTTTCTTCGGGGTTGAACATGCCGGTGCGGATGCTCACCCGCAGCTTGCGCGCCAGCGAGCGTTGCGCGCGCAGTTTCTGGGTGGCGCGCATGACGTAGGTGGCCACCGCCTGCCTGATCGGCTGCAACTCGCTGACCCGCTCGCCGAACATGCGGCTGCAGCAGATTTCCTGGCGCGGCGGCTCCTGCGCCTGCAGTTCCAGGCAGGGCGTGCCGGACAACTCGCGGGCGGTTTTTTCAACTACCACGCTGAACTGCTTGCGTAGGCTCCACGGGTCGGCCTGAGCCAGGTCCCAGGCGCTGCGGATGTTCAGCGCGGTGAGGTGCGCCGCCATGCGCGGGCCGATACCCCAGACGTCCGAGGCCTGGCACTTTTTCAGCACCCAGTCGCGCCGTACCGGGTCGCGCATGTCGTAGACCCCGCCGGTTTGCGCGGTCCAGCGCTTGGCCGCGTGATTGGCCAGCTTAGCCAGGGTCTTGGTACCGGCGATGCCGACCCCGACGGGAATGCCGGTGTGCTTGAGAACACGCTCGCGAATGTCGCGGCCCAGTTGCTCGAGATCGCCAGGCACGCCGCTGAGGTCGGCGAAGGCTTCATCGATCGAGTACACCTCGGTGGCCGGGACCATGCCTTCGATCACCGTCATTACTCGCTGGCTCATGTCGCCATACAGCGCGTAATTGGAGGAGAACGCCACCACGCCGTGACGGCGCAGCACATCCCGCACCTGAAAGTACGGCTGGCCCATCTTTACCCATTGCTTGGCCTCGGCGCTGCGGGCAATGACGCAACCGTCGTTGTTGCTCAGTACCACGATCGGCGTGCGTACCAGGTCGGGGCGGAACACCCGTTCGCAGCTGGCGTAGAAGCTGTTGCAGTCGATCAGGGCGAATACGGGTGAGGTGGCGGTTGGCATGGCGGCTGGCTTTTTGCTGTATATACATACAGTAAACAGCTGCGGTTTGGGACGGTCAAGTTGGCCGCGACCGCCGGCCCGGCGACGTTGGTAAAGTTGACTTATGGATCAACACCAATCGCCGGTTTAATTGTGTACAGGAGATTAGCTAAAGATATAGATCCGTGCGGCCGAAACAGTGTGAGTAGCAGGTCGCCACTACTGCCCAGCAGCGGCCATTTGCCCCCGCCCTACATGGATGGTCGTGACAGTGAAAATAAAAACCAAATTGATCCTTGCCTTCGTCTCGGTAGCCTTTATCCCAGTCAGCGTGGTCGGGGTTATATCGGTGCTGAATATCCGCGCCGATGCACTTGAACAGTTTGTCGATGGCAGCACGCGGGAAATCCGTCAGATAGACGGCAACATGCGTCAGTTCTTTGATGCAACTACGCAAAACGTCGATCAACTGTCCGCTGATCCTGTATACACTTCAGTAAGTACTTTAAAACAGTACACCAGTCCCGACGCCGCCAGTCAGCCAATGCCGGCTGCGGCGCAGCAGGTCATTGATCAATTCGCCCGCTATGGTTCGACTCACCCGGCCGCGGCGATTCTGTCCATCGGCCTGGAAGACGGCAGTTACGCGAAATGGCCGGATGATCCCAAGCTTGCCAACTACGATCCGCGCACGCGGCCTTGGTACAAGGCGGCCATGGCCAGCCCGAACAAGACCGTGCGCACCGCTGCCTATTACTACGACAAGGACGATGTGGCGCTGGTCGGCACTGCGCGGGCATTGCTCGATGACGCCGGCAAGCCCAAGGGTGTGTTCGTCGTCAGCGTCTCGCTGAAAAACCTCACCGAGCTGATCAAGAGCATCAAGCTCGGCAACAGCGGCTACGTGATGCTGGTCGAAGACGGCACGGTGCTGGTCGACCCACGCGACGCCAGCCACAGTTTCAAGCAGCTCAAGGACCTTGGCGAGCCTTACGCGCATCTGGCAGCGACCGCGCAGGGCTCGACTGAAGTCGAGATCGATGGCGTCAACTACATGGCCAACGTATGGACTTCTCCAGGCCTGGGCTGGCGCTTTGTCGGCCTGATCGAGAAGCAGGAAGTGATGGCTGCGGCCACGCGCATGAGCTATCTCACGGCAGTCATCGTCATCTTGCTGGCGCTGGTATTTGCGGTGATCGCGGCGGCGTTCTCCAAGCTGATCGTCAAGCCCATCGGCCAGGTCAGCACCGGCTTGCAGTCGATCGCCGAAGGCGAGGGTGACCTGCGCCGAGATCTGCAGGTGCAGGGCAAGGATGAAACAGCTGAGCTGGCCGGCTGGTTCAACAAGTTCCTGGCGGCGATTCGCCAGCTGATCCAGCGCATCGGCGCTGCGTCGAGCAATCTTGAGGACGCTTCGCGGGTCAATAGCGAGGTGGCGAGCAATATGAACGAAGCCGCCGGGCGTCAGCGCGAAGCAGTCGAACTGGTGTCCACTGCATTCAACGAGATGGTCGCCACCGCCAACGAAGTTGCGCGCTCGTGCAGCAGCGCTGCCGATGCTGCCGAAAACGGCCACCGCCGTGTCGCTGAGGGCAAGCAGCAGATCGAGCAGACCACCGACAACGTCAACCGCCTCGGCATGCGCTTGAGCGAGTCGTCTCAGGCGATGGTCGAGCTGGAGCAGGGCAGTCGCAGCATCAACCAGATCCTCGGCACCATCCGCGCCATTGCCGAGCAGACCAACCTGCTGGCGTTGAACGCTGCGATCGAAGCTGCCCGCGCCGGTGATCAGGGCCGCGGCTTTGCCGTGGTGGCCGATGAAGTGCGCGCGCTGGCCAAGCGTACCGCTGACTCCACGGGCGAAATCGACCTGCTGCTCAATACCCTCGGCAGCAAGACTGCAGAGGTCTCGGAGAAGATGGACAGCTGCCTGGATCTGTCGCGGGCCAGCGTGTCGTCGATCGAGAGTGCGCGCGACAGCTTTGAAGGGATTCAGTTGTCGGTCAATGAAATCCGCGACCAGAACCTGCAGATTTCCGCAGCGGCGGAGGAGCAGCACAGCGTTGCCGAAGAGATCAACCGGCATATTCAGCAGATCTATGACGAAGCGCAGCTGGTCGAGGGCCTGGCCAGTTCGGCGCAGGCTGACTCCGGGCGGTTGTCGCAGCTGTCGCAGGAGTTGAATGGGTTGGTTGGGCGGTTCAAGTCCTGACAGCTAGGGCCGTACATTGGCTTGATGATTAGGGCAACCATTTGGGTTTCGGGGCTGCTGTGCAGCCCCTTTCGACTGGATTGCCGCCCCGCCAAGGGGTTTCACGTGGCAGGGTATCAGTGGCGATTCTGCAGCACCTCTCGAAACACGTCCGGGCGAGAGGCCGCGATATATAGCAGCGAGCGAGCCGCACCAGAAGGCGCTCGACGCCCTTGTTCCCACTCCTGAAGGGTTCGAATCGAAACACCCAGCAGTTCTGCGAATTTAAGCTGCGATAGCCCCGTCTTGTTACGCGCCTCAGCGGCTTCAGTCACTTCAACCTGATGCACTGCGCCGTAGCGGCCGGCTTTCACATCGCGGATCGACTGCAGTAATTCTTCGCCGATGTCGCGCTTGGCGTCCCGAAGCATGAGCTCTGTCTCACTCAACGGCATGGTCCAGCTCCTTCATGATCTTGCGCAGCACATGCGCAGGTATATTTTCTACAGCGCTTTTGCAGTACACGAGCAGTGTAACCAGTGCACCGTCAGCGAGTTGGGCCGTGTAGATGACTCTGACCGCGCCCCGTTTCCCTTGCCCATCCATGCTCCAGCGCACCTTGCGACACCCACCAGAACCGGCGATCACGACGCCAGCTTCTGGATCCGCAGCAAGGTACGCCATAAAAGCTCCATGCTCCTCGGCGGTCCAGTAATCCGGCCACTGCCTGGAGAAAAGCGGCGATTCGATAATGGTCAGCATACCTCATCCCTACGTCTTTGACGTAGCGATTGTGGGAGTCATAACACTGACGAGGGAAGGTCGATGTTGTATCGAGCAGTTGCTCGGCCTTGGATCGCAGCAGGCCGGCAACCTGCGCAAGTTCCCCACCCAATCTGTAAATTTCGTAAATAAGATTTAAAGTCATTTGAGAATCGTTATATTCCACATCCCTATTGGCCCCCCAAGTACTGCTTGAGAGGCCGGAGGGTGTGGGCTCTTCGGTTTCCTGGTCGGGGTTGGCATTTGCCCATGATCAGGAGATGTGTCGATGCAATCCAGAACCTCACCCAATGGCCTGGCCCTGGCTTTTGTTGCCTTGGCCACACCAGCACTGCTGGTCGCGCCGGCTCACGCCGAAGAGCAGCAAAACGCCGAGGTGCTGGACGTCCCGCTAGACAGCAATGCACTGATCATCCAGGACACTCTGGTTACCGCCGAACGTGAGGCGCGTCAGGCGCTCGGTTCGTCGATCATTACCGAAGAAGACATCAAGCGCCGCCCGCCCGCCAATGACCTGTCCGACATCATCCGCCGCGAGCCTGGGGTCAATCTGACCGGCAACAGCGCCAGCGGCGCGCGTGGCAACAACCGCCAGATCGACCTGCGTGGCATGGGCCCGGAAAACACCCTGATCCTGATCGACGGCAAGCCGTCCAATGCGCGCAACGCCGTGCGCTACGGCTGGAACGGTGACCGCGATACCCGTGGCGAGACCAACTGGGTGCCGGCCGAAGCGGTCGAGCGCATCGAGATCCTGCGTGGCCCGGCGGCGGCGCGTTACGGCTCCGGGGCCATGGGTGGGGTGGTCAACATCATCACCAAGCGCCCGACCGATGAGTTCAAGGGCAACGTCAACGTCTACACCCAGCTGCCGGAAGACAGCGCCGAGGGCATGAGCCGGCGGACCAACTTCAACCTCAGCGGTGGGCTGACCGAAAACCTTGGCTTCCGTCTGTTCGGCGGCCTGGCAAAGACCGATGCCGATGACCTCGACATCAATGCCGACGCGGCCAACAGTGCCCTCGTGGGCGGCCGCGAAGGTGTGCGCAACAAAGACATCAACGGCCTGCTGAGCTGGAAGCTCAACGACGAGCATCGCCTCGAGATGAGCAGCGGTTACAGCCGCCAAGGCAACATCTACGCCGGCGACACCATGAACAGCAACGGCGGCGGCAACGTTGATCTGATCTCCAGCCTGTACGGCAAGGAGACCAACATCATGCAGCGCAGCACCTACGACCTGACCCACCTGGGCGACTTCAGCTGGGGCACCAGCAAGACCGTGCTGGCCTACGAGTACGTGCGCAACTGGCGCCTCAACGAAGGCCTCGCCGGTGGCCCGGAAGGCGCGATCAACGACAGTGGCGCGGCTATGTCGCGGCTGCGCAACACGCGCCTGACCAGTGAGGTCAACCTGCCGTTCGCCATGGGCAGCACCGAACACGTGCTGACCCTGGGCGGCGAATACCTGTACGAGAGCCTCAACGACCAGGGCTCGTTCCGCCCGCAGAGCTTCGATCCGAGCGGCAACGGCGGCGATGCGATCAGTGGCTTTGATCGCAGCAACTCGAAGATGACTGCCAAGAGCTACGCGCTGTTCGTCGAAGACAACGTCATCATCGGCGATACCACCGTCACCCCCGGGCTGCGCCTGGATCACCACGAAGCCTTCGGTGACAACTTCAGCCCAAGCCTGAACCTGTCGCACAAGCTGACCGAGGCGCTGACCGTCAAGGGCGGCATTGCCCGTGCCTACAAAACGCCGAACCTCTACCAGTACAACTCCAACTACCTGCTGTACAGCCGCGGCAACGGGTGCAGCGTCGGCCAGACCAACTCCGGTGGCTGCTACCTGCAGGGTAACAGCGACCTCAAGCCGGAAATCAGCGTCAACAAGGAAATCGGCCTGCAGTACGACCGCGGCACCTGGCGCACCAGCGCGACGTACTTCCGTAACGACTACCAGAACAAGATCATCGGTGGCACCGACGTGATCTATGCGATCAACAGTGGTCGTCGCGTGACCCAGTGGGAAAACGCCGGCGAAGCGCGGGTCGAGGGTATCGAGGGCAACTTCTTCATCGAGCTGAGCCCGGCGCTCGACTGGAACACCAACCTGACCTGGATGCTCGACAACGACAACCGTGAAACCGGCGAGCCGCTGTCGGTGATCCCCGAGTACACGGTCAATACCACCCTCGACTGGCGCGCCACCGACAAGCTGTCGTTCCAGCTCGCCGGCACCTACTTCGGCAAGCAGAAGTCGCCAAGCTACAACTACCGCACCCAGCAGGACTACGACCTGGCAGCACAGCAGGATGTGGAAGCCTACGGCCTGGTGGATATCAGCACCGGCTACAAATTCAACCAGAACTACGACGTGCGCGTGGGCGTGAACAACGTCTTCGACAAGCAGATCCTGCGCGGCGGCAACGCCAGCAGCTCCGGCGCCAACACCTATAACCAGCCTGGGCGCGCCGTGTTTGCCTCGTTGAACATTTCGTTCTGATCGATCGGCACAAGGACCTTCTGATGAGCGAAACCCCAACCTGGCTGCGCATCCTCTCGCGCAGCGGCGCAGCCCTGTTGGGTGGCTACGCCTTCAGTTACGCCAGCACCGCCTGCCTGGCGCGGATCCTGCCGCTGGCGCCGGCGGACGCGGTGATCATCGCCACGCTACCGGCGTTCGTCTTCTATACCCTGGCGATCCTCTGGGCCTTCGCCAGCCGTGACGCGCTGCGGGCCTGGGCGCCACTGGCGCTGGCGGTGCCGTTGGCGTTGATTGGCTTCTGGCCGCAGGCGCTGCGGTGGCTGGCATGAAAAACACCTTCACTCAATCGATGGCCTGGCTGCACACCTGGGCCGGGCTGATCTTTGGCTGGCTGCTGTTCGCAATCTTTGTCACCGGCACCCTGGCGGTGTTCGACAAAGAGCTCAACCACTGGATGCAGCCAGAAATCCCGGCAAGTACAGTGTCCCAGGCCGATGCCGCCAAGCGCGCGATCAGCTACCTGCAACAGCACCAAGCCAACGCCGGCAACTGGGGTATCAGCTTGCCGACCGAACGCTCGCCGGGCTTGAGCGTCTCCACCGGCGATCGCCGCCACGGCGTGGTGGTGCCGCTCGACCCGAACAGCGGCGAGCCGCTTGCCGTACGTGACAGCGTCGGCGGCAACTTCTTCTTCCGCTTCCACTTCACCCTCGACCTGCCGCGCAACTGGGGCATCTTCGTGGTCGGCGCGCTGGCGCTGGTGATGCTTGCGGGGTTGATCACCGGCATCGTCATTCACAAGAAGATCTTCAAGGAGTTCTTTACCTTCCGCCCCGACAAAGGCCAGCGCTCGTGGTTGGACTTTCACAACGCCAGCGCGGTGTTGCTGCTGCCGTTTCACTTGATGATCACCTACACCGGCCTGGTGATTTTCATGATGATCTACATCCCCGCAGGCGTGGACGCCGTGTTCGAGGGCGACAGCCGGGCGTACTTCCAGGCCCAGGGCAATGCCCGTGTGGAACAACCGCGACGGCTGGCCAAGACGCCCGCCGAGCTGGTCGAGCTGGCGCCGCTGCTGGCCCAGGCCGAAGCTCGTCTCGGGCCAATTGGCAGCATTGGCATTCGTAACCCGAACACCGCCGCGGCGCTGATCGAAGTGCGGCCGGTGCTGGGTAACCGCATCGCGCTGACCAAAGGCAATGCAATGGTGTTCGACGGTGTCAGCGGCAAGCTGCTCAGCGACGTCCCTGAACTGCGCCCGGCGCCGCTGACTCAGCGGGTCATGGCCGGGCTGCATTTTGCGCAGTTTGGTGGCTACCCGATGCGCTGGCTGTACTTCATCTGCGGCTTGATCAGCTGCGCAATGATCGCCAGCGGGCTGGTGCTGTTCTGCGTCAAGCGTGGGCGCAAATATGCCGCTGCCGACAGCCGTGCCGATGCGGCGGCGCGACGTTGGTATCGCGTGGCTGAAGTGTGCAACGTCGGCTTTATCAGCGGCCTGATGGTCGCCTGTGTCGGCTTACTGTGGGCCAGCCGACTGTTGCCAGCGGAGCTGGCGCAACGTGAGGCGTGGGAAGTGCGGGCGTTCTTTGGCCTGTGGCTGCTGGCGTTGCTGCATGCCGGCGTGCGCCCTGCCAAACAGGCATGGGTCGAGCAGTTGGCACTTTGCGCCGTGCTGTGCGGTGGTCTGGGTGTGCTGGGTATCTTTGCCGGCGGCGTCGACCACCTGCGCCTGGGTGTCGAGGTCACGGGCCTGGTGTTGGGTATTGGCCTGGCCTTGGCGGCATGGCGTGTGGCGTGCCCCAAACCGGTGGTGGTCAAGCCGCGCGCGGCGCGCACAATGGAGGCCAAGGCATGATCAGTCTGGTGACGGGTAGCCTGCTGTTTGCCTATGCCGGCATGCTCGGTTTGTGTCAGGGGCTGGAGCGCCATTACAAACAGGTGTGGCAACGGTCACCGTCGCCAGCGCTGCGGCTGAGCCTGCGCGCGCTGGGCTGGCTGGGGCTGCTGTTGAGCTTGCTGCTGTGCGCTCAGGCCTGGGGCTGGGCGATGGGCGCGGTGGCCTGGTTTGGGGTGATCTCGCTGGCGGCGGTGATGCTGGTGATGCTGCTGCCGTACTGGCCCAGGTTCGCCGTAGCGCTGGTGGCGGCAATACCGGCGTGGGGCGTGCTGCACCTGTTCGGTTGATCAGGCCAGCACGCCGCAGTCCTGCAGCCAGTGCTCGAAGCACTCAAACGTAGCGATGGCGGCGGCCACCGTCTGTGGGTGACTGGCGGCAGGCTGGTCGAGGCGCTGCAGGAAACTGCGCCAATGCGCGCCGGTCAGCGGCCCGTACACGTCGAGAAAGCGCGCGCCGTGGTCGCCGTCGATCCCCAGGCGCTCAGCCATCGCCCGCTTGAGCACCTGACCGCCGAGGGTCGAGCCTTCGATCACATACATCACGCCGAGCACGCTGGCTTCATCGGCAGTTGCCGGCAGCGCCTCGCAGCGGGGCAGGGCGGCAACCTCTGCGCGGCTCAGGCCCAACGCCTGAAGGTCATGTTCGAGCACTGTGGTCTTGGCCCGCTCGCTGCCTTGATGGTCTGTCAGTAGCGCTTGTAGCGGGGCATGGAAGCCATAGTAAGCCTGCATCAGCCGTCGATAGGCAGGCAGGTCGAAGTCATCACGGAAAAACGGCAAGCGGGCTTCCAGACGCTGGTGACAGGCTTGGGTACCTGCGCGCAGTGCGAGCAGAAGCGGACTGGGGGTGTGGGGCATTGGCGGCTCGGGTAGAAGGGTGTGGCATCTAGACAGCATCCTACCGCAAGGTAGCGGTGGCAGCGTAGTATCAGCGCGCCTGAAGCCTGCGTTGGAGGACACCGGTGAAAGCTGTTCGCTTGACCTTGATCTGCCATGGACTGACCGATGCCCAGCGGCTCGGCCGTATGGCTTGCCCTGATGATGCGCTGGTTGCGCTGCCTTCTGCCGCTGAACTGATGGCTGATTACACGCAGGTATTGTCAGCGCCCGAGCGCCGTACCCTCGACACCGCCGGTGTGCTGGGCGATCAGGTGATGAGCGAGCCGGCCTTGGCCGACGCTGATCTGGGTCGCTGGCAGGGATTGACGCTGAAGCAGTTGCAGCGCGAGCAGCCGGATGCGCTGGCGCAGTGGCTGAGCGATCCCTACAGTGCCTCCCACGGCGGCGAATCCCTGGCTCAGCTGAGCGAACGAGTGGCCGCCTGGCTTGCGGCGTTCAACAGCCCAGGCTCGACCTTGGCAGTGACTCATCCTCAGGTGATCAGGGCTGTGCTTGGGCAACTGCTCGACTGCCCGCTGGCTGCCCTGCAGCGCATCGATGTACTGCCCCTGGCAAAACTACAGCTGAGCTTCAACGGGCAGTGGCGGGTGCGTCTGCTGTGACCTGACGCAAATCCTGGCAACGCCCGGTTGCACTTGGCGGCGCATCTGCAATGATCGTCAGGCCCGTTCAGGGCACCTCAAGGACTGCACAGGAATCAGCATGATGCACGTAACCCTCCCATGCCGGGCAGCCCTGCTCGGCCTCGCGTTGCTGCCGAGCCTGGCCGTAGCGGCTGGCCCGGAACCAGTACCGGTATATCGGCAGATCAAGGACTGGATCGTTGGCTGCGACAACACCCGCGCCTGTACCGCCGTCGCCGCAGCGCAGGAAGATACCAATTCGCTGTGGCTGGTGGTGCACCGCGAGGCCGGTCTGAACGGTGCGCTGAGCCTGCGCGTGGTCGGCGGTGCTGCCTGGGATTCGCCGCCGCTACTCGACGGCCAGCCATTGACGGCGAGCTGGCACAAGCAGCGCGACGAGTATCAGACCGTCCTGCAGGTGGACGGTGAGGCCGGCGCCGCGCTCGTGCGCCAGTTGCGCAACGGCGAGCGCCTGACAGCGGCCAGCAGCGACGGCGCGTTGCAGGCATCGCTGCAGGGCATCAGTGCGGCGCTGCTGCTGATCGATTCGGTGCAAGGCCGTATCGGCCACGCCAGCGCGTTGGTGCGCCCCGGCACTGCCGCAGATGCGAGCGTGCCACCAGCACCTACTATGGCCAAGCTGCCGCTGTTCACCGCAGCGCCCGCGCTGGACCCTGCGCAGGCCACCCAGATGCGCAGCGCGGTCATGGCCAAAGCCAAGGCCGACGGCGATGTATTTGATCAAGAGGGTGTGCGCAGCCTCGAACTGCAGCCACTCGACAGCCAGCACGCGCTGGCCCTGATCAGTTCGGAATGCGGCGCCTACAACTGCTCGTACACGCTGTACCGGGTTGGCCGCGCAGCGCCTTACGTGATCAGCGAGCTACCATTCGAGGCGCCGGCAAGTGAGGTGGTCGACAGCCGCTTGACCGGCTATGTCGCGTTCGATTCGAACAGCGGCGAGCTGTATGGCTTCGACAAGGGCCGCGGGATTGGCGACTGCGGTGTCAACGAGATCTGGCGCTACGACGGTGAGCGCATGCGCTTGCTCAGCCTGGCCAAGATGGACCGCTGTGCGCAGGTTTCTTCAGAGTATTGGCCGGTGCTGTGGCGTGCCGACAAGTAACGGCAAGGGCTGCGCTGCAGCCCCGGAAGAAGGTCAGAACGCCAGCTTGTAACCGATCAGCAGCAACATCGCCGCCAGGCATGGGCGCAGGACGTTGTCGGAGATGCGCCCGCTGAGGTGGCTGCCCAGGTAGATGCCCGGCAGCGAGCCCAGCAACAGATAACCGAGCAGCGACCAATCCATGTTGCCCATGCCGGCATGGCCAAGGCCCGCGACCAGCGTCAGCGGCACGGCGTGAGCGATCTCGGTGCCGACCAGGCGGCGGGTAACCAGGAACGGGTACAGCAGGAACAACGCTACCGTACCCAGGGCACCGGCGCCGATCGAGGTCAGGGTCACCATCACGCCGAGGATCACCCCGGTGAACACGGTCAGGCCGTTGAGGGTGCGATCGCTGAGGTGATAGTGGTCGCCGGCATGGCGGCTGGCAAAGGCCTGCAGGCGCGATTTGAACAGCAGCGCCAGCGCGGTCAGGATCAGCACCACAGCCAGGCCTTGCTTGATCACCGCATTCAGCGCCGAGGTGTCGGCATGCAGCGTGCTGAGGAACCACAGGGTTAGCGCCGCGGCAGGCACGCTGCCCAGGCTGAGCCAGCCGGTGATCTTCCAGTCGATGTTCTTGTTGCGCCCGTGCACCCAGACGCCACTGGCCTTGGTAATAGCAGCATAGAGCAGGTCGGTGCCCACGGCAGTTGCAGGGTTGACGCCAAACCAGAGCAGGATCGGCGTCATCAACGACCCGCCGCCAACGCCAGTCATGCCAACGATGAAACCTACGATTAGCCCTGCAATGGTGAAACCGAAAGAACCTACATCCATACGTTACTCGACTGCCCAACTTGCCCGTGATCGGATGAGCGCAAGCATATAGGTAGTTGATATAGCCAAATAGATTTGTTGGTTATTAGGTTATAACCGGGTGCGGGAGGGTGTTGCGGGCAAGCCCCGCGCCGTAGCTGGCGCGGGGCTTTGTCACGCGGGGCTGGATCAGATACGGAAACTGCCGACCAGCTGCTTCAGACGCCCCGCCTGCTGGCTCAGCGCATCGCAGTGCTGCAGGGTCTCGTTGAGGTTCTGCACGCCTTGCTGGTTGAGGGTGTTGATCTGGGTGATATCCAGGTTGAGGCTCTCGACCACGGCGGTCTGCTCTTCGGTGGCGGTGGCCACCGACTGGTTCATGCCGTCGATTTCACCGATCCGCTGCGTGACGCTGGCCAGCCGCTCACCGGCCTTGTTGGCGACCTGCACGGTCTGCTCACTCGACACCTGGCTGGCGTTCATGGTGTGCACCGCCTCACGCGAACCGACCTGCAGGCTGGTGATCATGCGGTGAATCTCTTCTGCCGACTCCTGCGTACGGTGGGCAAGGTTGCGCACCTCGTCGGCAACCACGGCAAAGCCACGGCCGGCTTCACCGGCGCGGGCAGCTTCGATGGCCGCGTTGAGCGCGAGCAGGTTGGTCTGCTGGGAAATCCCCTTGATCACATCAAGGATCTTGCCGATGTCGTCAGTGCTGGTGTTGAGGATTTCGATCTGCTCGCACGACTCACTGATTTTCAGCGACAGTGCGGTCATCGCCGTGATGGCATCGTCGACCACCTGGCGGCCGTCATGGGCCTGGTCGCTGGCGCCGCTGGCGTGTTGCGAGGCGTCGGCAGCGTTGCGGGCAATTTCCTGGGTCGCGGCACCGAGCTGATTGATCGCTGCCGCGACGCTGTTGGTGCGCATGCTTTGCTCTTCCGAGCCGCTGATCGAGGCATTGGAGGCACTGACGACTTTTTCCGAGAGGTCATGGACCAGGCGGGTCGCCGAGGACACCTCGCTGATGGAAGCATGGATGCGCTCGACGAAGCGGTTGAACGAGGTCGCCAGTTCGCCGAACTCGTCCTGGTTCTGCACGGTGAGGCGGCGGGTCAGGTCGCCTTCGCCTTCAGCGATGTCGCGCATGGCGCGGCCCATGGTGGTCAGCGGGCGCATCAATACCGGGATCAGCAAACCGAGCAGACCGGCGATGGCCGCTACGGCAACCAGCATGGCAATGATTGCCGAGGTGCGGAACTGGCTCAGCGCGGCATAGGCCTTGTCCTTGTCGATGGACAGGCCGATATACCACTTGGCCGACGGCAGGCCGTTGATCGGGGCGAACGAGATCAGCCGCTCCTGGCCATCGAGCACCACGTCCTGCATGCCCGGCTCGACGCGCAGGTTGGCGGCAGGGTAGATGTCCTTGAGGTTTTTCATCACCTGGGTCTTGTCCGGGCTGACGATCACCTGGCCGTCGCGGTCGGCCAGAAACGCATGGCCGATGCCGCCGAAGTCGACCGAGTTGATGATCTCGACCAGGGTGTCGAGCGACAGGTCACCGCCGATTACACCGAGCAGTTGGCCGTCGGCCTTGGCTTTGACCGGGGTGGCAATGGTCACCACCAGGCCGCCGACGGCGCTCTGGTAGGGCGGCGTCAGCAGGGTCTGGCCGGCGCTGACAGCGGCGCTGTACCAGGGGCGCTGACGCGGGTCGTAGGTGTCGGGCATCTTCTCGTCAGGGCGCTGGGTGAATACGCCATTGGTCTGGCCCAGGTAGGTGAAGAGGAAGTTGCGGGTGTACGAAGGCTGGCCGATCAGTCCGGCCAGGTTATTGCCAGCACCTTGCTCGGCAATGTCTTCAGCGAGGTTTTCCAGCACCAGGATGCGTCCACTCATCCAGTTTTGCACGCTGCTGGCAGTCAATGCGCCGGCCTGCTGCACCGACGATTCCAGGTTCTGGCGAATCGTACTGCGCTGCAGGTAGTCGTTGTAGAGGGTAAACAGGGCAAATGCCAGCACCACGACACCGCAGGCACTGAGGAGAATCTTGTGGCGGAACTTCAGGTTCATGTTTCGAGACCTTGAGCCATGTTGAGAGGACGCCGGGCGCTTGTGACGCGATGACGGCTTACTTGATTTCTATCGGCTCAAGCCGGACAAAACTGATAGGCCAGTGCGGCTTTATTTAGTGCACGGCGACGGACGGTGAGCGTCGGCTGGTTTGCCCATGCTGCAGTGCCTTGCGGCTAACGCTCAGTCAGCAGCTCGACCAGCATTCGCGCGCCCTGCGCCAGCGGCTGCTGTTTGCTCCAATAAGCATGCACGGGCAGCTCCAGGGCGTTCTGGGTATTGCCGAAATCCAGCTGCAGCAAGCGCCCGGCGGCGACCAGTGGGGTGACTCGAGAGGCCGGGAAGTCACCCCAGCCCAAGCCTGCCTCGACCAGCTGCAGGGCCAGATCGAGGCTGTTGCTGCGCCAGTGTGCGGCGCCGATCAGCGTGCGTGGATCAGCCAGCGGCAGCTCGCTGCTGCAGACCAGAATCTGGCGCACATTGACCAGGTCTTCGAGGTAGCGGATGCGCTTGCCGTTCAGGGCCGGATGATGCGGTGCCAGGGTTGCCAGTAGCGACTCCTTGCCGATGTTGTGAAAGCTGCGACGCGAGTCGACCTTGAGCTCGGCAAACGCCAGGCACAGGCTCACCCGTGCACTGTCGAGCAAGTGCAGGGCCTCATCCTGCGGCGCGCTGATCAGCTCAACGTCGAGCAGCGGGTAGCGTGCGCTCAAGGTCGCAATGGCTTGCAGCAGGGGTTGGTGGTCGATGTCCGGCACCACCGCAATGGCCAGGCTGCTTTCCAGCCCTCTGGACAGCTCCAGCGCATGCACCTGCAAGCGGCCCAGCTGGTCGCCGATCAGCCGTGCATGAGGCTCGAGTGCCAGTGCTTGCGGGGTAGGGCGGGCCTCACGCGGGCCTCGCTGAAACAGCGGGTAGCCAAGCTCAGCTTCGAGATTGCCGATTGCCATGCTCACCGCCGATGGCACCCGGCGCAAGGCGCGGGCGGCGGCCGAGAACGAGCCGTGGTCGAGGACGGCGAGAAACAGCTGGATCGTGTCGCTGGAAAAATTCATGGTCGGTCAGGCTCCTGTCAGCAAAGCTGATAGCAGCTGACTTTTCCTGTCAAGTCTACTGAAGCATCCTGCGCGCCTTCGGTGAACGCAAGACGTGAGGTAACGCTGTGCAAGGTGTCAAACGCAAACTGGTCTACGTGACTTTCTATGAGCTGATCGGCCTGTGCATGTCGACACTCGGGCTGGCTTATCTGTCCGACACCCAGGCGTCACATACCGGGCCGCTGGCGGTGATGATCACCACCATCGCGATGCTCTGGAACCTGATCTACAACAGCCTGTTCGAGTACTGGGAGGCGCGCCAGAGCAAGCGCGGGCGCAGCGTGGCGCGGCGGCTAGCGCATGCCATCGGTTTTCAGCTGACCCTGGTGGTATACCTGATCCCGCTGATTGCCTGGTGGCTGGACATGACCTTGCTTGAAGCACTGGTGGTGGATCTCGCGTTCATCATCTTGGTGCCGTGCTACACCTTTGCCTACAACTGGGCATTCGATCGCCTGTTCGGCCTGCCCACCTCGGCCATGGCTACTGCTTGAGCAGCAGGCCATCCTCGATCTGCCCCGACAGGTAATACACCCCGGACATCGCCCCACTCTGGCGGTTGTCCATCAGCTCGCGCCACTCCTGGTTGAGGGCAACGTTGAGGATCACCCGCAGTTGCTCGACCATCTGCGGTTGCTCTTGGTCGTGGCTGATCATCGCGATGCCGGTAGCGGCTACCGAGATCAACGCCCCGGCGGCCTTGCCCACCGCCGCCGCCACCGCACTGGCAATACCGCGTGGGGCGAGGGTGGCGCTGAGCTTTTCACTGGCGCGAGTGGCCACCGACGACAGGCCGAGCTGGGTTTGGCTGGCGAGTTTGGCTGCCTGTTGATTGAGGTGCTGGCGCAGCGCAAGCCAGGCTGGTTGCTGCGCCAGGGGTTTGGCTCTGAGCAGTTGATAGAGGCTGGCATCCCGCGCAGCGGGTGGGCCTAGTGCGATTGCCTTGACCCGCGTGAGGCGTTGGCTGAGCTGGTCGGGCGGGGCGTTGTAGCGCTGGATGATGGCCGTCAGTTGCTGGGCAAACAGTTGCAGGTACAGCTCGCTGGCGCGGTCACGGATGGCTTCGGGGTTGATCTCCCGTGCCACCGGCTCGAGTACGCGCTGGTGATACTGCTCCTGCAGATACAACGCCAGGCGCTTCTCGGGTGGCTCGGCACCGTTGCCGCTGTTCATCTTGTACCAGGCGACTTTCAGGGTCAGCCACTGCTGCGTCCAGTAGCCGGTGAACCACGGGATGAAGTCGCTTTCGGTGCGTTTCTGCACCTCGTCCTTCCATACTCGCATCGAGCGCCGCGCATAGTCGTTGGCCGAGCCGGTGGCAGCCAGCGAGGCGTTGATCAGTTCGCGATCGACCTGCTGCCAGGCGCCGACATTCAGAGCGACCGGGGGCGGCGCAGTGGGCCGCTTGCCGGCACAGCCGCCTACCGCCAGCACCAGGCAGAGCAAGAGCAAGCCACCACGCGCATTCATGCCGGCGCCTCCTTGTGAAGAGGCTGAGGGGATCAGCTGATTATAGGTAGGCAGCGGCCCCGCGGCAGTTTTTGCTAAAGGCTGTGGTCCTGGCCGAGATCGAGCTTGGCTTCGAGCCGGTCCAGATGCTCGTGCATCAAGGTCAGCGCCGCGCTGCTGTCGCCACTTTCAACGGCATCGATGATCGCGGCGTGTTCTTCCCAGGCGCAGTGGTCGCAGCAGGGTGACTCATAGCGGGCAATGATCAACGAAGTCATCGGCACCAGGCCATTGAGAAAGCGCGCCAAGGGTGCGTTGGCGGCCATCTGCGCAAGCTTCAGGTGGAACTCGCCGCCGAGGCGGATCGCCGTGCAGCGCTCGCCCTGTTCATGGTGCTGGCGCTCGCGCTCGACCAGTTGCCGTAGTTGCCGGATCTGATTGGGGCGGGCCCGTTGGGTCGCCAGGGTGATCAGGGTGGTTTCGGCCAGGCGGCGGGCGCTGAGCACTTGCCGCGCCTGTTGCGGGTCGGGTGCGGCCAGGTGCGCGGTATGGCTTGGACGCTGCACCACCACTTGCTGATCGGACAAGCGCCCAAGCACCCGCCGGATCACCGTGCGGCTGACGCCAAAGGCGTCGCCCAGAGCCTGTTCCGGCAGTGCACTGCCAGGTGGCAGGCGCTGTTCGAGGATGGCGTCGAACAAGCGTGGGTAGATCTGCTCGGCAGAGAGGCGGGTCTCGCCGGCGCCGAGCAGGGCAGGCAGGGGCTGGGCGGCGTGGGCGCAAGCGGTCATGGTCGCTCTCCTGGAGTCATGGGCCGGGGTGTTCGTCCGGGATATTCAGTTCGATACCCATGCGCAGGCCTTCCTGGAGGATGTGCCGACGCATCTGGGCACTGGCCTGGGCGCTGTTCTTGTCACGGATGGCACGCACCACGGCTTCGTTCTCACGCAGGCGCGCAGCCAGGTGCTCGGGCGAATTGCGCAGCATGTCGGCGCTTTGCTTGAGGGCATTGCCGGTCTGTTGCACCACGCTCTGGAAAATCGGGTTGGTGGTCAGGGCAAACAGCTCCTGGTGGAAGGCGATGTAGGCGTTGACGCCAGCTTCGCTGTCGCTGGCGTCTAGCGCCTCGCGCATGTCCATCAGGGTCAGGCGCAGTTGGCCTATGTCCTGGCTGTTAGCCGACTGCGCGACCAGGCCGACGATAAACGGCTCAAGGGTGTAACGCAGTTCGAGCACGTCAGCCAGGCTGGCAGCGCCGACGGCGTCGCCGACCGGCTCCTGCGCTGCGGCGGCGTCAGCGTCCAGGACCAGCACCCCTTTGCCCGGCAGCGAGCGCACCAGGCCGAGGGTTTCGAGGACGGTTACCGCTTCGCGCAGGCTCGGCCGGCTGATGCCCATCTGTTCGGCCAGCTCGCGCTGGCCGGGCAGCATTTCACCGCTGCGCCACTGGCCGCGGGCCAGCGCCTGGCGCAGTTTTTCCACTACTGATGTGACCACGGTCGATGAACTGATCATGGGTCGTTTCCTGATAAAAGTTGCATAACGCTCCTGAAACAGGCCGGCATCGCTGCCGGCCTGTTTCAATCAGAACTCCTGTTGATGGGCGATGGGTTGTTTGCGCGGCTGGTGGGCAAAGCCCGGTTTGCCGCTGAGCACGTTGTTGGCGCGCTCCAGGTCGATGTCTTTTTCCCAGCGGGCGATGGCCACGGTGGCGACGCAGTTGCCGATCAGGTTGGTCAGGGCGCGACCGATACCCATGAACCAGTCCACTGCCAGCACCAGCACCAGGCCAACCACCGGGATCGCCGGCACTGCGGTCAGCGTGGCTGCGAGGATCACCAGTGCCGAGCCGGGGATGCCGTGGGCGCCTTTGGAGGTGACCAGCGATACCAGCAAGATGGTCATCAGGTCAGTCATGGCCAGCGGCGTGCCGGTGGCATTGGCGATGAACACGATGGCCAACGTCAGGTAGATCGAGAAACCGTCGAGATTGAACGAGTAGCCGGTAGGGATCACCAGGCCAACCGTCGAGCTACCGATACCGAGGTGCTCGAGCTTGCGCATGATCTGCGGCAGTACAGCGTCGGACGAAGCGGTGCCCATGACGATGGTCAGCTCTTCACGCAGGTACTTGATCAGTGGCAGCAGGCGCAGGCCCGACAGGCGCATCACGGTGCCGAGCACGACCAGCACGAAGCCGGCGCAGGTCAGGTAGAACAGCGCGACCAGGCCGCCCAGGTGGTGCAGCGACTCCAGGCCATATTTGCTGGTAGTGAAAGCGATCGCGCCGAACACGCCAATCGGTGCCAGGCGCACGATCATGCCCATGATGCGGAAGATCACATGGCTGAGTTCGTTAATCAGGCGCGAAATGCCTGACGCGGCTTCACCAACCAGGTTCAGGGCACTGCCGAACAGCACCGAGAACAGCAGCACCTGCAGGATGTTGTTGTCGGCGAAGGCGCCGATGACCGAGGTCGGGATCAGGCCCATGAGGAAGGTGGCGGTGCTGTGCACCTGCTGGCCGCGGTCGGCGAGGCCATTGGCGTCGGCAACAGACAGTTGATCCAGATGGATGTTGGCGCCGCTACCGATGCCGGTACTGAAGGCGAACACCAGGCCGATGACCAGGGCAATAGTTGTCAGTACCTCGAAGTAGATCACCGACTTGAGGCCGATGCGCCCGACCTTTTTCAGGTCGCCGGCACCGGAAATGCCACTGACCACCACGCAGAACACGATCAGGCCGATGAGCATCTTGATCAGCTTGATAAAGCCGTCGCCGAGGGGTTTCAACTGGAGGGAGACCTCAGGGAAGCTGAGGCCGCAAACGATACCAAGGACCAGCCCTAGCACCACCTGAAGGAAAATCGAACGCGAGCACCACTTAAGCATGGGAGGAGTCTCAGATCGGTGTCCTTGCTTCGATGGAGCAGCGGGCCAAAGAGCGCAGGACTTAATTATTGTGGTCTTACCGGTTTGTTCAGTGCCCGATCATAAAACCGCGAAATTTCCTACATTGCAAGTGAATTTGGCCTGACCGGTCTGACCAGTTGCGAGCTATTGCATCTGGCCGCTCTGGCGCGGGAAATTACCTGTGCAAGCGCTCGAGCCAGAGCAATTTGCTGTGCAGGGTGCGGCAGATGCCGCTTGAACCCAAACGGCGCTAGCCAGTGCGCTGATGCTTTGGCCTCATTTCCATTCTCGGCATGGACACGTAGAATCCGCCGCTTTTGCTTGAGCGGCCGCCTGATCTGTATGGATGAAGCGGTTCAAGCGCTGGGCCAGGATGGCATATGGACGATAACTACCGCGCGGCCGTGGACGCGGCCGCGATTTTTTCCGAAGCCGACCTGAGCGGGCGTATCACCTACGTCAACCAGCAGTTTTGCAGCATCTCCGGCTACAGCCGGGAGGAACTGCTCGGCGCCAACCACCGGATCCTCAATTCGGGCCTGCACGAGCCTGAGTTCTTCCTCGACATGTGGCGCGCGCTGGTGGCCGGGCAGGTCTGGAAAGGCGAGATCTGCAACCGTGCCAAGGACGGTTCGTTGTATTGGGTCGACAGCACCATGGTGCCGTTGATTGATCCGGCGTCGGGCAAGGTTCGCAAGTACGTTTCGATCCGCTTCGACGTGACCGAAAAGCGCCAACTGCTGCACACCCTGCAGTGGCGGGTCGGACACGATGTGTTGACCGGGCTGCCCAATCGCGCCTACCTGTCCGATCTGCTCAATCAGGCCCTGGCTTTCTCTCGCAGAGAGAACATTCCGTTGGCCGTGTGCATGCTTGATCTGGACCGGTTCAAGGCGGTCAACGACGGCTACGGGCATGCTGCGGGTGACCGGTTGCTGGTGGAAGTGGCGAGCCGTCTGCAAAAGATCTTGCGCGCAGGGGACTCGGTGGCGCGGCTGTCAGGGGATGAGTTTGTGCTGATCCTGCGCCATGTAAAGGACAGTGACCAGCTGCATGCAGGCCTGCAGCGCATCCTCGATGCCCTGGCGGCGCCTTATCCGTTACGCGAGCAGACCGTGATCGTCAGTGCGAGCATCGGCGTTACCCTATTTCCGCAGGATGACGAGGATGCCGACACCCTGGTGCGCCATGCCGATCAGGCCATGTATGTTGCCAAGCAGCGCGGGCGCAACCGTTACCACCTGTTCGACGTGACGCAGGAGCTTGAACTCAAGGCCACTCACCAGACCGTGGCGCGGGTTCGCCAGGCCCTGCATGACGGTGAGCTGTGCCTGCATTACCAGCCCAAGGTGAATATGCGCAGCGGGGAAGTGCTGGGCTTTGAAGGGCTGCTGCGCTGGCAGCACCCGCTCAACGGAATGGTGATGCCTGGAGATTTTCTGCCATTGGTCGAGCAGACCGACCTGATCGTCGAACTGGGCGAATGGGTGATCGAGCAGGCCTTGAGGCAATTGCAAAGCTGGCACACGCAAGGTCATCAATGGTCGGTCAGCGTCAACATCGCTGCGCGTCATTTGCAGCGCGCTGATTTTGCCGAGCGTCTGGAGCAATTGCTGGCGCGCCATGCCTCGGTCGATCCGGCGCTGCTGGACCTGGAGATCGTCGAGTCGGTCGCCATCGAGAATATCCAGCACGTCAGCCAATGCCTGGCGGCTTGTCAGGGCCTTGGGGTGCGTTTCTCGCTGGACGACTTCGGTACCGGCTATTCCTCGCTCAGCTACCTGAAGCGATTGCAGGCGCAGACGATCAAGATCGACAAGTCGTTCGTGCGGGACATTTTGCATGATCAGGATGACCTGGCTCTGACCCGGGCGGTGATCGGCCTGGCTCGGGCCTTTGGCCGCGAGGTCATCGCCGAGGGTCTTGAGACTCACGAGCACGGCCTGGTATTGATGGCGCTGGGCTGTGATCTGGCTCAGGGGTATGCGATTGCGCGGCCCATGCCGGCGGCGGATGTGCTGGTGTGGGCGCACGGCTACGTGCAGCCAGAGCAGTGGCCTGGTGGAGTGCTCAAACGTATCTGACGAACTGGGCTCAAAAAAAACGGCACATGAGTGCCGTTTTTTTACGCTGTAGCAGCCGTGGCCACCATTGACCTTATTTATGCAGCTCTTGCGCCGCATACAAGGTGTTTTCCAGCAGGCAGGCGCGAGTCATCGGCCCAACGCCGCCTGGTACCGGCGTAATCCAGCCGGCACGGGGCAGGGCGGTCTCGTAGACCACATCGCCGACCAGCTTGCCGTCTTCCTGGCGGTTGATGCCGACGTCGATGACGATCGCGCCCGGCTTGATCCACTCACCCTTGACCAGGCCCGGCTTGCCCGCCGCAACCACGACCAGGTCGGCGCGGCCGACGTGTTCGGCCAGATCCTTGGTGAAGCGGTGAGTGACGGTCACGGTGCAGCCAGCCAGCAGCAGCTCCATGGCCATCGGCCGGCCAACGATATTCGAGGCGCCGACGACCACAGCGTCCATCCCGTACAGGTCCTGGCCGGTGCTTTCCAGCAGGGCCATGATGCCTTTCGGGGTGCATGGGCGCAGCAGCGGGATGCGCTGGGCGAGGCGGCCGACGTTATACGGATGGAAACCGTCGACGTCCTTGTCCGGGCGAATCCGCTCGAGCAGCAGCGAAGCGTCGAGGTGCGCTGGCAACGGCAGCTGCAGGAGGATGCCGTCGACTGCGGCGTCCTCATTGAGCTGGTCGATCAGGTCGGTCAGCGCTTGCTGGGAGGTTTCGCTGGGCAGGTCGAACGCCTGGGAGATAAAGCCGACCTCTTCGCAGTCCTTGCGCTTGTGCGATACATAGACTTGGGAGGCGGGATCGGTGCCGACCAGGATCACTGCCAGGCCTGGCGTGCGCAGGCCTTGCTGGCGGCGCTCCACGACCTGTTGAGCGATCTGCTGGCGCAGGTTGGCGGCGATCGCCTTGCCATCGATAAGGTGTGCAGTCATAGACGCGTGATTAACCATCGAGAAAGAAACAGATAGAATGGCGCATTCTCGCACGACACGGCCCGAGGGCAAAGGCGGGTGGTCGGGCAAATCCTCTAACTCCTTCAATAATTTCGATTTTTTAGAGAAAGGTGTTGACGCTTTTACAGCTCGTCTATAACATTCGGCGCACTTGTCGGGCACAGCCTATCACTGGTTGGCGAAGTCGGGCAGAATGGGTGGTTCGCAGCGTTGCTGCCAGCCCCTGTGAGGTTAGGCAGATTGCTTATGTGCCCGTAGCTCAGCTGGATAGAGCATCCGCCTTCTAAGCGGATGGTCGCAGGTTCGAGTCCTGCCGGGTGCGCCATTAGGCAGCTTAGGCACGCAAGTGATGCAGTAACGTAATGCCGCTATATGGTGGGCGTAGCTCAGTTGGTAGAGCGCCGGATTGTGATTCCGGTTGTCGTGGGTTCGATTCCCATCGTCCACCCCATATTTTTCGAAGGCGCCTTGATTGAACGATCTGGCGCCTTTGATTTAAGTGTTGCATGCGGATGTGGTGGAATTGGTAGACACACTGGATTTAGGTTCCAGCGGCGCAAGCTGTAAGAGTTCGAGTCTCTTCATCCGCACCATGCTTCAAGGTTTCAACGCAGTACCGCACTATGGTGGGCGTAGCTCAGTTGGTAGAGCGCCGGATTGTGATTCCGGTTGTCGTGGGTTCGATTCCCATCGTCCACCCCATATTTATATTAAAGGCGCCTCGATCGAATGATCAGGCGCCTTTTTTGTTTCCCACAGTTTGGCTCTGCCAGGTGCGCACTGTGTGCTGGTGAAATCCAGATAAAAGCTGATAGATTTCAGCTGGTTGAATTGCGGTTACGTGCCGCCAGAGGAAATACCCGATGATAGCCAAAGAAGCTCGCCAGGCGCTGGCACTGCAACGCTTTGCCGAGGCCAATCCGCAGATGCTCGAAGAGATCCGCGAATTGAGCCCGCGCGAGCAGGCTCAGCAGATCCAGTGGGCCTTTGATGATGCAGCGCAGGAGCAGGGCATCGAGCCCTGGGAACTGACCCTGCAATTGGTCGCTCAGAGCCCTGAGGAACTGCACGCCATGCGTCTTGAGGTGCACCGTGAGGTGGCCGAGGCGTTGGGCATGGAGTGGGATGAGTACTGCGCGTTCAACGAGATCGGCCCCGAGCACGGCTGATTGCCGCCGTGTTTGTTTGACAAGGTTTTTCAGTCAGGGGCTGCGGCTGCCTGCGTGCAGCCCTTTATAGATGAGGCCTGGCGCATTTTGCGCAGGGTTTTCCATGAAATCGATCGGCGAGATTTCCCGTCGTCTTGAGTGGGGTGACTTCTGGTGCGTGAGTCACTAGAATGCTTGCCCTTGATTCTGGAGTCGGGCTTTCGCCGGCTAACGTCTGTGCAACGAGGAATATCCATGCAAGTTTCGGTTGAAAACACTTCCGCTCTCGAGCGCCGCATGACCATCGCCGTCCCGGCCGAGCGCGTCGAGACCGAAGTCAACAAGCGTCTGCAGCAGACTGCCCGTCGCGCCAAGGTTGCGGGCTTCCGCCCTGGCAAGGTGCCAATGAGCGTGATCCGCCAGCGTTACGAAGAAGCTGCCCGTCAGGAAGCCTTCGGTGACCTGGTTCAGTCGTCCTTCTACGAGGCTGTGGTTGAGCAGAAGCTGAACCCGGCTGGCGCCCCGGCCGTTGAGCCAAAGTCCTTCGAAAAAGGCAAGGACCTGGAATTCGTTGCCATCTTCGAAGTGTTCCCAGAGTTCACCGTTGCCGGCTTCGACTCGATCAACGTCGAGCGTCTGAGCGCCGAAGTGGCTGATGCTGACCTGGACAACATGCTGGAAGTCCTGCGCAAGCAGAACACCCGCTTTGAAACTGTCGAGCGCGCTGCGCAGATCGACGACCAGGTCAACATCGACTTCGTCGGCAAGGTTGACGGTGAAGAGTTCGCCGGTGGCTCGGCCAAGGGCACCCAGCTGGTACTGGGCTCCGGCCGCATGATCCCAGGCTTCGAAGATGGCCTGGTAGGCGCCAAGGCTGGCGAAGAGCGCGTTGTCAACGTGACCTTCCCAGAGGACTACCAGAACCTCGACCTGGCTGGCAAAGCTGCTGAGTTCACCATGACCGTGAACAGCGTTTCGGCTCCCCAGCTGCCTGAGCTGAACGAAGAGTTCTTCGCCCAGTTCGGCATCAAGGAAACCACCCTGGAAGGCTTCCGCACCGAAGTTCGCAAGAACATGGAGCGTGAACTGCGCCAGGCGATCAAGACCAAGGTAAAAAACCAGGTCATGGACGGTCTGCTGGCCGCCAACCCGATCGAAGTGCCAAAAGCGCTGCTGGAAAACGAAGTCAACCGTCTGCGCGTACAGGCTGTTCAGCAGTTCGGTGGCAACATCAAGCCTGAGCAACTGCCGGCCGAGCTGTTCGAAGAACAAGCCAAGCGCCGCGTAGTGCTGGGTCTGATCGTGGCTGAAGTGGTCAAGCAGTTCGACCTCAAGCCTGACGAAGGCAAGGTTCGCGAGATGATCGAAGAAATGGCTTCCGCTTACCAGGAGCCAGAGCAGGTCATCAGCTGGTACTACAAAAACGACCAGCAGCTGAACGAAGTGCGTTCGGTTGTGCTGGAAGAGCAAGTTGTAGATACTGTCCTGCAGAAAGCGACTGTGACCGACAAATCGGTCTCGTACGAAGAAGCAGTAAAACCAGCACAGGCTCCTGCCGAAGCTGAGTAATCTGCAGCTCTCGTAGGAAACCACCACAAGCCAGCCTTCGCGCTGGCTTGTGCGTATTCAAGCCATGACTATTTGGGAGTGAGTGCAGGACATGTCCCGCAATTCTTATATTCAGCAGAGCTCTGACATCCAGGCCGCAGGCGGTCTGGTCCCGATGGTTGTCGAGCAGTCCGCCCGCGGCGAACGCGCCTATGACATCTACTCGCGCCTCTTGAAGGAGCGGGTGATCTTCCTGGTAGGTCCTGTAGAAGACTACATGGCCAACCTGGTAGTGGCGCAGATGTTGTTCCTCGAAGCGGAAAACCCGGACAAGGATATCCATCTCTACATCAACTCACCGGGCGGTTCGGTGACTGCGGGCATGTCGATCTACGACACCATGCAGTTCATCAAGCCGGATGTCTCCACCATCTGCATCGGCCAAGCCTGCAGCATGGGTGCCTTCCTGTTGACCGCGGGTGCCAAGGGCAAGCGTCACTGCCTGCCGAACTCGCGCGTCATGATCCACCAGCCGCTTGGCGGCTTCCAGGGTCAGGCCACCGACATCCAGATCCACGCCCAGGAAATCCTCAGCATCAAGGCCCGTCTCAACGAGCTGCTGGCCTACCACACTGGCCAGGATCTGGAGACGATCCAGCGTGATACTGAGCGTGACAACTTCATGAGCGCGCAGCGCGCGGCCGAGTACGGCCTGGTCGACTCGGTATACGACAAGCGGCAACTGGCGTCCTGATCCTCAGGGCCAGAGCAGGCAGGCGTCAAAAGCGCCTGCCTGCGGACTTGAAAAAGCCCGCAATTGCCTTCATCTTGTGTTGCAAGCCTACCGGATTGGATCGATCGAATGACTGACACCCGTAACGGCGAGGACAGCGGCAAATTGCTTTATTGCTCCTTCTGCGGCAAAAGCCAGCACGAAGTGCGCAAATTGATTGCTGGGCCCTCGGTATTTATCTGCGACGAGTGCGTCGACCTGTGCAACGACATCATCCGAGAGGAGGTGCAGGAAGCCCAGGCCGAAAGCAATGCGCACAAATTGCCTTCGCCGAAAGAAATCAGCGGCATCCTTGACCAGTACGTGATTGGTCAGGAGCGCGCGAAGAAGGTGCTCGCGGTAGCGGTGTACAACCACTACAAGCGCCTGAATCAGCGTGACAAGAAGGGCGACGAAGTCGAACTCGGCAAGAGCAACATTCTCCTGATCGGGCCGACTGGCTCGGGCAAGACGCTGCTCGCCGAAACCCTGGCACGCCTTTTGAACGTACCTTTTACCATTGCCGACGCCACCACCCTGACCGAAGCCGGTTATGTTGGTGAGGACGTCGAGAACATCATTCAGAAGCTGCTGCAAAAGTGCGACTACGACGTGGAGAAGGCCCAGATGGGCATTGTCTACATCGACGAAATCGACAAGATTTCGCGCAAGTCGGACAACCCGTCGATCACCCGTGACGTTTCGGGTGAGGGCGTGCAGCAAGCGCTGTTGAAGTTGATTGAAGGCACCGTGGCTTCCGTGCCGCCGCAAGGTGGTCGCAAGCACCCGCAACAGGAATTCCTGCAGGTTGATACCCGCAATATCCTGTTCATTTGCGGTGGCGCATTCTCTGGCCTCGAGAAGGTCATCCAAGGCCGTTCCACCAAAGGTGGCATTGGTTTTGGTGCAGAAGTGCGCAGCAAGGAAGAAGGCAAGAAGGTTGGTGAATCCCTGCGTGAAGTCGAGCCTGACGATCTGGTCAAGTTCGGTCTGATCCCTGAGTTCGTTGGCCGTCTGCCGGTGTTGGCTACCCTCGACGAGTTGGACGAAGCTGCGCTGATGCAGATTCTGACCGAGCCAAAGAACGCCCTCACCAAGCAGTACGCCAAGCTGTTCGAGATGGAAAGCGTGGACCTCGAGTTCCGCAGCGACGCTCTCAAGGCCGTCGCGCGCAAGGCCCTGGAGCGCAAGACCGGCGCCCGTGGCCTGCGTTCGATTCTCGAAGGCGTGTTGCTCGACACCATGTACGAGATTCCTTCGCAGAAGGAAGTCAGCAAGGTGGTGATCGACGAGAGCGTCATCGAAGGTACCTCGCAGCCGTTGCTCATTTACGAGAACAACGAGCCGCAGGCCAAAGCCGCACCGGACGCCTGATCCAGGCAGCCGTTGTGAAAAATGAAAGGGGCCTTCGGGCCCCTTTCTGCTTTTCCCGCTTAAGTGCTTGTAATTTGAAGGACCTACCCCCACATTAGGTCCAAGCACTATTTCCACCGGATTCGGCCATAAGGCCGCTGTAGAGGCGAAATCATGAAGACAACCCTCGACTTGCCTCTTTTGCCATTGCGCGATGTCGTCGTTTACCCGCACATGGTTATCCCGCTGTTTGTGGGGCGCGAAAAATCCATCGAAGCCCTCGAGGCGGCGATGACGGGCGAAAAGCAGATCCTGCTGCTTGCCCAGAAAAACCCTGCCGATGATGATCCAGGTGAAGACGCCCTGTACCGCGTCGGCACCATCGCCACTGTCCTGCAGCTGCTGAAACTGCCCGATGGCACCGTCAAGGTCCTGGTCGAAGGTGAGCAGCGCGGCGCTGTAGAGCGTTTCAACGAGGTTGATGGGCATGTCCGTGCCGACGTCAGCCTGATCGATGAAACCGACGCCCCAGAGCGTGAGTCGGAAGTGTTCGTGCGCAGCTTGCTGTCGCAGTTCGAGCAGTATGTGCAGTTGGGCAAGAAAGTCCCGGCTGAAGTACTGTCCTCGCTCAACAGCATCGAAGAGCCGGGTCGCCTGGTCGATACCATGGCCGCGCATATGGCGCTGAAGATCGAGCAGAAGCAAGAGATCCTCGAGATTGTCGACCTGCAGGCGCGGGTCGAGCACGTGCTGGCCTTGCTGGATGGCGAGATCGACCTGCTGCAGGTTGAAAAACGCATCCGCGGCCGGGTCAAGAAGCAGATGGAGCGCAGCCAGCGCGAGTACTACCTGAATGAGCAGATGAAGGCCATTCAGAAGGAGCTTGGTGATGGCGATGAAGGCCACAACGAAGTCGAAGAGCTGAAAAAGCGCATCGATGCCGCTGGCCTGCCCAAAGATGCCCTGACCAAGGCTCAGGCTGAGCTGAACAAACTCAAGCAGATGTCGCCTATGTCGGCTGAAGCTACCGTGGTGCGGACCTACCTCGACTGGCTGGTGCAGGTGCCATGGAAAGCCCAGAGCAAGGTCCGCCTGGACCTGGCCAAGGCTGAAGAAATTCTCGACGCCGACCACTATGGCCTGGACGAGGTCAAGGAGCGCATCCTTGAGTATCTCGCTGTACAGAAGCGGGTGAAAAAGATCCGTGGTCCTGTGCTGTGCCTGGTTGGCCCGCCTGGCGTCGGCAAGACCTCGCTGGCCGAGTCGATCGCCACTGCTACCAATCGCAAGTTCGTCCGGATGGCCCTCGGTGGCGTGCGTGACGAGGCCGAGATTCGTGGTCACCGGCGTACCTACATCGGCTCTATGCCGGGCCGCCTGATCCAGAAAATGACCAAGGTTGGCGTACGTAACCCGCTGTTCCTGCTTGACGAGATCGACAAGATGGGCAGCGACATGCGCGGCGATCCGGCCTCGGCACTGCTGGAAGTACTCGATCCCGAGCAGAACCACAATTTCAACGACCATTACCTGGAGGTCGATTACGACCTGTCCGACGTAATGTTCCTGTGCACCTCGAACTCGATGAATATCCCGCCGGCGCTGCTCGACCGAATGGAAGTCATCCGTCTGCCGGGTTACACCGAAGACGAGAAGATCAACATCGCGGTCAAGTACCTGGTGCCCAAGCAGGTCAAGGCCAACGGCCTGAAGAAGGACGAGCTGGACATCGATGTCTCGGCGATCCGCGACATCATCCGCTTCTATACTCGCGAAGCCGGTGTGCGTGGCCTCGAACGTCAGATTGCGAAGATCTGCCGCAAGGTGGTCAAGGAGCACAGCGGGCAGAAATCGGTGAAGGTCAAGGTCACCAGCGAGCAGCTCGAGCATCACCTGGGCGTACGCAAGTTCCGTTACGGCCTGGCTGAGCAGCAGGATCAGATCGGTCAAGTGACCGGCCTGGCATGGACCCAGGTGGGCGGGGAATTGCTCACCATCGAGGCGGTAGTGATCCCTGGCAAGGGCCAGTTGATCAAGACCGGTTCGCTCGGTGACGTCATGGTCGAGTCGATCACGGCGGCGCAAACCGTGGTTCGCAGCCGTGCCCGTAGTCTGGGGATCGCCGCTGACTTCCACGAGAAGCGCGACGTTCACATCCACATGCCTGAAGGAGCGACGCCGAAGGATGGCCCGAGCGCAGGCGTTGGCATGTGCACCGCATTGGTCTCGGCACTGACCCAGATCCCGGTACGCGCCGACGTGGCCATGACCGGCGAGATCACCTTGCGTGGTCAGGTTCTGGCCATCGGCGGGCTCAAGGAAAAGCTCCTTGCAGCGCACCGGGGTGGGATCAAGACGGTGATCATTCCCGAAGAGAACGTTCGTGACCTGAAAGAGATTCCGGACAACATCAAGCAGGATCTTCAGATCAAACCGGTCAAATGGATTGACGAAGTCCTCCAAATTGCGCTGCAATACGCCCCCGAGCCCTTGCCAGATGTGGCTCCGGAGATCGTCGCGAAGGATGACAAGCGCGACAGCGATGCCAAGGAAAGAATCAGCACGCACTAATACGTTTCACGCTGGGGGGCTTTCCTTGACAGTTTTTTCGGGCCCTTGCTATAAAGCGGCACGCTCGTGTCAACAGGCCACCCAGCGCTCGTTTTGCACGCACAAATTTTACACGCATTAATTACATACTTAGAAACATACTTAAATTAGAGATATAAGGGGACTTAGAGTGAACAAGTCGGAACTGATTGACGCTATCGCCACATCTGCTGATATTTCGAAAGCCACCGCCGGTAAGGCTCTGGATGCAGTGATCGACTCCGTACAGGGCGCTCTGCAAAAAGGCGACGACGTGGTTCTGGTAGGTTTCGGTACTTTCACGGTCAAAGACCGTGCCGAGCGCACTGGCCGTAACCCGCAAACCGGTGCTGCGATCAAGATCGCCGCCGCCAAGGTTCCTGGCTTCAAGCCTGGCAAAGGCCTGAAAGACGCTGTCAACTAAGTCGTCTGTTCAGCCGGCCGCGGCGCTACCGTGGCCAATCGCGTGACGGCGGGACGCAAACGTTCCCGCCGTCACGCTCGCTTCGAGAAGGCGCATCTTCGGATGCGCCTTTCTTCTATCAGGACTCTACCCACGCTCCGCGGTTGACGACGCAGTGGTACAACCGTTTCTGGGGGACGCATGCTGCAGAATATCAGGGACAATTCACAGGGTTGGATTGCCAAGACCATCATCGGCCTTATCGTCGTGCTGATGGCATTGACGGGCTTCGAGGCGATTTTTCAGGCCGCCAGCCATAGCCAGGACGCCGCCAAGGTAAACGGTGAAACCATCAGCCAGAACGAGCTGAGCCAGGCTGTCGATATGCAGCGCCGCCAGCTGATGCAACAGCTGGGCAAGGACTTCGATCCTGCTCTGCTGGACGAAAAGATGCTGCGTGAAGCAGCGCTCAAAGGCTTGATCGATCGCAAATTGCTGTTGGAAGGTGCCAAGGACGCGAAATTTGCATTCTCCGAGGCGGCGCTGGATCAAGTGATCCTGCAAACGCCTGAGTTCCAGGTTGATGGCAAGTTCGATGCAAACCGCTTCGACCAGGTCATTCGCCAGATGGGCTACGGGCGCCTGCAGTTCCGCGAGATGCTCGCCGAAGAAATGCTCATCGGCCAGCTGCGCACCGGGCTTGCCGGCAGCAGCTTTGTCACCGACAAACAGGTCGAGGCGTTTGCGCGTCTGGAAAAACAGACCCGCGACTTCGCCTCGCTGACCTTCAAGGCCAACCCGGCGGCGGTCAAGGTCAGTGATGAAGAGGTCAAAGCGCACTACGACCAGCACGCCAAGGAGTTCATGACGCCGGATCAGGTCGTCATCGACTACATCGAGCTGAAGAAATCGGCGTTCTTCGACCAGGTCAAGGTCGATCCGGCCGAGCTGCAAGCGCTGTACGAGAAAGAGATCGCCAACCTGGCCGAGCAACGCCATGCCGCGCACATCCTCATCGATGTCAACGACAAGGTCAGCGATGCCCAGGCCAAGGCCAAGATCGAAGAGATCCAGCAGCGTCTGGCCAAAGGTGAAGACTTCGCCGCCCTGGCCAAGGAGTTCTCGCAGGACGCCGGTTCCGCTGCCAGCGGTGGTGATCTTGGCTTCGCCGGCCCTGGTGCTTACGACGCCGAGTTTGAAGATGCCCTGTACAAGCTGAACAAGGACCAGGTGTCGCAGCCGGTTCGCAGCGAGTTTGGTTATCACCTGATCAAGCTGCTGGGTGTCGAGGCGCCGCAAGTGCCGACCTTCGCCAGCCTGAAAGACAAGCTGACCCGCGAGCTGCAAACCCAGCAGGTCGAGCAGCGCTTCGTTGAAGTGACCAAGCAACTGGAAGACTCCGCCTTTGAAGCCTCCGACCTGGCCCAGCCGGCTCAGGACCTGGGTTTGAAAGTGCAGACTTCGGCGCCGTTCGGGCGTGAAGGTGGCGACGGCATTACCGCTAACCGCCAGGTCGTCCAGGCCGCGTTCAGCGAGGAAGTGATCGACGAAGGCGCCAACAGCAGCGCCATCGAGCTGGATCCAGAGACCGTGCTGGTGCTGCGTGTCAAAGAACACCGCAAGCCCGAGCAACTGCCGCTGGAGGCAGTCGCGCAACGGATCAGCGAGCACCTGGCCAAAGAGAAGGCGACTGCCGAACTCAAAGCCAAGGCTGACAAACTGATTGCCGGTCTGCGTGACGGTTCGATCGCCGCCGGTGCTGGCCATGACGGTCAGACCTGGAAAGTCCAGGAAGCGGTCAGCCGCGGCCAGGAAGGTATCGATCCAGTCGAGCTGCAGGCAGTGTTCCGCCTGGCCAAGCCTGCCGGCAAGGACAAGCCTGAATACGCCAGTGCCGTGCTCGCCGATGGCAGCCTGGTGGTGGTCCAACTGCGCGGCGTCAACGAAGGCGCTGCGGCCACCGACGAAGAGAAGCAGCAGATCCGCCGCTACCTCGCTTCGCGTGCCGGTCAGCAGGACTTCGCGGCCTACCGCAAGCAGTTGGCAGCTAATGCCGAGATCACTCGCTACTGAGTTGATCTGCCCAAAACCAGACAGGCCGCTTATGCGGCCTGTCTGGTTTCTGCAGCCTGCAAATGCGCGGTAATCAGCGCCGCTTGCCCTCGTAGATGTCCAGCGTGTCGCGGGCGATTTCCCGGCCCAGGGCGATCAGCTCCGGTGCCTTGTAGAACTCGAAGAACTGGCACACCCGCTTGGGCACGTTGATCAGTACATCTGGCGGGTAGCCGGCAATCTTGTACTGCGCCAGCGACGTCTGCATGACCTCGAAGCTCTGGTTGATCAGGTCGAGCAGGGACGCCGGGCCGACGTTGTCGATGATGAACGAGCCCGCTGCTGAGCGCGGTGCGCCGCCGCTCTCGGGCGCCGCAGCGGGTTGCTGGCCTTCGGGGTTGGCTGCTTCACCCAGCCACGGATTGCTTGCGATCAGGTTCTCGGCAAGCACTGCCTGGTCGATGCGGCTGAGCTGCTCTGCCGGCTTGCGGCGGAACGGCAGGCGCGAGCCCACCGAACTCATCAGCGCGTCGAAGCGCTTCTTGAACGCGGCGGGGCGCTCGATCACCGGCAACTGGTACTGGTTCTGGTTGGTGGCGTTGAGGTTGACCGCGATGATCAGGTCACAGTGGCTGGAAACCACCGGCACGATCGGCAGCGGGTTGAGAATGCCGCCGTCGACCAGCATGCGGTTGCCCTGCACGACGGGGGTGAACAGGCTTGGTATTGCCGCCGAGGCGCGCATGGCCTGGTGCAGGCAGCCTTCCTGAAACCAGATTTCCTGCTGATTGGTGAGGTCGGTGGCCACCGCCGTATAGGGAATGCGCAGCTGTTCGATGTTGATTTCACCGACAATCTTGCGGATCTGGCCAAACACCTTGTCACCGCGAATAGCGCCGAGACGAAAGCTCACATCGACCAGCCGCAGTACATCCAGGTAATCCAGGCTCTCGATCCAGTGGCGATAGTCATCGAGCTTGCCTGCCGCATAGATACCGCCGACCACCGCGCCCATCGAGCAGCCGGCAATGCAGGATATCTCGTAGCCGCGGCGCTCGATTTCTTCGATCACCCCGATGTGCGCATAGCCTCGTGCACCGCCCGAACCCAGCACCAATGCAACGCGTTTACTCATGTCATTCCCTCGTGGCTGTGCAACCATCCCCGAACAATGCACCCATTGCGCCCTCGGCTTCAATGCAAGCCTTGCTGGACTACGCTGATGAGGGCACTTTTCGCTTGGCCGAGCGTCGAACGGCCACTCCCTTGTGCACTTTGAGGTATTACTGATGAAAGCATGGATCTGCCTGCCATTGATGGTTGTGGCGCTCGCTGGCTGCGCCGGCAAGACGGCCTATCGTGATAGCTGCGCAACCCAGCTGGACGCCGCCTGGAAGGAGCTCGACCTGGCCAAGGCCGAAGGGTTTGCGGGCACCGTCAGTTATTCCAAGGCATTGTCGCTGTTGACCGGGGCCAAGACCCAGCAGCAGTTCGAAGGCTTCGAAGGCTGTGCGAAAAAATCCGAGAAGGCCCGCTTCTACATTCGTGAGTCCCGCGCCGGGCGTTGAACAAGGAGCGTTGTATGTCTGCCATGCTTGATCACGTGGTTGCCCAGGTGCTGACCCTGCAGGTGCGCTTGCTCGCCTGCCGCGAGCGGCTGGCGGCTGATGTCGACAGTGAAGCCCTGCACGACCTGCGCACCACCACGCGGCGCCTGCGCAGTTTGCTGCGGCCGCTGCGGGGCTTGCCTGCAGTCGATCAGTTGGAAGATGCCGCGCGGGCACTGGGCGCCCTGACCACGCCGCTGCGTGACCGTGAGGTGCTCGCTGCCGAGTTGCGCGAGCGTGGTCAACAGGACGCTGCCGAGCGGCGCCTGCGGGGCAGGGCGCAGACCTTTGCCACTGTGGCCGCGAGTCCCGAGTTGACGCGCATGCTGGCGATCATCGACGCGTTTCCGGCGTTTCTGCGGGCAGCGGATCGCGAAGGCCTGGTCAAAGGCCTGCAAAAACGCGTCGACAAACGCCTCGGCAAACAGTGGCACAGACTGCAGCAGGGGTTACTCGACCCAGCCCACGATCGGCACCGTTTGCGCCTGCTGATCAAGCGGGTGCGCTATGGCGATGAGGCCTACCCACAGCTTGATCATGCCGGCGGCAAGTTGCAGCGCCTGCTCAAGCGCGCACAAGGCGATCTGGGCGATTGGCACGACCGTCTGCAGTGGTTGGTGCAGGTACCGCTCGACGCAGCGCTACGGCCCTGCCAGGCGGCCTGGCAGGCTGAGCTTGAGGCCGCTGAGCGGCAAGGCGACCTGACCTTGAAGCGCCTGCACAAGGCAGTGTCACGCCGCTAGGCGCTGGATTGACCGATATGAAGCCTGCATCGGCGAGCGCAGCTGGTTAAGATCGGCTGCAGCTGGGGCGCCTGGGCGCCCCGATTCGATAGCCAAGCCTGCGAGATCGCCATGACCTTCACCCAATTGCTGGCCGCGGTACAACAATCACCAGAAGCCGTCACGGTGCCTGCCACCTGGGCGCAGGGGCGTGCAGTTTTCGGCGGACTGATGGCTGCCATGGTCTATGAGCGCATGCGCCTGCAACTTGTCGACGA
This sequence comes from Pseudomonas sp. EZ-C24, assembly GCF_014525325.1. Lineage (NCBI taxonomy): Bacteria > Pseudomonadati > Pseudomonadota > Gammaproteobacteria > Pseudomonadales > Pseudomonadaceae > Pseudomonas > Pseudomonas sp. EZ-C24. The sequence continues at coordinate 26,836 of NZ_JACDIU010000015.1, read as the reverse complement.
GCGTCCGGTGCGCTCGCTGGCCATCACCTTCGTTGCTCCCGCCGCGGCAGATGTCCCAATCAGCTTCGAGATAGAGGTGCTGCGGGAGGGTAAAGCCGTCAGCACCCTGCTTGGGCGTGCTGTGCAGCAAGGCCAGGTAGTGACGATCGTGCAGGGCAGCTTTGGCGCGGGCCGCTCCTCGCTGATAGATGTTCCTGCGCAGCCCCCGGTCGAGATGAAGGCGCTCGCCGAAGCAGCGCCGGAACTGCCTTATATCAAAGGTGTGACGCCAGAGTTCATGCGCAATGTGGCCTTGCGCTGGACGCTCGGCGGGCTGCCCTTCAGTGGCAACACTTCACGGCAAATGGGCGGCTGGGTGCGTCTGCGGGATGTGCCTGAGGAAGCCGCGACCGAAGCGCATCTGCTGGCCTTGGTCGACGCCTGGCCGCCGAGCCTGCTGCCGCACCTGAAACAGCCTGCGGCGGGCAGCACTCTGACCTGGACCATCGAATTCATTCAGCCCCGGCCGCAACTGAGCACCCATGACTGGTGCCGGTATTGCGTGGACACGGAATACGCCAAGGATGGCTACGGCCATGCCTGCGCGGCGTTGTGGACGGCTGACGGCGAGCTGCTTGCCCTCAGCCGCCAAACCGTCACCGTATTTGCCTAGCGACGATAGCCGTGCCGTTGCAGGCCCAGACCCGCGATCAAGGCGATCAGGCCTACCGCAATCTGGCTCAGGTCCATACTGAACACGCCGGACAGGACCAGCAATGCTCCAAGGACGCCCAACGCTACGGCTAGCAGCAACAGTGCCAGCTCGGCCGGTTGGCGGTGGGCGTGGTGGTCGCCACGCCATTGGTTGGGGTGAAGGTTGAACAGGCGCTTGCTCATGGGCATTTCCTCACAGTCATGCCCAAAGCTTAGTGCTGCGCGATCATTGCGGCCAATCGAGGCTGGCTATGGTGACTATAGCTTGAGCTGACCGATCGCCTTGTTCAGCTCACCGGCGAGGGTTGCCAGCTCGCTGCTGGTGGTCGCCGAGCCGACGGTCTGCTGCACGGTCTGCTCGGTGACATCGCGGATGCTTACCACCGCGCGGTTCATTTCCTCGGCCACCTGGCTTTGCTGTTCGGCAGCCACTGCAATCTGGGTGTTGCTCTCGCGCATCTGCGCGACTGCGCTGGTGATCTCCGCCAGCGACTCACCGGCCTCGCGGGCTTGCTTGACGCAGTCATCGGCCTTGTAGGAACTCTCTTGCATGAACTCCACCGCATCGCGGGTGCCGGACTGCAGGGCGCAGACCATGTCGGTGATCTCGTCGGTGGAGCTCTGTACCCGCTTGGCCAGGTTGCGCACCTCGTCGGCGACCACGGCAAAACCACGGCCGAGATCGCCCGCCCGCGCCGCTTCGATGGCGGCGTTCAGGGCAAGCAGATTGGTTTGCTCGGCAATACTATGAATTACCCCAACTACGCCGTTGATCTTCTGGCTGTCTTCCGCCAGCTGGCGGATCATTTCGGCGGTCTGCTGCACGCCGCTGGACAGCCCGGAAATCGAATCCTGCACGCGACCGACGACTGCCTGCCCGCTGCCGGCAAGGTTGTCCGCGGTTTGCGACAAGTCACGGGTGGCACCGGCATGTTGGGCGATGTGGTGCACAGTCGCGGTCATTTCGTTGATGGCGGTAGCGGCCTGGTCAGTCTCGCTTTGCTGGCCGAGCATGCCGTGGCGTACATCGCTCATGCTCGCTGCCAGGCGCGCGGCGCCGGAGTCGAGTTGCGCTGCAGTGCGCGCTACGGTGCTGACTACCCGGTGATAGGTCGACTGCATGGCGTTGAACGCGCCGGCCATTTGCCCGACCTCATCGCCGCAGGCCAGCGGCACACGCGCCGACAGGTCGCCGGTCTTCTCGACGTGGAGCATGACGTCCTTGAGCGTGTTGAGCTGGCTGAGCAGAAAGCGGATCAGCAGCTGCGACGCACCGAGCATGGCCAGCATCAGGACCATCACGCACACCGCGTAATTGGCGAAGCGATCAATAAACACCTGGCGCAGGCTTGGCGAGTGCGCCAGCAGCGCCAGTTGCTGTTGGCCATGGCTCACGACCTGAGCGCCGCGCAGCGGGTTGTCACCCAATAGCGAGCGATTGGCCAGCTCGACCCAGCCCTGGGCGTTGTTCAGCGCGGGCAGTGGTTGGCCGGCGAAACTTGGCGTTTGCCCGGCTTGCCAGCTGATCAGGTTGGCCAGTTCAGGCAGCGCTTGCCCGGCCGGCCAGGCCGCAAGCAGACGAGCCTGCGCCTGGGCGGTTGCTCGCGCACCTTCGGCCCGGGCCTGCTGCTCGAGCTGCACGGCGTACAGCACCAGCAGCAGGGTGGTGACAAAGGCCACTGCGTTGACGGCCCAGAATTTGTACTTCAAGGAAATATTGCTAAGCCAGGCACCCATCGTATAGGTCTTCTCTGAGTTGAGCGGAAACAGTATTGGCAAGGTGCCATCATTGTTTCCGATTGCTTCAGAGTGAGTCTTGATGTGTGTCAACGAATCCCGGTCGACTTATGCCTTTGCCGGCGCCAGGGCGAAGAACTGGCGCGCGCACTCGGTGGTGTGCCTTGCCGTGTATTCCAGGCTCTCGCCGCGGTGCAAGGCGACCTCACGCAGCACCTCGGGCAAGAACGCAGGCTCGTTGCGGCCGCTTTTCGGTTTCGGCCGCAAGCTGCGCGGCAGCAGGTACGGTGCATCGCTTTCGAGCATCAGGCGACCCACGGGGATGCTGCTGACCAAGGGATGCAGGTGCGTGCCACGGCGCTCGTCACAGATCCAGCCAGTGATGCCGATGTGCAGGTCCAGATCGAGATAGGCGAACAGCGCCGCGCGCTCGCCGGTGAAGCAATGCACCACGGCGGCTGGTAACTGGTCACGGTAGTCCTTCAGGATCGCCAGCAGGCGCTCGCTGGCATCGCGCTCATGCAAAAACACCGGCAGCTGGGTTTCTACTGCCAGGGCCAGATGTGCGTGCAGGGCTTTCTCCTGCTCAGGCCGTGGCGAGAAATCGCGATTGAAGTCCAGACCGCACTCGCCGACTGCCTTTACCCGAGGCTGAGCGAGCAGGTGGCGCAGTTGCCGCTCGCTGTCGACACCCCAGCTCTTGGCGTCGTGAGGGTGCACGCCAGCGGTGGTGAACAGTCGATGCCCCGGTTCATCCAGTTGCTGGCACAGCTCCAGCGCCTGTTCGCTGCCTTCCAGGCTGGTACCGGTCACGACCATTTGCACGACGCCTGCCTGCTGCGCGCGCTCGACGATGTCAGCCTCTTTGCCGTGAAAGCTGTTGTTGGTCAGGTTGACGCCGATATCGATCAGTTGCATGGTGCTACCTCGTGCTGCGGGGCGGCCAGCATAGCAAATCCCCCGAACATCGCGAAAAAGCCAAGAACTTCAATGGATTGCCAAGGTCTTTCAGTCTCTGCTGGCGCCGCCGCAGAGGCCTCTTCCCACACCATGGACATGTTTGCCGATGCAGCGATTCCTGCTGATTGTTTCGCTGATGTTCAGCCTGCTCACGGCGGCCGCCGCGCATGCGGCAGTGTCCGGGCCGGCGCAGGCCAGCTCAACCAGCAAGCAGCCGCGCGATCTGGCGCAGGTGCGCAGCAGCAAGGTACTGCGGGTGCTGGTCAACCAGAGCCGCAACAGCTCCGGGGAAATCAAGGGCGAGCCGGTCGGCATCGAATACCATCGGCTGCGCGCGCTGGAGCATTTTCTCAATGGCCGCGAACGCCAGGGTGATCTGATTCAAGTCAAATTGATCCCGCGGGCCAAGGAGCAACTGCTCGGCGCCTTGCAGCGCGGGGAGGGTGACCTGGCAGCGCCGGGCGAGCTGCTCGACCCGGCCCAGGTCAGTGGCGTCGGGGTGAGTGCGCCAGTGCTGGACAAGGTGCCGCTGCTGCTGGTTGGACGCAAGGGCGAGCGCAGCTTCAGTCGGGTCGAGCAGTTGTCCGGGCGCACCATCGCCCTGACCACCGCCAGCGGTGCGGGCGCTGCGATCCAGGCTATCAATCAGCAGCTGGCATTGCGCAAGCGCGCACCGATCAAGATCGAATGGGTAGACCCAACGCTGGCGGTCGAGGATGTGCTGGAGATGGTCCAGGCCGGCATCTATCACCTGACCGTGGTGGAGCGGCCGATCGCGCTGCGCTGGGCGCGGGTGATGCCGCGGCTGCGCGTCGACAGCAAGGTACAGATCGGCCAACCGCAGGCTGTGCGCTGGTACGTCGGTAAAGGCGCTGATCAGTTGCTGGCAACTGTCGACCGCTTTCTGGCCGGCTACCGCGCCCCGGAAAACCAGGACGCCGCATTCGAGCGTATCTACCGGCGCCAGTACCGCGTGCACAATCCGCTGGCCCGCCAGGAGCGCCAGCGCTTGCAGGCGGTGCGTGGGGTGTTGCAGAAGCACGGCGAGGCGCAGCAGATCGACTGGCTCAATCTGGCCGCGCTGGCGTTCAAGGAATCGACCCTCAATCCCGCCGCGCGCGGCGTCGGCGGCGCCCATGGGCTGATGCAGATCACGCCGTCGGCGGCGCAGCGGGTAGGGGTGAGCAACACGGCGAACGTGGATGGCAATGTCCAGGCCAGCGCGCGATATCTGGCGTTGATCCGTCGCAAGTTTTTCGCCAGCCCCCAGCTCAATGAGCGCGAGCGCATGGCGTTTGTGCTGGCGGCGTACAACCTCGGCCCGGAGCGGGTCCAGGCGATGCGTGCCGAAGCGCGCAGGCGCGGGCTCAATGGCAATCAGTGGTTCTTCCAGACCGAGCGCATCGCCATGGAGCAGGTCGGCATGGGCCCGGTCAATTTCGTCAACAGCGTCAACAAGTACTTCCTCGCCTTCAATCGCGAGCGCGCCAGCCTCGAGCGCGTCGCCAGGCGTTGAGCAATCTGGCTGTCACAAGGGCTACACGTACAGCTTGTAAGTTGTCGCGTGTAGCTCTAGCATAACCCTTGCGCCGATTTAAACAGCTACTTGCGGGGCGCAGGAGGCAGCCCCATGCCAGGGCACTCTGAAATACCGCTAAAACGCTGGTTCGGTGACGCCTCCCACCGCAGCCCAGCGGGATTCGCGAGGCGGAGAATTACTCCATGAGTTGTCCACGTACCAGTGTCTGTCTGACCCCTCTGCCTGCCGGCCAGGTATCGCGCACCCCGCGCATTCTACTCAGCGGTCAGCACCAACCTACCTTGTTGCGCCACCTTGACGGCTTTTCGCGGCGCAAGGGCCAGGCTCGCGCGTTTCTGATCCAGTTCGCTGAAACCTGTGCCTTGCTCAAGCAGTACGGAAGTGATCGTTTTGATCTGGCAGTAATTCAGTCGCCTACGGCGGAGGAGGCCGGCGAGGTGATCGGTCACCTGACGCGGATTGCTCGGCAGGGGTTGATTACCCGGCGTTGAGCGAGTGGGGCTGCAGAGCAGCCCCCAAATCGTCATCCCACCTCATATTCGATACTGGCAATAAACCACACCGCTTCGCCGGTCGGCGTTTGCACGATCACCTCATCTCCTTCCGACTTCTTCAACAGCGCCCGCGCCATCGGTGAGTCGATGGAGATGTAGTCGTTACGTCCGTAAATTTCGTCGTAGCCGACCACTCTGAAGCGTTTGACCTCGCCGGCCTCGTTGTCAATTTCTACCCAGGCACCGAAGAACACCTTGCCCTCTTGTTCGGGGGCGTAGTCGACAACGCGGATATCCTCCAGACGCTTGCGCAGGTAGCGGATTCTGCGGTCGATTTCGCGCAGCAGCTTCTTGTTGTACTGGTAATCGGCGTTTTCACTGCGATCGCCAAGCGATGCCGCCCAGGCGACCTTTTGCGTGATTTCCGGGCGATAGGTTTGCCACAGATGATCCAGCTCTGCTTTCAGCGCAGTGTGGCCTGCGCGGGTGATGATGTTGGTTGGCAATGCTGACTCCAAGCACGGTCGAGCTGACTGCTTGCACAAGGCCAGGCTAGCGTTGCCAGGCGTGCAAACGTCGAATTCAATACAGAATTGGGCAGACGCCCAACAGTCACGGAGCCGAGGCTAGCACGCAAGGCTGGCCTCGGTCACACCGGGTGTCGAGCGCGCCTCGTCAGCCCTCGCGCAGCACTGTCAGCGGGCTCGCATTCAGCGCCCGGCGAGTACCAAACACCCCAGCACCGCCAACTAGCAGGGCGCCAATCAACGGCAGCAACAGCAGCCATGGATGTGGGCCCCACTGCAGATCGAAGGCGTAGCGATACAGCGCCCAGCTGATCAACTCGCAGCCCACTGCCGCGAGCACTCCACTGGCGGCGCCGAGCAGGCCGAACTCGATCCGTCGCGCCCGCACCAGCAATGGCCGACCGGCGCCCAGTGCACGCAGCAATGCGCCTTGGCGGATGCGCTCGTCAAGGGTGGCCTGCAGCCCGGCGAACAGCACTGCCAGGCCTGCTGCGAGCACGAACAGCAGCACGTATTCGACCGCTAGGGTGACCTGGGCGAGGATGCTGCGCAGCTGTTCGAGCAGGGCGTCTACCTGGAGGATGGTGGCTGCCGGGAACGTACGTGATAGCGCCACCACTTCCTGATCATGCCCTGGGGCCAGATAGAAGCTGGTCAGGTAGGTGGTTGGCAGGCCTTGCAGGGTGCCCGGCTGGAAGATCATGTAGAAGTTTGGCTGGAAGCTGTCCCAGTGCACGCTGCGCAGGCTGCTGACGCGGGCCTGGCGTTGCTGGCCGGCAATGTCGAAGTTGAGCAGGTCGCCGAGTTTGAGGTGCAGGCTGGCAGCCAGCTCGGTTTCCACCGATACCCCCGGGATGCCGTCACTCGCTGGCGCTGCCTGCCACCACTCACCGCTGACCAGTGCATTACCCTGCGGCAGATCGGCCGCCCAGGTCAGGCTCAGGTCGCGCTGCACAGCGCGTTCGCCGGTGGACTCCTTGCTCACCAGCTGGCGCACCGGCTCATCGTTGATATGGGTCAGCCGGCCGGGGATGACCGGGTACAACGGCGCGGAGATGGCGTTTGCTTCACGCAGACGCTGGGCGAACGGCTCGCGGTCATCCGGCAGGATATTCAGGGCGAAATGATTCGGCGCATCCTTTGGCAGCTGCGCTTGCCAGTTGTCCAGCAACTCGGCCCGCAGCAGCGCTACCAGGCCCATCGCCAGCAAGATCAGGCCGAACGCCAGCGCCTGGCCGGCAGCGGCCAACGGGTGGCGCAGCAACTGGCCAAGGCCCAGTCGCCAGGTCAGCGGCGCACCGGCCAGCAAGCGGCGCAGACTGCGCAGGCCGAGCAAGAGCAGGCCGCCAAGGAGCAGGGCGGCAATCAGGCCGCCACCGAGCAGGGCAAAGGTCAGCAACAGGTCCAGGCTCAGCCGCCACATGATCAGGCCAAGGGCGAACAGCGCTGTGCCATACACCAGCCAACTGCTGGCTGGCACGGGCAGCAGGTCACGGCGCAATACTCGCAGCGGTGGCACTCGGCCCAGCGCGGCCAGCGGCGGCAAGGCGAAGCCGGCCAGTGCCACCAGCCCGGTGGCGATACCGGCCAACGCTGGAGTGAGGCCACCCGGCGGGATGGTGCTCGGCATCAGTCCATCCAGCAGGCGGAACAAGCCCAGCTGTGCCAGCCAGCCAATAACCGCTCCGGCCAATGCCGCGACCAGGCCCAGGGCTGCCAGTTGCACACAGTACAGGCCCAAGGCCTGGCGCCTGGACAAGCCCAGGCAGCGCAGCAGGGCGCTGGCGTCGAGGCGGCGTGCCGCATAACGGCTGGCCGACAGCGCCACGGCTACCCCAGCGAGCAACACTGCGACCAGGCTGGCCATGTTCAGATAACGCTCGGCCTTGCCCAGTGCGCCGCCGATCTGGCGATTGCCATCGCGGGTGTCGCGCAGGCTCTGGTTGGCCGCCAGGGTTGGCTCCACGGTCTGGCGATAGCGGCTCAGCGTCTCGGCCTCGCCACGCCACAGGTCGCGGTAGGTCACTCGGCTGCCAGGCTGGATCACGCCAGTGGCCTGCAGGTCGTCGAAGTTGATCAGCACCCGCGGCGTCAGGCTGTAGAAGTTGTTGGCGCGGTCGGGCTCGTAGGTCAGTACCCGGCTGATGCGCAAGCTCTTCATGCCGACGTCGATGCTGTCACCCATGGCCAGGCCCAAGGCTACCAGCAGGCGCGGTTCGACCCAGGCCTCGCCAGGCGCCGGGCCGCCGCCTGGGCGTTCTTCGGCAAACGGCGCGGCGGCGCTGCGCAGTTCGCCGCGCAGTGGGTAGGCGGCATCAGCGGCTTTGATGCTCGACAGCTGGATACCGGCGTCGGTGCCGACCACGCTGGTGAACTCCACGACCCGCGCATGGCGCAAGCCCAGCTCTGTGCCGGCACTGATCTGCGGATCGCTTGCCGCCGAGCTGCCTTGCAAGACCAGGTCGGCGCCGAGGAATTCGCTGGCGCGCAGTTGCATGGCGCCGTTGAGGCGGGCGCCGAAGTAGCCGATGGCGGTGCTTGCCGCCACTGCCACCAGCAGGGCGAAGAACAGCACACGCACTTCACTGGCGCGAACATCGCGCAGCAGCTGGCGCAGGGCCAGGCTGCAAAGGCGCAGCAACGACAATTGTCTCATCACGGCTCCAGGGGCGCGACCAGACGGCCAGCGTCCAGGCGGATCAGGCGGCGGCAACGTTTGGCCAGACGCTCGTCATGGGTGACCAGCACCAGGGTGGTGCCGCGCTCCTTGTTCAGTTCGAACAGCAGGTCGCTGATGCGTTCGCCGGTGTGGCTGTCGAGATTGCCGGTTGGCTCGTCGGCGAACAGCACCGCCGGCTGCGCGGCGAACGCGCGGGCAATCGCCACCCGTTGCTGTTCGCCGCCGGAGAGCTGGCGCGGGGTGTGGGTCAGGCGCTGGCCCAGGCCGACCCGCTCGAGCAGGCTGCGTGCCACCTCGCGGGCATCACGACGGCCATCGAGCTCCAGCGGCAGCATGACGTTCTCCAGCGCGTTGAGGCTGTCGAGCAACTGGAACGACTGGAACACAAAGCCGACGTGCTCGGCCCGTACTCGCGCGCGCTGGTCTTCATCCAGCGGGCCGAGATCCTGCCCGGCCAGGATTACGTTGCCTGCGCTGGGCCGGTCGAGGCCGGCGAGCAAGCCGAGCAGGGTGGATTTGCCCGAACCGGACGCACCGACGATGGCCAGGCTGTCGCCTTTGGCCAGATCCAGGTCCAACGCGTGCAGGATGGTCAGGTCGCCTTCCGTGCTGGGGACCACTTTGCTAAGGTTCTGCGCAACGAGAATGCTTTGATCCATGGAGAATCCAATGCGAGCGTGGTGGTTGAGTGCGGGTCTGGCCTTGTGTTGCCTGGCTCAGAGCGCGACGGCGGGGACACTGCTGGTTGTCGGCGATAGTATCAGTGCCGGTTTTGGCCTGGATACCCGCCAGGGTTGGGTTTCCCTGTTGCAGCAGCGGCTCGAGGCCCAGGGCAACGACGCCAAAGTGGTCAATGCGTCGATCAGTGGCGATACCAGCGCAGGCGGCCAGGCGCGGCTACCAGCGCTGCTCGCAGCGCACAAGCCAGAGCTGGTGATCATCGAGTTGGGCGGCAACGATGGCCTGCGTGGGCAGCCCCCAGCGCAATTGAAACAAAATCTTGCGTCGATGATCGAGCGCTCCCAGGCCAGCGGGGCCAAGGTGGTGCTGTTGGGCATGCGCTTGCCGCCCAATTACGGCCTGCGCTATACCACGGCCTTTGCCCAGGTGTTCGAAGAGTTGGGTGCTGATAAAAAGGTGCCGTTGGTGCCGTTCTTTCTTGAAGGCGTGGGCGGGGTGCCCGAGCTGATGCAGGCAGATGGCATTCATCCGGCGCAGGCCGCGCAGGAGCGTCTGCTGGAAAATGCCTGGCCGGTGATAAAACCCTTGCTGTGACGCTTTAAACGGGGGCCGCTTTCGGATAATGTTGCGCCCCCCGTTTCGAGACCCCCCGATGCCGCGTCCTGCCTGGTCCCTGTATGCCTATCAACTGATCGAGCCTGATGATCAGCTGGACCTGTTCGCGTGTCAGGAAGTCCGCGTGCACCTGGTAGCTCGCCAACTTGAGTTGGGCGCGCCGGTAGACCGCACCCTGTGTGGTGGTTTACTGCCGGCTCAGCCGCGCTGGTCGGTGGTGCCGCGCTCGATCCAGCGCGATAACCGCCTGTGTACGTTGTGCCGGGCCATCCTCGATGCCCAGCGGCGCGGAACTCGTCCCGTCTGGCCACAGCTGTGAACGGCCGCGTGGAACCGTAGCAGCCTTTCATCATCTGAAATGTATGCAGCCACTGCCCGTCTCCCGCTTGCGCCGGGGCGGGTGTACAATCGACCGTCTTGATCTACCTTCGAAGGATTCTCCGGATGTTGCCGCGCATTCCCGCCGTCACCCGTCGCCTGTCCCTGGCTGCCCTGCTGGTAGCGGGCCCCGCCTGCGCGCTGGAACTGCCACTGCCGCCGCCTGGTGAGGACGTCGTTGGTCAGGTGCAGACCATCAAAGCCAAGTACGAAGACACCTTCGCCGACATCGGCACCGCCAACGACCTCGGCTACCTCGAGATGATCGCGGCCAACCCGGGTGTCGACCCGTGGCTGCCGGGTGCCGGCACCGAGATCATTCTGCCTACGCGTTATGTGCTGCCGCCTGGCCCCCGTGAAGGGGTGGTGATCAACCTGGCCGAATATCGCCTGTACTACTACCCGAAAGGGCAGAACGTGGTGCATACCTATCCGCTGGGTATCGGTCGCGAAGGCTGGGGCTCGCCGATCGCCAACACCAAGATCACCGCCAAGACGCCGAACCCGACCTGGACGCCGCCGGCCTCGATCCGCGCCGAGCATGCCGCCGATGGCGACATTCTGCCAACCGTGGTGCCGGCCGGGCCGGATAACCCGCTTGGGCCGTTCAAGTTCACCCTGGGCGTGCCGGGTTACCTGATCCACGGTTCCAACAAGAAGTTCGGCATTGGCATGCGCACCAGCCACGGTTGCTTCCGCATGTTCAACAACAATGTGCTGGAGCTGTCGAAGATGGTTCCGGTGGGTACCCCGGTGCGCATCATCAACGAGCCGTACAAGTTTGGTGTTAGTGCCGGCAAGGTGTATCTGGAAGCGCACACGCCGCTGGATGATCATGGTGATCCGTCGGTGGTCGACAAGCACACCGCAGTGATCAATGCCCTGCTCAAGCGCGAAGACCTGGCCAACAACCTGCGCATGAACTGGGACATGGTTCGCGATGTTGTCGCCGCCGAAGATGGCATGCCGGTGGAAATTGCCGTGCCGGTGGCAGGGCAGGCTGGCGCACCGATGGTGTCGAGCATTCCCGAAGAGCTGCAGTAATTCGCAGTGCATTGCCCGAAGGCCTGCCGCGTGCAGGCCTTTTTGTTGCCTGAGACTTTTGTTTTCCCAGAAAAACCCGGGCATAAAAAAAGCCGACCCACGAGTGGGTCGGCTTCACAACAATCCGTGAGGATTATTACTTGCGGCTGGCTTTGTCCAGCATACGCAGAGCGCGCTCATTGGCTTCGTCAGCAGTTTGCTGAGCCTTCTGAGCAGCAGCCAGAGCGTCGTCAGCCTTACGGTAGGCTTCATCGGCACGGGCTTGAGCGCGAGCGGCTGCGTCTTCGGTAGCAGTCAGGCGAGCTTCGGTTTCTTTGGATACGCTGCTGCAACCGGTAGCCAGAACAGCGGCCAGGGCGAGAGCAGAGAATTTCAGAACGTTGTTCATCGTGTTCCCCTTCAAGGATCTTCTAGTCAAAAGAGCCATCTCTCAAAAAAGAGAAACTGGCCGGCGTACATAGTACCCATTACTTGTAGTAAGTAAACTGACGGAGCGCAAGAACTGTGAAAAAAATGCCGCTTTATAGGGGCTTGGCGGCGCATCTCGGGGTTTTCCCCAACATGGCCTCCGGCGCATGCAAGCACTTGTAGCACCAGAACTTTTTTGTTGAACTAAAGGTGACTTCAGCGGTCTTTCAGCGTCATACCAGAACATCATCCGGATGCTCTTGTGAGTGAGCCAGCGGTGTGTACCGCTGTTTGCTCATCGCTGACTAAGCGCGCTGAAAACTTGAGCAATCCTGCCACGGGCGCCTACTATTTGTAGGTGCCAGAAATGCCGAACGTGCAGGGAACCCTGTGGTCGAAGGGGGCATGAGGGGGCGTAGAGTTTCTCCGCCGGATACATCAATCGGGTAAGGTATGGGTCTGCCGACGAGACCTGCGAGGAGTAGTGATGAGCGAAGCGCTGACCATCCACCATGACCAGGCCGGTCATCAGTTCGAGACCAATGTGGACGGTCATCGTGCCTACCTCACCTACATGGATCTGGGTAAGCAAACGCTGGATATCTACCGTACCTTCGTACCCAACGCCCTGCGCGGTCGCGGTATCGCAGCGGCGCTGACCCAGCAGGCACTGCAGTATGCCGAACAGATGGGCTATACGGTCATCCCGTCCTGCTCGTATGTCGAGCGCTACATGGAGCGTCAGCAGCGCCACTCGAGCAAGGCTTGAGTCGCTGACTGCGGACACAAAAACGCCGGGCAATGCCCGGCGTTTTGCTGTCTGGCGTCAGCCGCGTTTACGCTGCGGCAGCACATCCTTGAGCTTGCTGTGCATGCTGCGCACTGCCTTCTCGGTCGCGCTCCAGTCAATGCACGAGTCGGTCACCGAAACACCGTACTGCAGGTCGGCGAGGTCTTTGGGAATTGACTGGCAGCCCCAGTTCAGGTGGCTCTCGACCATCAGGCCGATGATCGACTGGTTGCCCTCAAGGATCTGGTTGGCGACGTTTTCCATGACCAGTGGCTGCAGTGCCGGGTCCTTGTTGGAGTTGGCGTGGCTGCAGTCGACCATGATATTGGCCTTGATCTTGGCCTTGGCCAGATCCTGCTCGCACAGCGCAACGCTGACCGAGTCGTAGTTGGGCTTGCCATTGCCACCACGCAGCACCACGTGACCATAGGCGTTGCCTTTGGTGGTGACGATGGACACGCCGCCTTCCTGGTTGATGCCAAGGAAGCGGTGCGGCTTGGAGACCGACTGCAGGGCGTTGATGGCCACGGTCAGGCCGCCATCGGTGCCGTTCTTGAAGCCGACTGCCGAAGACAGGCCCGAGGCCATTTCGCGGTGGGTCTGGGATTCGGTGGTGCGTGCGCCGATCGCCGACCAACTGATCAAATCCTGCAGGTACTGCGGCGAGATCGGGTCGAGCGCTTCGGTAGCCGTTGGCAGGCCCATTTCCGCGAGGTCCAGCAGCAGCTTGCGGCCAATGTGCAGACCATCCTGGATCTTGAACGAGTCATCCAGGTACGGGTCGTTGATCAGGCCTTTCCAGCCGACAGTGGTACGCGGCTTCTCGAAGTACACGCGCATCACCAGGTACAAGGTGTCGGAGACTTCAGCAGCGAGCACCTTGAGGCGTTCGGCGTATTCGTGGGCGGCTTTGATGTCGTGAATCGAGCAGGGGCCGATCACCACGAACAGGCGGTGGTCCTTGCCGTCGAGAATATTGCGCACCACTTCGCGGCCGGCAGTAACGGTCTGCAGGGCCTTGGCGCTGAGAGGGATTTCCTTCTTGAGCTGATCAGGGGTGATCAAGGTCTCGTTGGAGGCAACGTTTAGGTCATCGATCGGTAAATCAGCCATCGTGTTACTCGTCAGGTCACGGGTGCCGGCCGCCAACAATCCCCGTGCGGCCCAGCAGCAGATTGTTCGCAGCGGGGAGGCCGAACCTTAGCGCGTTACAGGGGTCGCGACAATGGGCTGAGCCCAGGTAATAAAGGGTGCGAGTGCAATCAGATGACAGCTGGTGCCACAAGATAGCGGCATGCGCGGGCAACTATGGCAGCGGCGTAGCTGGACGGCACGGCGTCCGGGCACGGCGCTGCTAAGCTGAAGTTGCTCTGCCTTGGCGGCAGGGCAGGAGGCCGAATGATTCGTTCCATGCTGTACGCCACCGACCTTGGGGTTTATGCGCCGTTTGTCATGCAGCATGCCCTGGCGCTGGCGCGAACCTTCAATGCGCAGCTTTATGTGATTCATGCAGTCGAGCCGATGGGCCAGTTTGCCGAGTCGTTGCTACAGAGTTATCTGGATGAGCAAACCCTGGATCAGTTGCACAGTCAGGGCGTCAACACGGTCATGGCCAACATCGAGCAGAAGGTGCTGGCCAGTTTTCGTGAGGAGCTCGGCGAGGACGCCGACCTGGCGGTGATTCAGGCGGTAAGGGTGCGCCAGGGCGACCCTGCGCAGGTCATTCTCGAGCAGGCCCAGCGCTTGAGCGTTGACCTGCTGATCTTCGGTAGCCATACCCATGGGGCAGGGGTCGATGTGCCCATCGGGCGAACAGCGGTGCGGCTGTTGCAGTTGTCGTCGGTGCCGGTCTACATGGTGCCTCTGGCCCAGCATCTGGGGCGTAGGAAATTGTGAAATGCGGCGTAGGACATTTCCTGCTCATGTAACAAAATAGTTCTAGATTTATTACATTAGCCACTAATATAGTTATATATCGTCGCTGCCTGCTGCTGGTGACTTACCGCAGAACCGAGGGAAACCTATGAAGCTTCAACAACTGCGCTACATCTGGGAAGTGGCGCACCACGACCTCAACGTCTCCGCAACAGCGCAGAGCCTGTATACCTCGCAGCCGGGGATCAGCAAGCAAATCCGTCTGCTCGAGGATGAGTTGGGCGTCGAAGTTTTTGCACGCAGCGGCAAGCACCTGACCCGCGTTACTCCAGCCGGCGAGCGCATCATCAACACCGCTGGCGAGATCCTGCGCAAGGTTGAAAGCATCAAGCAGATCGCTCAGGAATTCTCCAACGAGAAAAAGGGCACGCTGTCGATCGCCACGACCCACACCCAGGCGCGTTACGCGCTCCCGCCGGTGATCAGCAGCTTCATCAAGCAATATCCGGATGTGTCCCTGCACATGCACCAGGGCTCGCCGATGCAGATCGCTGAAATGGCCGCTGACGGTACCGTCGATTTCGCCATCGCCACCGAGGCGCTGGAGCTGTTCGGCGATCTGATCATGATGCCTTGCTACAAGTGGAACCGCTGCGTGGTGGTGCCGCAGGGACATCCGCTGGCCAAGCTGCCGAAGCTGACCCTGGAAGCGGTTGCCGAATACCCGATCGTGACCTACGTGTTTGGATTCACTGGCCGCTCCAAGCTGGACGAGGCGTTCAACCATCGCGGCCTCACCCCGAAAGTGGTGTTCACCGCAGCCGATGCCGACGTGATCAAGACTTACGTGCGCCTGGGGTTGGGTGTGGGCATCGTGGCTGGCATGGCGGTCGATGCCAAGCTCGACAGCGACCTGGTGGCACTGGATGCCAGCGAGCTGTTCGAAGCCAGCGTGACCAAGATCGGTTTCCGCCGCGGGACCTTCCTGCGTGGCTTCATGTGCGACTTCATCGAGAAGTTCGCCCCGCACCTGACCCGTGAAGTGATGGCCAAGGCGATTCAGTGCCATAACAAGCAAGAGCTTGAAGAGCTGTTCAACGGGGTTGAGCTGCCGGTGCATTGATCTGCGCTATCAGGGGCTGCCAAGCAGCCCCGATCCAGGCGCCGTGCACTACGCCTTGGAAATGATATTCCCCGCATGCAACCCACACTCCTTCTGCGTTGCCTCTTCCCACCACCAGCGGCCTTCGCGCTCATGCTGATTGGGCAGTACCGGCCGTGTGCACGGCTCGCAACCAATGCTGATGAAGCCGCGCTCATGCAGGCTGTTGTACGGCAGCTCGAGCATGCGGATATAACCCCACACTTCTTCACTGCTCATCTGCGCCAGCGGATTGAACTTGTACAGGGTGTGCTCGGGCGTTGAAAACGCGGTGTCGATTTCCAGTGCGGCAACCTGGCTGCGGGTGCCAGGGCTCTGGTCGCGACGCTGGCCAGTGGCCCAGGCGCTGACTGTGGCCAGCTTGCGGCGCAGCGGTTCGATCTTGCGAATCCCGCAGCACTCGCCATGGCCGTCCTTGTAGAAACTGAACAGGCCTTTCTCTTTGACCAGCGGCTCGAGCTTGGCCTGGTCGGGGCTGAGGATTTCGATCGGCAGGTTGTACTGCTCGCGGACCTGATCGATAAAGCGGTAGGTCTCCGGGTGCAGCCGACCGGTGTCCAGGCTGAACACCTTGACCTGCTTGTTGAGCTTCCAGGCCATGTCCACCAGCACCACGTCTTCGGCGCCGCTGAAAGAGATCCACAGGTCATCGCCAAAGTGCTCGAAGGCGAGTTTGAGAATGTCCTGGGGGGACTTGCTGGCGTAACTTGCAGCCAGGGTGGCAACGTCGAAGGCTTGGCTCATCAGGCGGTTTCCATCGGGTTTATGGCGCTGTGCGCTCGTAGTCGGCAAATGGTAACAAAAATTGGCAGGACGGACCGCTTGTGATGCCCCGCGCCGCAGCTCAGAGCCTTTGCAGGGTCTGCAGCAATACCCGCACCTTGGCGATCGATTCTTCGTATTCCGCCTCCCAGTGCGAGTCTGCCACCACCGCGCCGCCGCCCCAGCAGCAGGCCTGACCATCCTTGATCAGCACGCTGCGAATGGCGATCGAGCTGTCCATTTCGCCGCGTACATCGATGTACAGCAGCGAGCCGCAGTACAGTGCGCGGCGGGTGGGTTCCAGTTCGTCGATGATCTGCATGGCGCGGATCTTCGGTGCGCCAGTGATCGAGCCGCCAGGGAAACTATCGCCGAGCAGGTCGAGCGAGTCCTTGCCTGCGGCCAGGCGGCCAGTGATGCTGCTGACCAGGTGGTGCACGTTGGGGTAGCTCTCCAGGCTGAACAGCTCGGGTACCTTGACCGTACCGGTCTCGCAGGTGCGCCCCAGGTCGTTGCGCAGCAAGTCGACGATCATCAGATTCTCTGAGCGGTCCTTGCTGCTGGCAAGCAGCTCGGCGGCGTTGCGTGCGTCTTCCGTCGGGTCGCTGGAGCGCGGCCGGGTGCCCTTGATCGGGCGGGTTTCCACTTCGCCCTGGCTCACTCGCACAAACCGTTCCGGCGAGAAGCTCAGCAGGGCACTGCCATCTGCCAACTGCTGGTAGCCAGAGAACGGCGTAGGGCAAGCCTTGCGCAGCGCTTGATAAGCGGCCCACGGGTCACCCTGGCAGGGCGCACGAAAACGTTGGGTCAGGTTGATCTGGTAGCAGTCGCCGGCTTTGATGTACTGCTGCACGCGATCAAACGCCTGGCGATAGTCGTCGGGCTGCAGATCGCCGCGCATCGGCGCGAGCAGGCTGAACGTGCCGGGCGCAGCCTCGGCCGCGGTGCTGAACAGCGCGATCAGCCGCTGCTGCTCGCCTGGCGCAAGGCTTGGATGAAACACCAGTTGGCTGGTGCCCAGCAGGTGATCGCTGACCAAGGCCCAGGCGTACAAACCCAGTTGCGCGTCAGCCAGGCCGAGGTCGTCGCGAGCCTGGTTCGGTAGCTGCTCGAGGCGGCGGCCAAAATCATAGCTGAGGTAGCCGATCAGGCCGCCAGCGAAGGGCAGTTCGACGTCGTCCGGCAGCTCGGCGCGGCCTAGCCGGCTGAGGCTGGCGCGCAGCCGTTGCAGATACGCCCGGCCATCTTCATCGGCTTGGATTTGCAGCTGCTCGACTGGCCAGGCGCTGAGCAGATCGTAGCGGCCGCGCTCAGCACCGGGGCGGGCGCTGTCCAGCAGGATCGCGCCCGGCGCCTGGCGCAGGCGAGCGAACCACACGGCCGGGTCGGCCTGATAGGGCAGGGGGTGAAGCGTACAGGTCGGCATGCGAATGAACAGCGCTGAAAAAACGAGGAGGCGATTGTAGGCTGCTGATGCCGAGCGGCCTAGTCCCGGCTGCGACATCCGCAGCCTGGGTAGCGCAGTGGAGCTGCTCGCAGCCCCATGCGCAGGCACTACTCAGTTGTGCGAAGGGACGTGGCCAAACAAGCTTTGCGCAACCCGCACGCGCTGCTCGGCATCTTCGCTGATGCCGTCTTTGGCCAGCGCTTCGATATGCGCTTCGATGGCATGGGTACGCTGGGTCAGGCCGCAGTCGTTGGCGATCTGGATATTCAGGCCCGGGCGGGCGTTGAGCTCGAGAATCAACGGCCCCTTGTCCTGATCCAGCACCATGTCGACGCCGATGTAACCCAGCCCGCACAGCTCGTAGCAGCCGGCGGCGAGCTTCATGAAACCGTCCCAGTTGGGCAACTGCACGCCGTCTACCGAGTTGGTGGTGTCCGGGTGCTTGCTGATGATGTTGTTCAGCCAGGTACCGCGCAGGGTGACGCCGGTGGCGAGGTCGACACCGACGCCGATGGCGCCCTGGTGCAGGTTGGCCTTGCCGCCCGACTGGCGGGTAGGCAGGCGCAGCATGGCCATCACCGGGTAGCCCATCAGGACGATGATGCGGATGTCAGGCACGCCTTCGTAACTGATGCTCTTGAAGATCTGGTCCGGCGTTACCCGGTACTCGATCAGCGCCCGGTCACGGTGGCCGCCAAGCGAGTACAAGCCCGTGAGGATGCTCGACACCTGGTGTTCGATTTCCTCGTGGCTCATGATCTTGCCCGACACTGTGCGGTAGCGGTCCTCGAAGCGGTCGGCGATGACCAGGATGCCGTCACCGCCCGCGCCCTGAGCGGGCTTGATGACGAAGTCACTACGCCCGCCGATGATCTCGTGCAGCTTGTCGATCTGCTTTTCGGTCTCGATCACGCCATACATTTCCGGCACATGGATGCCGGCCGCGATGGCGCGTTCCTTGGTGATGATCTTGTCGTCGACGATCGGGTACAGGTTGCGCTTGTTGTACTTGAGGACGTAGTCCGCGTTGCGCCGATTGATACCCATGATGCCCCGGGCCTCCAGGGCTTTCCACGTCTTGATCAGTCCGAACATCAGGCGTCAGCCTTCTTCAGGAATGCCTTGAAGCGCACCAGCTCGGTCAGGCGGTAGCCGCGGTAGCGACCCATCGCCAGCATGAAGCCCACCAGAATCAACAGCACCGCAGGGAAGGTGAAGACGAAGTACACCAGCTCCGGCACCATCATCAGCAGGTGCGCCAGCGAGGCGGCGAACAGGGTGCCGATGGCAACTTTCATGGCATGGCCACCGCCACGTTCTTCCCAGGTAATCGACAGGCGTTCGATAGTCATGGTCAAAATCACCATCGGGAACAGCGCCACCGACAGGCCGCGCTCAAGCCCCAGCTTGTGGCTGAACAGGCTGATGGCAGCGATCAATACCACGACAAAGGTCAGCACCACCGACAGCCGCGGCAGCATCTGCAACTTGAGGTGCTCAAGGTATGAGCGCAACGACAGGCCCAGGGCGGTAATCACGGTAAACAGGATGATGCCGAAGCCCAGCTGAGTCTCGCGGAAGGCCAGGGCGATCAGCACCGGGGTAAAAGTACCCAGGGTCTGGAGGCCGATCAGGTTGCGCAGCACCAGGATCACCAGCACGCCAATCGGGATCATGACCATGATCATGAACGTCTGCTGGGTTTGCAGCGGCAGGCTGTACAGCGAGTATTCGAGGAAGTCGGCGTCGGTGTTCTCGTCGGTCAGCTTGGCCAGGCGGATGGCATTCATCTCGCTGTTGTTCATGCTGAAGGTGACGTTGGCCTTCTTGCCGCCATCGACGGTGATCAGGTTGTCATCGCCGGTCCACCACAGCAGGCGATCGCTGGGCAGGCCTTGCTCGCCGGTGTCCGGGTTGAAGTACAGCCAGTCGTTGCCGTTGAAGCTGCGCAGCCACAGTTCAGGCGATTGCGGGGTGTCGGCAATCAGGCGAATCGTGTGGACCTTTTCCATCGGTACGTGGGCGATGGACAGCAGCAGGTCGATGACCTTGGCCTTGTTCATGGCCGAGGTGTCGCCGGCCAACAGCAGCTTGACGTTGTCGTCGTTGAGGTTGTTGACCCGCTTGATGGTCTCGCCGACAAAGGTTTCGACGTCGGCCGAGTGCTGGCGAATCGGCGCCATCAACGCTTCGGCAGCAATCTTCTCAGGCCCCTCGACAGCTTTGCTGTCACGGAAGGTCGGGCCTTTGATGGCGATCTTCTCGTTGCTGTAGCGCTTAGTCAGCACCAGGCGGTAGTACAGGGTCTGATTGCCATTGGCGCGGCGCGCCGACCAGGTCACCTTGCGGTTGCCATCGGCGCGGTTGACGCTGACGCCGTAGTTGTTGGAGATGAAGCTCTCGTTGAGGCTGACGTAATCGCGGCTCAGCGGCGGCACGAACATCTGCACCTTGACTGGATCCTTGGCACTGGCGACGAACTCGACCTTGGCGTCGATGTTCCACAAGTCGTCGGTTTCGTCTTCGGTCATCGGGATGCCGAGGAAGAAGATCTGATAGGCCGTGACCGCCACGCCCAGCAACACCAGCACGGTGATGAGGACTTTGAGGTGAAGGGTGAGAGAGCGCATCGGGATTACTCTGCTTTGGGAGCGTCGGTGGCACAGGCAGGTTTGCCGGCCGCGTATTTGAGGCTGGGGTCGACCAGCGCGTCGAAGTCTTTCAAGGCCTCGGAGCCGATCAGCAGCGGGAACTGGAACGTGCTGCGATCGGTAAGGTTGACTTCGATGGTGCGCAGGGCTCGGCCCATGCAAATGTTCAATTCGATAACCGGGCGGGCAGTGTAGGCCTTGCCTTCGTCGGCATTGTAATCACCGGCACGCCGCTTGATCTTGCTGACCCGGGCCAGTGGCCGCTCGATCGGGTGCGAGTGAGCGCTATCGATGGCCAGGTAGAAGCGCACCCAGCTCTCGCCGTTGCGCTTGAAACGCTTGATATCACGGGCACTCAGCGAGGCTGTCTTGGCGCCAGTATCGAGCTTGGCCGCAACCTCGAGGTCGAGGTCATTCAAGTGGGCGTACTCGTTCAGGCCGTACACGGTCTTCTCGGCTGCGTGGCCGAAGGTCGGCAGCAGGGCAAGGCAGAACAACAATAGAACGGGTGTAAGTCTCATAAATCCTGGCGCGGTGCTGTGCTGGGTTCAGGGCAAGGCGACTGGCCAAGCATCCTTTTGATCTGTCGACACTTATACAAATGACTACACAAATGACATGCGACGACAGGCGGACTGTTGATGCCCCCTCAGGGAAGCGCGGCATTCTACCACGGCGACGTCTTGACGCCAGCGCGTCGCAATCTGACAGTGCTGGCGCGCTTTAAGTTCGCCGTTAGACGATTGTCGACAATGTGCATTTTGGCTTTGACTATTCAAGTCTGTTTAGCTAGTTTTGTGGCTATTGAAGTTCAAGGTGTCGACAATATGCTGGACCTCAGCCAAGCCCCGCCGACCATAGTGGAAGAAAGCGAGACGCTTTCGGAAAACGTCTTCCGGCGTATCCAGGCTGCCATCGTCAAAGGCGAAATCGCCCCAGGCAGCAAGATCTCCGAGCCGGAGCTGGCGCGCACCTACGGCATCAGCCGGGGCCCATTGCGCGAGGCCATCCACCGCCTCGAAGGCCAGCGCTTGCTGGTGCGGGTGCCGCATGTTGGTGCTCGCGTGGTATCGCTGAGCCACGCCGAACTGATCGAACTGTACGAGATCCGCGAATCGCTCGAGGGCATGGCCTGTCGGCTGGCCGCCGAGCGCATGAGTGCGGCCGAGATCGACGAACTGCGCCGGGTGCTCGACACCCACGAGCGTGATGCCGCGTTCCAGGCCGGGGTGGGCTACTACCAGCAGGAAGGCGACTATGACTTCCACTACCGCATCATTCAGGGCAGCGGCAACCAGACCCTGGTGCAGATGCTCTGCGGCGAGCTGTACCAGCTGGTGCGCATGTACCGCATCCAGTTTTCCGCCACGCCTAACCGCCCGCATCAGGCCTTCGCCGAGCATCACCGTATCCTCGATGCGATTGCCGACCGCGACGGCGAGCTGGCCGAACTGCTGATGCGCCGCCATATCGGCGCCTCCAAACGCAATATCGCGCGCCACTATGAAGGCGTAGACAACAACAGCCCACGAGGTGAGTCATGACTGTGAAGAGCACGCCAGGCCAACGTTTCCGCGACGCGGTTGCCGCTGAACATCCTTTGCAGGTGGTCGGCGCGATCAACGCCAACCACGCGTTGCTGGCCAAACGCGCCGGGTTCAAGGCCATCTACCTGTCCGGTGGTGGCGTCGCCGCCGGCTCGCTTGGCCTGCCAGACCTGGGTATCACCGGTCTGGATGACGTACTCACCGACGTGCGGCGCATCACCGACGTCTGCGACCTGCCGTTGCTGGTGGATGTCGACACCGGCTTTGGCGCTTCGGCATTCAACGTGGCGCGCACCGTGCGTTCGATGAACAAGTTCGGCGCCGCGGCCATTCATATCGAAGACCAGGTTGGGGCCAAGCGTTGCGGCCACCGGCCTAACAAGGAGATCGTCACCCAGCAGGAGATGGTCGACCGGATCAAGGCCGCCGTCGATGCGCGCCTGGACGACAGCTTCGTGATCATGGCGCGCACTGACGCGCTGGCAGTAGAGGGCCTCAACGCCGCGCTGGACCGCGCCGCCGCCTGTGTCGAGGCGGGGGCTGACATGATCTTCCCCGAGGCGATCACTGAACTGGCAATGTACAAGACCTTTGCCGAGCGCGTGCAGGCGCCGATCCTGGCCAACATCACCGAGTTCGGCGCTACCCCGCTGTACACCACCGAACAGCTGGCAGCGGTCGACGTGTCGCTGGTGCTGTACCCGCTGTCGGCGTTCCGCGCCATGAACAAAGCAGCGGAAAACGTCTACACCGCACTGCGCCGCGATGGCACTCAGCAAAACGTCATCGACACCATGCAGACTCGCATGGAGCTCTACGATGCCATCGGCTACCACGCCTTCGAGCAGAGCCTCGATGCGCTGTTTGCCCAGAAAAAAGGCTGACACTCAGTTAGCAGTCGCCCGGATTAGCCAGCAATTCCATAACAAGTTCAATAAAGGAGAAGCCCCATGGCCGAAGCAAAAGTACTCAGTGGCGCAGGCCTGCGTGGCCAGGTGGCCGGCCAAACCGCGCTGTCGACCGTTGGCCAGGCCGGTGCCGGCCTGACCTACCGTGGTTACGACGTGCGCGACCTGGCAAAGCATGCCGAATTTGAAGAGGTCGCCTACCTGCTGCTGTATGGCGAGCTGCCCAGCAAAGCCGAAGTCAACGACTACAAGCGCAAGCTCAAGGGCATGCGTGATCTGCCCCAGGCGCTCAAGGAGGTGCTTGAGCGCATTCCCCGTGATACCCACCCGATGGACGTCATGCGCACCGGCTGCTCGATGCTCGGCACGCTTGAGCCGGAGCTGACCTTCGACACCCAACAGGACAAGACCGATCGCCTGCTCGCGCTGTTCCCGGCGATCATGTGCTACTGGTACCGCTTCAGCCACCATGGCGTGCGCATCGACTGCAACAGCGATGAAGACACCCTCGGCGGGCACTTCCTGCAACTGCTGCACGGCAAGAAGCCGAGCGAACTGCATGTGAAGGTGATGAACGTCTCGCTGATTCTGTACGCCGAGCATGAGTTCAACGCTTCGACCTTTACCGCCCGGGTCTGCGCCTCGACCTTGTCTGACCTGTATTCCTGCGTTACCGCGGCGATCGGCTCGCTGCGCGGCCCCCTGCATGGCGGCGCCAACGAAGCGGCGATGGCCTTGATCGAGCGCTTCCAGAGCCCGCAGGAAGCGACCGCCGAGCTGCTGCAGATGCTCGAGCGCAAGGACAAGATCATGGGCTTTGGCCATGCGATCTACAAAGAGTCCGACCCGCGCAACGAGGTGATCAAGGGCTGGGCCAAACAGCTCGCTGATGAAGCCGGTGACACCGTGCTGTATCCGGTTTCCGAAGCGATCGACAAGACCATGTGGGAGCAGAAGAAGCTGTTCCCCAACGCCGACTTCTACCATGCCTCGGCGTATCACTTCATGGGCATTCCGACCGAGCTGTTCACGCCGATCTTCGTCTGCTCGCGGCTGACCGGCTGGGCGGCGCATGTGTTCGAGCAGCGTGCCAACAACCGGATCATTCGCCCGAGTGCGGAGTATGTCGGGGTCGAGCAGCGTGAGTATGTGCCGATAGAGCAGCGTTGAGGCTGCGGGTGTCGGGGGCTGCTCTGCAGCCCTATCGCGACACAAGGGCGCTCCTACAGTGGACTGCGGTGCTTTTGTAGGAGCGGCCTTGCGTCGCGAAAGGGGCGCTCAGCGCCCCCAGCTTTACCAACCAATACCGTGAGCCTGATAACTATATGAACAGCACCTTCCGCAAGGCCCTGCCAGGCTCCGGCCTGGACTATTTCGATGCCCGCGCAGCGGTCGAGGCGATCAAGCCCGGCGCCTACGCAGGTCTGCCGTACACCTCCCGCGTACTGGCCGAAAACCTGGTGCGCCGCTGTGACCCAGCCACCCTCAATGCCTCGCTGGAGCAGTTGATCGAACGCAAACGCGATCTCGACTTCCCCTGGTTCCCGGCGCGGGTGGTGTGCCACGACATTCTTGGCCAGACCGCCCTGGTCGACCTGGCAGGCCTGCGCGACGCGATCGCCGACAAGGGCGGCGACCCGGCCCAGGTCAACCCGGTAGTGCCCGTGCAACTGATCGTCGACCACTCCCTGGCCGTCGAGTGCGGTGGCTACGATCCGCAGGCTTTCGAGCGCAACCGCGCCATCGAAGACCGGCGCAACGAAGACCGCTTTCATTTCATCAACTGGACCAAGAAAGCCTTCAAGAACGTTGATGTGATCCAGCCCGGCAACGGCATCATGCACCAGATCAACCTGGAGAAGATGTCGCCGGTGATCCACAGCGAGCGCGGCGTAGCCTACCCGGACACCTGCGTCGGCACCGACAGCCACACCCCGCATGTCGATGCACTGGGCGTCATCGCCATTGGTGTGGGCGGCCTTGAAGCCGAGAACGTCATGCTCGGTCGCGCCTCGTGGATGCGCCTGCCGGAAATCGTCGGCGTCGAGCTGACCGGCCGCCTGCAGCCGAACATCACCGCCACCGACCTGGTCCTGGCCCTGACCGAGTTTCTGCGCAAGCAGAAGGTAGTCGGCGCCTATCTGGAGTTCTACGGTGAGGGCGCCCGCGCGCTGACCTTGGGCGACCGCGCCACCATCTCCAACATGGCTCCGGAATACGGTGCCACTGCGGCGATGTTCGCCATCGACCAGCAGACCATCGACTACCTGCGCCTGACCGGCCGCGAAGAGCAGCAGGTGCAACTGGTCGAGAACTACGCCAAAGTCGCCGGCCTCTGGGCCGACAGCCTGGTCGACGCGGTTTACGAGCGTGTCCTCAGCTTCGACCTGTCGAGCGTGGTGCGCAACATGGCCGGGCCATCCAACCCGCATGCCCGCGTGGCCACCAGCGAGCTGGCCGCCAAGGGCATCGCCGGGGCCTGGCAGGATGTGCCCGGGCAGATGCCGGACGGCGCCGTGATCATCGCTGCCATCACCAGCTGCACCAATACCAGCAACCCGCGCAACGTGATCGCCGCCGGCTTGATCGCCCGCAACGCCAACCGCCTTGGGCTGACCCGCAAGCCGTGGGTCAAGTCGTCGCTGGCGCCGGGTTCCAAGGCGGTCAAGCTGTACCTGCAGGAAGCCGGGCTCGAACATGAGCTGGAGCAACTGGGCTTTGGCATCGTCGCCTTCGCCTGCACCACCTGCAACGGTATGTCTGGCGCGCTCGATCCGGTTATCCAGCAGGAGATCATCGACCGCGACCTGTACGCCACCGCGGTGTTGTCGGGCAACCGCAACTTCGACGGGCGCATCCACCCGTACGCCAAGCAGGCGTTCCTCGCCTCGCCGCCGCTGGTGGTGGCCTACGCCATTGCCGGGACCATTCGCTTCGATATCGAGAAGGATGTGCTGGGTGTGGTCGACGGCAAGGAAATCCGCCTCAAGGACATCTGGCCCAGCGATGCCGAAATCGATGCCGTGGTCGGTGCCGCGGTCAAGCCCGAGCAGTTCCGCAGTGTGTACATCCCGATGTTCGCCATCGAAGAAGACACCGGGCCCAAGGTCCCGCCGCTGTACGACTGGCGCCCGATGAGCACCTACATTCGTCGCCCGCCGTACTGGGAAGGCGCCCTGGCCGGTGAGCGCAGCCTGCGCGGCATGCGCCCGCTGGCGGTGCTGCCGGACAACATCACCACTGATCACCTGTCGCCGTCGAATGCGATCATGCTCGACAGCGCCGCCGGTGAATACCTGGCGAAGATGGGCCTGCCCGAGGAAGACTTCAATTCCTACGCAACCCACCGCGGCGATCACCTGACTGCCCAGCGCGCCACCTTTGCCAACCCCAAGCTGTTCAACGAAATGGTGCGCAAGGCCGATGGCAGCGTGCAGCAGGGTTCGCTGGCGCGGCTTGAGCCGGAAGGGCAGGTGGTGCGCATGTGGGAAGCGATCGAAACCTACATGCAGCGCAAGCAGCCGCTGATCATCGTTGCCGGTGCGGATTACGGCCAAGGCTCGTCACGCGACTGGGCGGCCAAGGGCGTGCGCCTGGCCGGGGTCGAGGCGATCGTTGCCGAAGGCTTCGAGCGCATTCACCGCACCAATCTGGTCGGTATGGGGGTGTTGCCGCTGGAGTTCCAGGCCGGCACCGACCGCAACACCCTCGGCCTCGATGGCAGCGAAAGCTACGACGTGCTCGGCCGGCGCACCCCGCGGGCGACCCTCACCCTGGTGGTCACCCGCCGCAACGGCGAGCGCCTCGAGGTACCGGTGACCTGCCGCCTGGATACCGCCGAAGAGGTTTCCATCTACGAAGCGGGCGGGGTGCTGCAGCGCTTCGCCCAGGATTTCCTCGAAGCTACCGCCTGAGTACCGGGGCCGCTGTGCGGCCC
>NZ_JACDIU010000013.1:0-207379 GCF_014525325.1 Pseudomonas sp. EZ-C24 | reverse complement strand
CGGCCTAGTATTAGTCTGCTTGCTTAGTACCCCCAATATGACTAATAGTTTGGTATTGCCATCGGAGGCACCAGCATGCGCGCACGTTTCGTCGTGGTTTCGGCTTTACCGATCAAGGAATATCACTACCGCAGAGCGGTAGGATTTTGTACCGCGCCGTCGTGCAACGGCTTTGACTTGTATGACACTGTCGCCAAGTTGCGTTTGCCCCCCACCTACGCCAAGCGCGCAGACGCCCAGGCGGAATGCGCCAGGCGCAACGAAACCGCCTGCGCTTGAGCCAATCAGGCCATCAGGGCAGGCAGCGCACGGGCCATCAAGGCTGAAGCGCTGGGGCTGAGTTGAGTCTTTTTAAGCGCAACGCGCTTGACCCATTTGCAGGCGACAATCTCGTTGCCGGGTGCGGGTTTGGCACCCTGGAACAGTTGCGTGGTAAAGATGTGATGGAGCACGCTGCCCTCTTCCAGGGTGCATAACTCCAGCAGTGCTTCGCAGTCGAGCCCAGTCTCCTCGCTCATCTCCCTTGCAGCCGCCTGAACCGGTAGCTCGCCCTGCTCGATCGCGCCGCCAGGAAAATTCCATTTGCCTCCCGACTTGCGTACCAGCAGCACATTGCCTTCACGCAGGCAAATGACCGTGGCGCGGGCGCGAAGCTTAGCGGAGCCTGGCACAGGCCCCTCCAGCTTGCAGCAAATCGGTGAATGAAGCGGCTGAATCAATCATGGCAAAAACCCATCATGTAGATGGCCTATTGAGTCAGTTGTAGCTCAATTGGTTCGCCTCGTATGACTCAGCACCATCATCTGCTCTGCGCAGCATGCAGACCTGCGACGTAACCGAAGGTCATGGCCGGCCCGAGGTTGATCCCGCCTGACGGATACATGCCGCCCATGATGCTGGCCATATCACTGCCCACTGCATACAGACCTGCAATAGCCACGCCTGCGCTGTTCAGCACCTGCGCGTTGCCGTTGGTTTTCAACCCGGCAAAGGTGCCGAAGCTGCCAGGGCGGACCTTGACCGCATAGAACGGGCCATGCTCGATCGGTGCCACGCACGGGTTGCCCTTTGTCACCAGCGGGTCACCCTGCTTGCGGTTATAGGCACTAAGCCCACGGCCAAACTCCGGGTCCTCACCCTTGCAGGCATGTTCATTGAAGCTGCGCACGGTTTCGAGCAAGCCTGCCGGGTCGATCCCGCAGGCTTTCGCCAGCCCCTCGAGGGTGGCGCAGCGTTGCAGATAGCCGCTGCGCACCGACGGCCCAACCGGCAGTGGGAACGGCCGCGAATAGCCAAGACCGAAGCGGCGCTGGAAGCGATGATCGCAAATCAGCCAGGACGCAACCTCCTCACCTGCTGGCGCGGCAGCCACCATGGCTGCGGTGTAGTCGTAGTAACCGTCAGCCTCGTTGACGAAGCGCTTGCCGTTGGACAGCACGCCGATCAATCCCGGCTTGGCCCGGTCGATGATATGCGGGAAGTGGCCGCTGCTGCCGTCCGCATGGCGCACCAGCGACACCGGCGCCCAGGCCGCCGCTGAAGCAACGTCGAGTTCGAGCACGCCACCAACCGCCTCGCCCAGCGAAATACCATCGCCGCTGCACTGAACCGGCGGCAGGGCCAGGTGATCTTCAGGGGCCGATGTGCGCGGGAACAGCGCTTGCCGGCGCTGCAGATCGTTGGGGAAGCCACCGGCAGCCAGCACCACCCCGCACCGCGCATGAATCTCGGTGGGCCCAGCAGGCGTCTCGACCAGCGCGCCGATCACTCTGCCCTGCTCCTGCAGCAAGCGCTGCGCCGGCGCCGACTCGATCAGCGTCACGCCCAGGTCTTCGGCTGACTTGGCCAGCCGGCCTACCAGTGCCACGCCATTGACCAGGTGCATGGCCCGGCCATGCACGGCCAGGTCGCGCAGGTGCCGGAGCATACGCTTGCTGACGTGCAGCAGTGACTTGAACGAGCGGGTCATGCTGAGGAATGCCGACAGGTCAGCACCGGCCATGATCGGCATGCCCATGAACGAGGTCTCGCGCATGGTCTTGCGCATGCGCTTGATCAGCGGGCCCATGGCGCGCGCGTCATACGGGGCGGCGATCACCTGATGTCCCTGCGTCGCCGCGCCCGGCAAGTGCCCGTGAATATCCGGGATGCCATTGCCATCGGCCCATTGCAGCGCAGTGTTCTCTTCAAAAAACGCGACCATCTTCGGCGCATTGTCGAGAAACGCATCAACCCGCTCGGCGTTGTAGCGGTCGCCGAGCTGGTGTTTGAGGTAAGTGCGTGGTTGTTGCGGGTCGTCATGGATACCGGCGCGTTTGGCCAGCGGATTGCCCGGCACCCACAACCAGCCACCGGACCACGCCGTAGCGCCGCCAAAGGATGAGTGTTTCTCTACAACAATGACCTTCAGCCCCTGCGCCGCAGCAGTGACTGCCGCCGCCAGCCCGGAGGCTCCCGAACCAATCACCAGCAGGTCGCAGTCCAGACGTCGCATGCTCATGCCTGGCCCCCCGGAGTGAGGCTTAGAGCGGTCAGGCCTGGGCTCATCAAGGCTGGCGAGCCTGGTATCAACTGCTGGATCTCTGCCACCGCGGCGATCAGCGCCGGCGCGATCTGGTGCAGCCGTGCCTCGCCAAGGCGAAAGACCGGCCCGGCAACGCTGACCACGCCGATCACCTCGTGGGTGACCGGATGATGCAATGCCACTGCGATGGCCGACATCCAGTCGGCAAAGGTCTGTACAGCCAGCGCGTATCCTTGCTCGCGCGTGGCCTGAATATTGGTCAGCAGCGCTTCCACCGTCTGTGGTGCGTTCGGACCATAATTCTGCACTTGCCCCAGGCCCTGCCTGAGAATCAGGGCCAGGGCCTGCTTGTCGGTCATGCTCGCCAACCACGCATAGCCACTGGCTGAACAGGACAGCCTGGCCTCCATGCCCATGTCCGGGTCATAGCGCAGCCCGGAACGTGCGCCTTGCGCACGGGCAACCCAGGTCAGGCGCTGCTCGTCCACCACCGACAGCCGCACCAGCTCGCCGACCTCGGCCGCAAGCCGGTTGAGCACCGGTTGCACAGCATCGATCGTGCCGTCGGCGGCCAGGTGAGTAAACGCCAGCGCCTGCAGTTTGGAGGTCAGCACATAAGTGCCGCGCTCGTGCTCCTGCCGGGCATAGCCGGTGTCGCACAAAGTGCTCAGCAGCCTGTGGGTGGCGCTGCGGGGGATCTGCAGTTGCTCGGAAATGTCCGTCAGCGAGCTGCCCTCGGCGCTGCTGGCGAGCAGTTCCAGCACCGCAAGCCCGCGATCGAAGAGGCCTGCGTAGGGTGGTTCTGCGGTGCTTGCGACGTTGCTCATCAAGGTCTCCTGGTCCCGGGCTACATAAGTCAGCCCAAATGGATTTTCTATGGTTGGAAAACTATTCCAGCAATGCAGGAGGGTCAATCAAAGGGCAGCGTTAAGCGGATTAATGAGGGCGATTATCGAACGAAAGCGCCGCTTGGGCGCGCTTTTCAGGTAGTCCTCAGGGAAGAATTTGATTACAACTGGAACTCGATTCTAACCGGTGCACACCAGACCAGCGCCGCTACACCATTAGAGAGCCAAGCATGAGCGACCAGATATTCTCCCTTGCTGCCCTGACCGTACTTGAGCTGTCCCCGCCCGATATGGTCGAGGTTGCAGCGCGCGCCGGCTATAGCCATGTGGGCCTGCGCCTGGAGCCTGCAACCCCTGAAGAGCAGCACTTCCCGCTGGTAGCCGATGCGCAGCTACGGCGCCAGACCCTTCAGCGCCTGCGCGACACCGGGACCAAGGTGCTGGATATCGAGATCCTGCGGCTCAAGCCAGACACCCAGGTGCAGGCGTTTCTGCCCGTGCTGGAGGCCGGCGCCGAATTTGAAGCAAGCGACCTGCTGATTGCCGGCAACGATCCGGACCCAGTGCGCACGGCCGACAATTTCGCCGCGCTGTGCGAGCTGGCCCTACCCTTCGGTATCCATGTCAATCTGGAGTTCATGCCCTGGACCGATGTGCGCAACCTGGCCGAGGCCTGGCACATCGTCGAGCAGGCTGGACGCAGCAACGGCGCGGTGTTGGTCGATGCCTTCCACTTCGATCGCTCAGGCTCGTCGCTGCAAGCACTCGCTGCCGCCAGCGCAACTGCGCCGCAGCGTCTGCGCTACGCCCAGCTGTGCGACGTGGTGGGCCCACGGCCTGCGGAGATGGCCGAGATCCTGCGCCAGGCTCGCCAGGAACGACGCTTCCCAGGGGATGGCGATTGTGACCTGCACGGTTTGCTCAGGGCACTGCCGAGCGGTATCCCGCTGAGCCTGGAGATCCCCACCCGGCAACTGATGGAGCAAGGCGTCAGTGCCTATGACCGCGCCAGACTGGCATTGGACAAGGCACGCGAGGTGCTCGCCAGCCTGCGCTGAAATTGACGCCAAGCCTGGGCTGCCGGCGGTCAACGCTTACTACGAGCGGTTGAGCACGCGGGAAGGTTTTCGCTCGCATGGGCGTAACGGCACACCGTGATCCTGCCCTGCACTCACTGCGCGGATGGTACCGCAGCCCGCGCGTGGTGCAGCAGGTTGGTCAGGTGCAGGCGCATGGCTGCACGCGCTACGTCGGCGTCCTTGCGGGCAATCGCAGCGTAGATCTGCTCACGTTCGCGCACTTGCAGCGTGCGCAACTCGCTCTCTACCGCCCGCGCTGGCGGCGCAGCACTCATCAAGGTGCTGCCGACATGGTTCATGGCATCGATGAAGAAGCTGTTGCCGGTGCACAGGGCGATCTGCAAGTCGAATTCAAAGTCGATACGGGTGCTCTGCGCACCTAGCTGCTGCAGGTCATTGGCTTCGTCCAGGGCGGCGCGAATCGTCGCCAACTGACGAGGGCTCGCGCACTGGGCGGCGATCGCAGCAGCCTCCACTTCAAGGCTCAAGCGCAGTTCGATGATCGCTACGACATCGTAGGCACTGCCCTGCTGTGGCTTGCTCTCGTGAAACTGGGCAGGTCGCATACTGTCGACGACAAAAGTGCCGATGCCGCGGCGAGTTTCTACCAGGCCCTCGGCCTGCAACCGCGACATCGCTTCGCGGACCACCGTGCGGCTGACTTTGCGCTGTTCGGTGAACGCCTGTTCGGTGGGCAGTTTGCTACCCGGCGGCAGCTCGCCGGCGAGGATCTGCCGGGAAAGGTCAAGTACCAGTTGCTGGGCCAGGCTCACGCGTCGGTCAGGGGCAGCAGGGGCCATTGCTTGGATCCATTGAAATCAGACGATGGCAGCATTATACCCGCTGCTTTGCCGTGGAAACCCTTTATAATGGCGATTGTTCACACGCGAGCAGAACAATGCCGGATCAAACTTCAACCGCCCCGCAAAAGCCACGCCGCCTAGCCGAGTCGCTGGTCGAACGCTTCGCTCAGCGCATGCGCGACGGCACCCTCAAACGTGGCGACAAATTGCCCACCGAAGCCTCCATCATGGCCAGCGAAGGCGTCAGCCGTTCGGTGGTGCGCGAAGCCTTGTCGCGGATGCAGGCGGCCGGTCTGGTCGATACCCAGCACGGTGTCGGCACTTTTGTCCTCGACATGCCGGCGCCCGAAGGTTTCAACGTCGGGCCCGCCACCATCGTCCTGTTGACCGATGTGCTCGATCTGCTCGAGTTCCGCCTGAGCCTTGAAGTGCAAGCCGCCGGCATGGCTGCCGAACGCGCGTCGGCGCAAGCGCTGGAGGAGTTGCAGCAGGCGTTGCAGGCGTTGCTGCAGGGGCCGGAGAAGTCAGGCAGCACCACCAATGCCGATTTTCAGTTCCACCTGAAAATCGCCAAGGCGGCAGGCAACCATTACCTGATCGACATAATGAAACACCTGGGCACCAAGATGATCCCGCGCACCCGGATGAACTCCGCTTACACCGGGCAGAGCAACCGCAGCACCTACCTGGCCGGGATCAACGCCGAACATCAGCAGATCTTCGACGCGATTGCCAGCCGCCAGGTGGATGCCGCGCGCGCGGCGATGTTCCTGCACCTGAGCAACAGCCGCATGCGCCTGCGCGAGGCGCAGCAGGTTCAGGCGTTCTACAGCGAGTAAGCAGATATCGGCTCAGGGCTGCGCCGGCGCGGGCTCGACATCCTGAAACGCCAGCCCGTCGCTGTCTTTGACCTGCCACGGGTTGGTGCCGCCGGTTTCACTAAAGCGGATGGTGTCAAAACGTGAGTCCTTCAAACCATCGATTCTGGCCAGCGCGGGACCACTGAAGCGGACCCGTTCGAAGCTCAAGCCCTGGTGATAGGCACCATGCTGGCTGTCGCCCTTGACCTCGATTGCCGCCAGTTGCGCGTTTTCGACACTGACATCACTGACCCGCACATCCCGGAACTGCCCGGCGATGGTCGAGCGCTGGTAGTCGAGCTTGGCGTTTGGGTCGTGGTAATCAAGGGTGAAGATGAACGCCTGCTTGACCGTGTTGCGTATCGCCGAATCGCGGAAGGTGACATTGCGCGCGCCGCCACCCATGAAGTTGGTGCTCTTCATGCGCAGCCCGGCGTCGGTGCCATCGGAGACATTGTCCTCGGCGAGGATGTTCTCGATCCAGGCGCCGGTGTGACTGCCGGCGACGACCATGCCATGGCCCTGGCGGAAGAAGTTGTTGAAGATCCAGGCATCCTGCTGGGCCTTCTGCTTGACTGCTTCGGCACCCGTGCCGGCCGCGAAGTTGACGCAGTCATCGCCGGTATCGAAGAAGTTGTTGAACACCATCGCCCCACGGCTGTTGGCGAACTCGATGCCGTCGCCGTTGTTGGCGTCGTAGGTCTTGTGCGTAGTGTTGGCCAGCACCACGTTCTCGGTTTCCAGGTTCATGATGCCGTGGTAAGCCGGGTTGAGCACGGTGAAGCCGCCATAGAAGACGTTTTTCACATCACGCAGGGTGATCAGCGACGAGCGCATCTGGCCGTAGGCGTCCTTGACGTTCATGCCTTCGGCCACGGCGCGCTCGACCTGAGCCTTGGCCAGCAGCCCGTCGAGCATGTAGCGGGTATTGTCACTGGCCAGGTACACCGGTAACGGCTGGCCGCGCTCATCGATGGCGTCGGCCTTGCGCTTCCAGCCGTTGCCGTCGATGGTGCCCTTACCGACGATACGGATGTTTTCAAAGGCCTGGTGCTGGCGCGGATCACGTGGCAAGGCATTGATCAACGAGGCCGGGCGCACCGTGGTCGAATACGGGTACTGGATGTAACCCTCACGCGGGTAGTCTTCGGCGCGCTCGGAGCCGAGCAAGGTCGCGCCTTCGGCGATCTCCAGGGTCATGTTGCTCTTCAGGTACAGGGCGCCGCTCTTGTAGGTGCCCTTGGGCAGCAGCACCTTGCAGCCGACCGTGCAAGCATCGATGGCGCGCTGGATAGCGGCGGTATCAAGGTTGCTGCCATCGCCTTTGGCACCGTGTTTCTTCACATCGAACAACGCCGGCACGGCGGTGGTACGTTGCACAACCACCGGGCTGTCGCCTGACTCCTTGCCGTCGCGCCCCACTGATCGCACGCTGAAGCGGTATTCGGTATCGGGTTTGAGACCGTTGGCGGTAAAGCTGTGGATGGCGATGCGGTGGTGGAAGTTGCGCGTGTCCTGCTGGTAGAAGCGGTCGATGTAGGGTTTGGCGGGCGACACCTAGTCGTTGTTGGCGTTGCTGCTGCCGAGCAACTGACCATTGGCGTAGACGTGGTAATCGCTGATGTCGGCATGACCGGCGGGCTTTTCCCAGACCAGAATGATCTGCTGGTCGTCGTAGGCCAGAGTCGGCACCTGGACCTTGCTCGGCGCTTCCAGCGCCCATAGCGGCAGGCTGCAGCCCAGGCTCAGTGCGGCGAGGACCGCTTGCGCCAAGGGCTGTTTGCGGACAACGGCAATGCGTACGTACGGCATGTTTTTATCTTCCTTGTTTTTTCGTATTCAAGATTTTTGGGGCTGCTTCGCAGCCCTTCGCGGGTGAACCCGCTCCTACAGGGTTCACCGCAGTCCTTGTGGGAGCGGGTTCACCCGCGAAGGGCCGCAAGGCGGCCCCAGAGATTTCAGGCAACTGCAGGGCGAGCTGACTCAGCACTGAAATCGCGGCTGGCCTGGACCAGCATGCGGGTGTACTCATGGCTGGCGAGGTCCTGGCTCAGGGCCTGGCTGTCGAGGCGCTCGACGATGCGCCCTTGTTGCATCACCGCGACCTTGTCGCACAGGTGGCTGACTACACCGAGGTCGTGGGTGACCATCAGGTAGGTGAGTTTCTCGCGCTGGCGCAGGTCGGCCAGCAAGTTGAGAATCTCGGCCTGTACCGAGACGTCCAGCGCCGAGGTC
The DNA here is from genome assembly GCF_014525325.1 of Pseudomonas sp. EZ-C24. Classification (NCBI taxonomy): domain Bacteria; kingdom Pseudomonadati; phylum Pseudomonadota; class Gammaproteobacteria; order Pseudomonadales; family Pseudomonadaceae; genus Pseudomonas; species Pseudomonas sp. EZ-C24. Next base: position 199,030 of record NZ_JACDIU010000013.1, on the reverse strand, counting down.
GGCTCATCCAGCAACAGTACCCGCGGCTGCAGAATCAGCGCGCGGGCAATCGCCACGCGCTGGCGCTGGCCACCCGATAACTGATGCGGATAGCGATAGCGAAAGCTGTCGTTGAGGCCGACCTTGAGCAGGATGTCGTTGATGCGATCATCACGCTCGCCGATGCCATGAATGGTCAGCGGTTCGCGCAGCGCGGTATCGATGGTGTGGCGCGGGTGCAGCGAACCGTACGGGTCCTGGAACACCATCTGGACCTTGCGAAAGTGTTCCTTGGGGATCTTCTGCTGCAAGGGCGCACCGGCAATGCTCAGCGCCCCGCTCCAGTGCCGGTACTGCCCGGCCAGGCAGCGCAGCACGGTGGTCTTGCCGGAGCCGGACTCGCCGACCAGGCCGAACGACTGGCCGTCCTCGACGGTCAGGTTGACGTCATGCAGCACCTGGTTGACGGCAGCGCCGACGCCAAAGCTGAGGTTCAATGCGTGTGCTTGGATCATGGACATGGGCAGTTACCTCAGCAGGTGAGCCAGAGCGGGTCGCGTTGCAGGACCGGCAAGCGCGGGCGACGGTTGTCCATGCTCGGCAAGGCTGCCAGCAGGCCACGGGTATAAGGGTGTTCGGCGTACTGCAGGTCACACGCGGCAAGTGACTCGACCACCCGCCCGGCGTACATCACCAGCACCCGATCGCAGTAGTTGCGCACCAGGTTGAGGTCGTGGCTGACGAAAATCAGGCCCATCTGCTGCTCGACCACCAGCTCTTCAAGCACGCTGAGCACCTGCTGGCGTACCGAGACGTCCAGCGCCGAGGTCGGCTCGTCGGCGATGATCACTTCCGGGTTGGTGATCACCATCATGGCGATCATGATGCGCTGGCCCATGCCGCCGCTGACTTCGTGCGGGTAAAGGTTGTAGACGCGCTTGGGGTCACGGATATGGACTTTTTCGAGCATCAGCATGACCCGCTCACGGGCCTCGCTGCGGCTGGCCTTGTGGTGCGCCAGGTAGGCTTCGGCGATCTGCTCGCCGACCTTGACCACCGGATTGAGCGAGTATTTGGGGTCTTGCATGATCATCGAAATGCGCTGACCACGGATCTTCTGCATGGCCTTTTCACTGGCGCTGAGCAGGTCGACATCGCCGAACTGCAGGGCCTTGGCGGTGATCTGGGTGCTGCCTGGGTGCAGCTTGAGCAGGCTGCGGCCAACCGTGGACTTGCCCGAGCCGGACTCACCAACAATCGCCAGCTTCTCGCGGCCCAGGGTGAACGACACATCGCGCACCGCGTGCATTTCTTTCTTGCCATTGACGAAGCGCACATTGAGCGAATCGACATTGAGTTTGAGCGTCGACATAAAGCCTCCAGTTACTCGCTACGCGGGTCGAGAATGTCCCGCAGGCCATCGCCCAACAGGTTGAACGCCAGGCTCACCAGCATGATCGCGGCGCCCGGTACGGCTACCAGCCACCAGCACTCGAGCATGTAGCGGCGCCCGGTCGAAATCATCGCGCCCCACTCCGGCAGCGGCGCCTGCGCGCCGAGGCCGAGAAAGCCCAGCGCTGCGGCGGTGAGGATGATCCCGGCCATGTTCATGGTCAGGCGGATGATCACCGACGACATGCACATCGGCACGATGTGCCGGAGGATGATCCGCGTCGATGACGCGCCCTGTAGCTCGACGGCAACAACAAAGTCAGCCTTGCGCAGCGACAGGGTTTCAGCCCGCGCCAGACGCGCGATTGGCGGCCACGACGTCAGGGCGATAGCCACCACTGCATGCTCCAGGCCAGGGCCGAGGGCCGCAATGAACGCCAGCGCCAGAACCAGGCTGGGGAATGAGATGAAGATGTCGGTGATGCGCATGAACACCGTATCGACGATGCCGCCGAAGTAGCCGGAGACGGTGCCGATGAACAACCCGATCGGGCCGACGATGATGGTCACCAGGGCAATGATGTAGAGGGTGATCCGGGCGCCATAGACCAGCCGGCTGAAGATGTCGCGGCCGTACTCGTCAGTGCCGAACCAGTGCGCCGCACCCGGTGCCTGCAAGGCATTGGCAAGGTTTTGCACGACCGGGTCGTGGGTGGCGATCCACGGTGCGAACGCAGCCACTACGACCAGCAGCAGCGCGACCAGCAGGCCAGCCAGGGTCATCGGGTTGCGCAGCAGGTGGCGCAGCACGCGCAGGCTGCTTTTGTAGAGGGCGTCGAGGCTGGACGCCGGGGTGTTGTCGGCCTGCCGTTTGGCAGCGGTTTCAGTGGTAGAGATGTTGGCTATCATCGGCATGCTCTCTCGGTGCAATCATGGCCCGGCAGGACACCCGCAGGCGTCCCGGCGGGGTTCAGCGTTGCTTGTAGACGCCCAGGTAACGGGTCGCCTCGGCGTCGTCGCCGGTGAAGCCCTTGACGTCGGCCGCACTGACCGCGGTGTCGGTCATCTGCGAGATCATCATGATCGGCCCGACCTGCTTGTCGTACAGGGTCTGCGCCTGGTGGTAGAGCTTGAGGCGCTGGTCGGCGTCGCGCTCGACCCCGGCTCGATCGATCAGCTCGTTGAGCTGCTGGTTGAAGAACGATGCGCGCCAGCCCTGGAAGTTAGGCAGGCCGGCGGCGTCACTGTTGTCGGGGTTGTAGACGAAGGTGCGCAGGCTGAAGTACGGGTGCGGGTAACGCTCGGCACCGCGTGCGACGATCATCTCGAAGTTGCGCGCGCGCATGGCGCCGTACACCTGGTTGCCGGTGCCGGTGACGATGGTGGCCTTGATCCCGCCCTCGGCCAGGGTCGCCTGCATACGTGCGGCAATGTCGATGAACGGCGGCTCGGACAAGGTCCGAATGGTCGTATTGAAGCCGTTCGGGTAGCCCGCTTCGGCGAGCAGCGCCTTGGCCTTGGCGACGTCCATGGTGTAGCCAGGATCAGGCAGGCGGGCAGCCAGGCCCAGCTGCATCGGTTGCTGGTTGAGAGTGCCGTAGTGCGGCATGACCTGCTGGTCGATGCCCTGATAGTCGATCAGGTTGCGCACCGCTTCGCGCACTTGCTGTTTGGCGAACTCTGGCTGTTTCATGCTCATCGCCACGTAGTACATGGTGCCGCGCTGCAGCGCCTGGACCTGCAACGCGTCCGAGCGCTCGATTGCCTTGATATCCGGCGCAGCCATGCCGTAGGCCAGGTCGAGGTCGCCGCGCTCGAGCATCAGGCGCAGCGACTGCGATTCGGTCATGTGCCGCACCAGCACGCGCTTCATCTTCGCCGGCCCGGCCCAGTAACCGTCGAAGCGGGTCATCACCAGGCTGTCATTGGCGCTCCATTTGCTCAATGTGAACGGGCCGCTGCCGGCTTCGTTGGTGACCAGCCAGGCAGCACCGAGGTCGCCGTTTTTCTCGTGTTGCAGGGCCTGCTTGCGGTCTACGACGACCGCGCTGGGCGAAATCGCCAGCGAGTCGATCACCAGCAAAGGATCGGTCGGCTGCGGCAGATCGATCACCAGCGTGTGCGCGTCGGTGGCACGGATAGACGCCTGAATGTTGTCGAGGTTGTAGCCGTAGGCCTTCCAGGTGGTGGCCAGGCCGAAGTTGAGCTTCATCACCCGATACAGCGACCAGGCCACGTCTTCAGCGGTCAGCGGGTTACCGGAGTGGAACTTGACGTCGCTGCGCAGCTTGAAGGTGATCTGCTTGCCGTCTTCACTCACCGTCCAGCTTTCAGCCAGTTGCGGCACGTGCCGCTCGGGGTTGCCGTTGTCGCGCTTGACCAAGGTGTCGTAGAGGTTGGCGTTGATCCCGGAAGCGTCCAGGCCAGGCGCGTTGGCCGGGTCGATGGAGAACAGGTTGACCATGCTCATGCCGACGATCAACTGGTCGGCGGGGGTTTTCGCCTGGGCTGCCAGCATCGGGCTCAGCGCCAGGATCGCGCCGAACAGGCTGTTGCGCAGGGTCGGAAATACAATATTCATGGGGCATCCTTTTTTATAGTTATGGGTTCGCGCTTGCCGCGCAGGCTTAGCGGGTCCTTGGATCGAACACCTTGTACAGCGCGTCGCTGATCAGGTTGAGGGCAACGAAGATCAAGCCAATCACCAGCACACAGCCCATCACCGCGTTCATGTCGCCAAGCATCAGGCTGCTGGTCAGGTACTGGCCGAAGCCCGGCCAGGCAAACACCGTCTCGATCAGCACCGCGCCTTCGAGCAATGAGCCGTAGGCCAGTGCGACCACGGTCAGCAACTGCACGAGAATGTTGCGAAAGGCATGGCCCCAGACCACCTGACGGCGCGACAGGCCCTTGACCCGGGCGGTGATGATGTACTCCTGAGACAGCTGCTCGAGCATGAAGCTGCGAGTCATGCGGCTGATGTAGGCCACCGAGTTGAGGCCCAGGATCAGCGCCGGCAGGACGATATGCCGCAGCGCGCTGGTGAAGGCTTCCCAGTCGCGGGCCAGGGCGGTGTCGATCAGCAGCAGGCCGGTGACGTCCGGCACCATGCCGTCGTAGGCAAGATCGATCCGCCCTGCTCCGCCAGCCCAGCCGAGCCAGGCGTAGAACACCAGCAGGCCCATCATGCCGACCCAGAAGATCGGCGTGGAGTAACCGAACAGAGTGATTACCCGCGCCAGGTGATCGCCCATACGCCCCTGATTGCTGGCAGCGACAACGCCCAGTGGCAGGCCGATGAGGATACCGAACAGGATCGCCAGGGTGGCCAGTTCGATGGTCGCCGGGAACACCCGTTTGATGTCTTCCAGCACCGGGTGACCGGTCAGCAGGGCGTTGCCGAAATCACCGTGCAGGAGGTCGTTGAGGTACATGCCGAACTGGGTCCAGATCGGCTGATCCAGACCCATCGCCCGATAGACCTGGTCATAGGTGGAGCTGTCGGCGTCTGGACCGACCACGGCCAGCACCGGGTCCAGCGGCATTACCCGACCAATGAAGAAGGTCAGCGCCAGCAAACCGAGCAGGGTCACCAGCACCGTACTCGCCCGGCGGGCAGTACCGGACGCGCGCGCGCCCAGCACAGAGGCAGTCGAAACAAACATAACAGGCTCCTGAAAAAGCGTTTACCAATCACCGGCCGGCCTGGGCAGTGCGCCCCGGCTCGACTCAACGCGACTTGTAGACGTCCTTGTAACGGGTGGTGGCCGCGGTATGGCCCTGGTAATCCTGAACATCGTGGTAAAGCACCACGGTGTCGGTCATTTGCGACACGGGCAGGATCGCTCCCACCTGCTCGTCCAGGGTGGCCTGGATCTGCTGGTACTGGGCCTGTTGCCGGGCTTTGTCGGGTTCGACTTCGGCTTGCTCGATCAGGCTGTTCAACTCAGGGCTGTAGAACGACGTACGCCAGCCCTGGAAATTGCTCAGTTTGGCTTCGTCGCGGTTGTCCGGGTTGTACACCAGGGTGCGCAGGCTTGAATGCGGATGGCGCTCGGCCCCGCCGCCGCCACGCCCGACCAGGATGTCGAAGCTGCGCTCGCGCATGGCGCCGTAGATCTGGTTACCGGTGCCGGTGACGATGGTTGCCTGGATGCCAGCCTGGGCCAGGGTCGCTTGCAGGCTGGAGGCAATGTTGATGAACGGCGGCTCGGTGAGGACGCGAATGGTGGTCTTGAAGCCGTTCGGGTAACCGGCGTCTGCCAACAGCTGTTTCGCCTCGGCGACGTTCAAGGTGTAGCCCGGATCATCCAGCCGCGCCGGCAAGCCGAGCGGCAGCGGGCGCTGGTTGAGCTGGCCGTAGTGCGGCATGACCGTCTGGTTGATGCCCTGATAGTCGATCAGCGAGCGCACTGCCTTGCGTACACGGGCATCGTCATAGGGTTTGTTCTTGACGCTCAGTGCCACGTAGTAAAGGGTGCCGCGCTGGACGGTCTGGGTGCGAACCTTGTCGGACTTTTCCAGTGCTTCGATATCCGGTGCTGACATGCCCTTGGCCAGGTCCAGATCACCGCGCTCGACCATCAGGCGCAGCGACTGCGATTCGGTCATGTTGCGCATGACGATGCGCTTGAGCTTGGCCGGGCCACCCCAGTAACCGTCGAAGCGGGTCATCAGGATCACATCGTTGGCGCGCCAGTCATTGAGAATGAACGGGCCGCTGCCGGCCGCATGAGTGGTCAGCCAGGCGCCGCCCATGTCATTGCCTTTCTGGTGCTGCTGGACCACTTTGCGGTCGAGGATGAAGGCGCTGGGTGAAGTGGCCAGGGTGTTGAGCACCAGCATCGGGTCGGTCGGGCGTGGCAGTTCGAGGACGAAGGTATGCTCGTCGCTGGCGCGCAGGTACTGCTCGGCGTTGCCGGCATTGAAACCATAGGCTTTCCAGGTCGACGCCAGGGCCAGGTTGAGCTTGAGCACGCGCTGCAGCGACCAGGCTACGTCTTCGGCGCTGAGGGCGTTGCCGGACTGGAATTTGACGTCCTTGCGCAGGTTGAAGGTAAGGGTCTTGCGGTCTGCGCTGACCTGCCAGCTTTCGGCCAGGGCCGGCAGCAGCTGGTCGGGTTGTTTGACATCCTGCACCAGCAGCATGTCGTACAGGTTGGCATTGACCTCGGAAACATCCAGCCCGGTCGCCGCAGCGGGGTCGAGCGAAAGCAGGTTGATCATGCTCATGCCGACGATCAACTGATCGGCAGGGGTCTTGGCGAATGCTGCAGGGACTGAGGTGAGTGCCAGCGACGCGGCAAACACCCCTGCCCAGAATGTGGGAAGTACGTTCATGTGAGATAGCCTTTTTATAGTTATTGGACTCTCGGGCGGCACGCGATGGCGCGCGCCGCCATGCACGAATCAGAAGCTGTGCAGCGTATTGGTCTCGACGTAGTCGAAGTCGATCTCCTCACCCAGGCCCGGCAGGTCAGACAGGTGCACGAAGCCGTCCTGGTCCATCGGGTCGACCAGGCGCTTGAGGTAGGCCGGGACGTCGTCGTACTCGAGGAACGGGTGCAGCAGGCCGCGCTCGTACCAGCTGCAGTTCTTGATGGCGCCGACCACTGCAAGGTTGGCCGCGCCGTTGCCGTGGATCTCGCAGTCCATGCCAAACGCTTCGGCCATGTGCGCAACCTTCAGGCACGGGGCGATCCCGCCGACACCGGCAACCCCGGCGCGGAGAATGTCACAGACATCGTTCTTGACCCAGCTGGCGCGGCTCAGGTGCTTGCCGCCCAGGCTTTCCGGGCCAAGGATAGGGATGTCCAGCTGCCCCGCCAGCCAGGCATAGGACTCGGCCGAGTCTTCCATCATTGGCTCTTCGAACCAGGCGAAGTCGAGCTTCTCCAGCGCGCGGCCAACGGTCAGTGCTTCGGTCCGGCTGTACCAGTGGTAGCCATCGATCATCAACGCGATGTCCGGGCCAACCGCCTCACGCACCGCGGCGCAGGCCTTGATATCCATGCTCACGCTCGGCGCGAACGACACCGGCGGCATCCAGGTGTGCAGCTTGATTGCCTTGTAGCCACGCTTGACCAGGGTCTCGGCGAAGCGGCCGTACTCCTCCGGGGTCGACAGCCCACCTTCGAGCTCATCGCCACACATGGTTGAACCGTACGCCGGAACCTTGTCGCGAAAGCCACCGATCAGCTTGTGCACCGGCAGGTTCAGCTTGCGCCCGGCCCAGTCCCACAGCGCCTGTTCGACCAGCGCCAGCGCGCGGTCGGTCAACTGGCTGGCACTGCCGCGCTGCCAGTGTGCCAGGTCGTGCCAGATCTTTTCGCGGTCGAAGGCGTTGGCGCCGACCAGCACTTTGCGCACGAAGCCATCCAGCACATACGGGCGAATCAGCTCGGGTGCGCCCAGTGCAAAACCCTCGTTGCCGCATTCGGTCTTGATCCGCAGCAAGGCCATTTTGGCCTGGGTGACATCGCCCGGATGGGCATGGCCGGCGCTGTCTACGGCGCGTCGGGTGGGGTAGGAAAATACCTGGACGTTTACTGCAGTGATGATCATGGACGTCTGAGCCTTCTTATTGGAATTGTGGCGGAAAGGTCACGCTCTGGGGATGATCCTACGTCATCGTACAACAATTGAAAAGTACCCCTTTGAAACTTTATAAACCGCGCAAAACCTCCCTTCTCTATACGCCATCAGCGACCTGGCACCCCGCCACGAACCTCTACAAACCTTGATATAGATGGCCTAATCCATGTCATCAGACAACATTTCAATAAAAAATAGACAACCCCAACGTTGTACGATAACTTATTTGAAACATTTGCCACGGAGGGCATCCCCCACCCCGCACTCATCCTCACTGCCCGACCTCATAACGACCTCAACAAAAACAAAAAAAGAAGATCGCATGAACACCACACTCCGCACGCTTATCGCTGTCAGCACGCTTGGCCTGTCGCTCTACGCCCACGCAGATTCGGCCAGCATCAACTACCGGCACGGCTTTACCGAAGACGACAGCATTCACTCCGACCGGATCAAGCTGAACTACCGGATGGACAGTGGCCTGGGTTTTGGCGCCGAGATCAAATACAAGACTGCCGGCGACCGCGAAGACGTCGCCTACGACAACATGGTCAACAACGGCCATGAATTCACCGTCGACTACAACCACAAGCTCAGTGCCAAATCGACGCTGACCCCGGCCTTCCAGATGGACAGCTCGAAAGACGCCACCACCTACAAGTTCGGCCTCAAGTACAGCTACAAGATCAGCGACACCTGGTACGTCGCCAGCCGCGTACGCCACGACGCGCGCAGCCTCGACCGTGATCAGATCGATCACAGCAAAGAGCACCGCGCCAAGGACAACCAGAACACCACGCGCCTGGAAGGCTGGCTCGGCTACACCCCCAAAGGGCCGTGGGCGTTCGAGTATCAGTACATCCACTTCAGTACCGATTACATCCGCTACGACAACAAGAAGAGCGACTACGAGCAGAACCTGATCATCAAGTACAAGCTCAACAAACAGTGGGCGCCATTCATGGAGATCGGCGACATCAAGGTCAATTCCTACACCGATGACCGCCAGGCGCGCTGGCGCCTGGGCATCCAGTACAACTTCATGTAAGGCCTCGCTGGCGGGCGGCCACAAGGCCTGCCCGCTGCTACCGAGCACCGCCGAACCTGCACCTCCAACTACAGGCACCCGCCATGACTGCACCCTCCTCCACCTCGACCAAACCCTTCAACCGCCTGCTGCTGACCGGCGCTGCCGGCGGCCTCGGGCAGATCCTGCGCGATGCCTTGCAGGCGCACGCCAATGTCGTGCGAGTATCCGATATCAGTGAGATGGCGCCCGCTGCCGGCGACCATGAAGAAGTGGTCAGCTGCAATCTGGCCGACAAAGCCGGCGTGCATGCGCTGGCCGATCAGGTGGATGCCATCGTCCACCTGGGCGGTATATCCACAGAGCGCAGGTTCGAAGATATTCTCGACGCGAACATTCGCGGCACCTTTCATATCTATGAAGCGGCGCGCCTGCACGGTATCAAACGGGTGGTGTTCGCCAGCTCCAATCACGTCACCGGGTTTTACCCGCAGGATGTCCAGCTCGATGCTCATTCGCCGCGCCGACCGGACTGCTACTACGGGCTGTCGAAAGCCTACGGCGAAGACCTGGCGACGTTTTATTTCCACCGCTACGGCATTCAGACCGTGAGTTTGCGCATAGGCTCGTCATTCCCGGAACCGCGTAACCTGCGCATGCTCTCGACCTGGCTGAGCTACGCCGACCTGGCCCACCTGGTCGAACGCGCGCTGCTCGCAGAGGACGTCGGCCACACCGTGGTGTATGGCGTGTCTGCCAACCGTGACCTGTGGTGGAACAACCGCTACGCCGCGCACCTGGGCTTTGCGCCGCAGGACAGCTCCGAGCAGTTTAGGGGCAAGCTGGAGCAACTGCCCCAAGCCGCGGCGGACGAGCGCAGTGCCCTGCTGCAAGGCGGCGCCTTTACCAGCGCTGGCCCATTCGATTGAGGCCGGTCAGGTCGCAGCGGATCAGCCATGCAACCCGGCAAGTACCTCGGCCCGCGTGGTGACTTGGCGAAAGTGGTGCTGCCACAGCTCGATGCCGAGTTTGCCGGAACGGTCCAGCGACGAGCCGATGGTGAGGTCGGTGACCAGCGTCGGCGACAGACCGGCATCGAACAGGGCAAAGCCTGCGGCGAGCACGCAGGTTTCAGTTTGCAGACCACACACCAGCACACGCTCGACGTCCATCTGCTTGAGATAGTCGAGCATCGCTGCAGTGGGCCCGTAGCCGTGCTTGATAAACACCTGATCGACCTCCACCAGGCACTCATCCTGCGCCGCAGGGTGCCAGCCGAGCTGGCGCTCGAAGGGCGTCACCTGCTCGTCATGCAACTCGACCGAGGCAATGGTGGGGATGCGCGCAGAAAACGCCCGCACACCATCAACCAGCCATTCCGGCGGGCTGAACGTGGCCTGAACATCGACAACAAGCAAAACCTGACGCATAGGTTGTTCCGAATACCTGCAGAAGCCGGGCATTATATCGACGGATCGGCATGCCGGGTGTTTCCCGCCGGGATTGCCTCTGTTCTTTAGCTGCGGCGCACGACAAAGCGCTGCAGCATGCGCTGCTCGCCCGCGCGTCAGGAGACCCGAATGCACCACCCCACAACCGCCCACGGCGCAGTCGCGCAGGGCCCGCACGCGCTCTATCGCAGGGTTACCTGGCGGCTTATCCCGTTTCTGTGCCTGTGCTACCTGGCGGCCTACCTGGACCGCATCAACGTCGGCTTCGCCAAGTTGCAGATGCTGACTGACCTGCAGTTCAGCAGCGCCGCGTATGGCCTGGGCGCGGGCTTGTTCTTCGTCGGCTATATCCTCTTCGAGGTACCCAGCAACCTGATCCTGCAACGGGTCGGCGCCAAGCTGTGGATCGCCCGCATCATGATCACCTGGGGCCTGCTGTCGGCCTGCACGCTGCTGGTAACCACCACCACTCAGTTCTACCTGGTGAGGTTTCTGCTCGGCGTGGCCGAAGCGGGCTTTCTGCCGGGCGTGCTGTTCTACCTGACCCAGTGGTACCCAAGCTACCGGCGCGGGCGGATCATTGCCCTGTTCATGATTGGCCTGCCGCTGTCGAGCGTGATCGGCGGGCCGTTGTCTGGCTGGATCATGAGCAGCTTCGACCAGTTGCACGGCCTGCGCGGCTGGCAGTGGCTGTTCTTGCTGGAGGCGATCCCCAGTGTGCTGCTGGGCGTTGCGACCTTGTGGATTCTGCCCAACAGCTTCCAGCAGGCACGCTGGTTGTCTGATGACGACAAGGCGCAGCTGGCTGCCGACCTCGCGGCAGACGATGCCGAAGACACAGGCAGCAAGCAGCGCTTTCGCGATGGCTTCTTCAACCTCAAGGTGTGGATGCTCGGCGGCATCGACTTCTCGATTTTGCTCAGCGCCTATGCCATGGGGTTCTGGATGCCGACCTTCATCCGCGACGCGGGGGTCAGCGATACCTTCCACATTGGCCTGCTCACGGCCATTCCGAGCCTGGCAGCGCTGATCGGCATGCTGCTGATCGGCGCCAGTTCCGACCGCTATCGCGAACGCCGCTGGCACATCATCGTGCCCTTCATTGTCGGCGCGATTGCCATGGCCAGCAGCACCTTGTTCAGCCATGACCTGCTGATGACGGTACTGCTGTTTGCCATCGCTTCAGCAGCGATCATCGGTGCAGTGCCGGTGTTCTTCAGCCTGCCGGCGACGTTTCTCAAGGGCACTGCGGCGGCCACTGCCTTCGCCCTCGCCTGCTCGCTGGCGAACATTGCCGGGCTGGTCAGCAACTCGCTGATGGGAGTGATGACCGACCTGACCGGCAACGCCCATGCCGCGCTGTGGGCATTTGCCGTCTGCCTGTTGCTCAGTTGTCTGCTGGTGATCGCTCTGCCGGCCAGGCTGGTCAACCGTTGATAGCCGCCGTAGCGGCGCTGCGTCATCCCATCGCTAGTTGGGTGGCAATGACCGCGCAAAAGCCCAGCAGGCATATCAGCGCAACCGCATAGCAGATCGTTCGCCACGGCTGCACACCGGCCAGATAGGTCAGTGTTGTGGAACGCCAACAGGCTTAAGCGCAGGTGGCCCTGATAGCAAGAGATCGCAAGCATCTTGAGAAACAGCAGCACAACACACAGCGCATACACCTGCAGGGCGTCATTCATGCTGGACGCTCACTGCTAACGCCTCGGATGGCCAAATACAGCAGCGGCCCCAGCGAGACGAACACCGCGGTCAGCAGCAAGTAAGGCAGCAGAGAAATCCATGTTCCACGACGGCGACAGTTATCGCTGACCATCCAGCAGCAGCCCAGCCCTGCCATCAGATACAGGTCGATGACGACCTGAGCTGTATCAGGGCGCGCCATCAGTTCCAGGCCAAACGCGACGAGCGACTGCTCGGCATTCAGCAGAGTCCAGCCGGTATACGCCGCAAACGGCACCAGCAAGGTCAGGGCAAGCAAACGCAGGGTCATCAGCCACTCCTTGGGTAGGGTTCGCCGGCAGAGTAGTGATAGTGTTGCGCCCTCTCAATGACCTGACAGGTCATGGACACAGGGCACCAAGGACGGTCAGAGTCGACGTATGAACCAGCCAATTTTCCATCGCCAGCAACCAGCCCCGAGCGCCTCGGCCGGTCAGCAGGTCCGCCAGTTGCGTCAGCAGGCGCGCCTCAGCCAGCTCGAACTGGCGCTGCTGGCCGGGGTTTCGCAGCGTCACTTAAGCTGCGTCGAAACTGGCCGTGCCAAAGCCAGCCCGAGCACTCTGCATGCCCTGCTCTCGGCGCTGGCCGCACCGCTGGAGCAGTGCAACCAGGTGTTCGTCGCCGCCGGCTACGCCCCGCGCTACGCCACATCGCCGCTGGATGCGCCGGAGCTGAAGATGGTCCACGAAGCTATCGAACATATTCTGCACGCGAACAACCCGGCGCCGGCCATCGTCATCGCCAGCAACTGGGATGTCACCGCGGCCAATGCCAGTGCCGGCTTGCTGTTTGCCATGGCTGGTATCGCGCCCGAGGCGACTGCACGGCTGAATTTGCTCGACACACTGCTGCGCCCCGGCGGGTTGGGTGATCGGCTGGCCAATGCCGACGAGATTCGCGCGGTCGCCTGGCAGCGTGCGTCGCGGGAGGCCGTGGCTAGTCCCGAGCTCGCGCAGTTACTACGCGAGCTGCCGGCTCCCGCTGCTCAACTGCACGCGCCCGCAGCCATGCCGGTGTTGCTGACGCGGGTGAATACAGCGGAGGGTGAGCTGAGGTTTCTGTCAACCTTCACCACCTTTGGCATGCCGCTGGACATCACCGTGGAGTCGATGCGGATCGAGCATCTGATTCCGGCAGATGCGCCGACCCGGCAGCGGATGATGGCGGCGTATGAGCACTGGCTCGCTGGTTAACCTGTCGAGCCGCCAGCAGCAGCGCTGAGCAGCAAGCCGCGAAGCTGCTGCATGGCCGGCGTTTCCTGACTGGCCTGGCGTGTAACCAACTCATACGGGTCACTCACCGATTGGATCGCCAGCGGCAGAATGCAGATGCGGTGATGCTGCAGACACTGCTGGGCCACATCGATAGACACCAGCGCGACGAATTCAGGCTGGTTCTGCAACAGCGACAAGGTCGCCAGAATCGACGTGGTTTCCACCAGGTGCAGCGGGAAGCGCAGGCCGGCATCGTGGAATTCACGTTCCAGTTGCACGCGCATGGGCATGTTCGCCCGGTAGACAATCCAGCGGTTCTCGGCCAGCTGCTCCAGGCTCAAGGTCGCGGCGTCCTTGAGCGGATGATCGACGCTGGCGATCACTGCAAGTGTCTCGTGCTGGACGAACTCACTGGCGAACAAATGCGGTGAGCTGCTGACAGAGGTTCGGCACACAGCCATGTCCAGGCGGCCACTCTCAATCTGGCTGAGGAGAAACTGGCTGGTGCCCTCGACGATCTCGAAGGACATTTCCGGCTGGATCGCCGTGAGTTCTGATACCGCCTTCATCAGCAGCGGCACGGCGCCCATGATCGCACCCACCGCAAGCCTGCCGCCGACTCCACGCAAAATCGCATCGAGGTCATGCCGCAGGTTGGACAGGTCGGCCTGGATCACCCGAGCGGATCTGATCGCACAGTGGCCGGCAGCGGTCGGCTCCAGGCCACGGTTGGTACGTCTGAACAGCAGCGTACCAAAGGTCGTCTCGATCTCCTGCAACGCTTTGCTCGCACCGGGTTGAGTAAGCCCGACGCTGTCGGCCGCGCCGAGCAGCGAGCGGTGCGCATCCAGCTCGATCAACAGGCGCAAATGCCTGGCGTGCAGCCGGGACATGATCGAGTTCAGCGATGGCGTCATTGGCTATGAGTCCTGGTTATAGCTGTATGGATTGTTCTCAGTACCACAGCCGTCAGGGGATTTCTATACTGGCCCCGCACGATGACGCACCCGGTGCGCCAGCAAGGCCCTGAGATTGGCCAAAAACAAGGAAGCCAAAAGGCTCCAGGAGAGCGCATGTCCCTGATCAACTACATCACTCAAATCCAGTTCGAGGTCGGCGCGATTGCGCTGCTGCCCGCCGAATGCCAGCGCATTGGTATAACCCGACCTTTGATCGTGACCGACCGCGGCGTACGCGCCGCCGGGCTGGTCGACCGCGCGCTTGACGCCTTCGAAGGCGCTGACATGGCCCTGCCGATCTACGACGCCACGCCACCCAACCCAAACGAGAGCGCAGTCCGCGAAGCGGTCGCCATGTTCCGCGAATGTAATTGCGACGGCATCATCGCCATTGGTGGCGGCTCGGCCATCGACCTGGCCAAAGGCGTGGCCGTCTGCGCCCGCCATGAGGGCCCACTGAAGCGCTTTGCCGTGATCGAAGGCGGCCTTGCCCACATCACCGCCGCCACTGCGCCAGTGATTGCGGTACCGACCACTGCGGGCACGGGCAGCGAAGTCGGTCGCGGCGCCATCCTGATCCTCGATGACGGTCGCAAAGTCGGCGTGATCTCACCGCATGTAGTCCCTAAGTCGGCCATCTGCGACCCTGCGCTGACCGTAGGTTTGCCCGCCGCAATGACCGCTGCCACCGGCATGGACGCTATTGCGCACTGCCTTGAGACGTTCATGGCGCCTGCGTTCAACCCGCCGGCCGACGGCATTGCCCTGGACGGGCTATGGCGCGCCTGGCGCTTCATCACCGCTGCCACCGCCGACCCGCACAACCTCGAAGCGCGGACCAACATGATGAGCGCGTCACTGCAGGGCGCCCTGGCATTCCAGAAAGGCCTGGGCTGTGTGCATAGCCTGAGCCACGCGCTGGGCGGCATCAATCCGCGCCTGCACCACGGCACGCTCAACGCGATCTTCTTGCCGGCGGTGATTGCCTTCAATCGTCAGGCGGCGACGATGACCGCTGAACAGAAGACGCTGCGCATTGCCCAGGCCATGGGCCTGGCTGACGACAGCCAGATCGAAACGGCCCTGCGTGACATGACCCGTGCCCTGGGCTTGCCGACAGGCCTGCGTGAACTGGGCGTCAGCGAAGCGATGTTCCCAGGCATCATCCAGGGTGCCCTGGCCGACCATAGCCACCGCACCAATCCCCGTGAAGCCAGTGCCGAGGACTACCGCTGGATGCTCGAGGCGTCCATGTAAGCCCAAGCCAACAGCTAATCCCCAATAACAATAAAAGTGAACAGCCATGACCAGTAAATATGCGCAAGCCGAGCTTGACCGCACTGCGGATACGGTAGCCAGCCGAAACCCGTTCAAGAAATACCAGTTCATCACTGTCAGCCTGCTGCTGGTGATCGGCATCATCAACTATGTCGACCGCAGCGCTCTGTCGATTGCCAACACCTCGATCCAGCGCGACATGGCCATCACGCCTTCGCAGATGGGCATTCTGCTGTCGGCGTTTTCCCTGGCTTATGCCTTCTCGCAACTGCCGCTGGGGGTGATCATCGATCGCCTGGGCAGCAAACTCTCGCTCGGCGCCGCCTTGTTGGGCTGGTCAGTGGCGCAGACTGCCTCGGGCCTGATCAACAGCTTCTCGGCATTCATCGGCCTGCGCATCGCGCTGGGCATCGGCGAAGCGCCGATGTTCCCCTCGGCGGCCAAGGCCCTGGCGGAATGGTTCGAGGCAGAAAAACGCGGGACGCCCACCGGCATCGTGCTGTCCTCGACCTGCATCGGCCCGTGCATCGCCCCGCCGCTGCTGACCCTGCTGATGATCAACTGGGGCTGGCGCGGGATGTTCATCGCTACCGGCGTGTTCGGCATCGTCATCGCGCTGTGCTGGTTCGCCTTCTACAAGAGCAAGGAGCGTTACCTGGCTGAATTGCCTGCCGAAGAACGCGAGCGCCTACTGGCGTCGCAGACTCAGCAACAGGCCAACGTGGCACCAAAGCCAAGTTTGAAATCCCAGCTCAGCGCCTGGGCTGAACTGTTCCGCCACAAGAGCACCTGGGGCGCAGTGCTGGGCTTCATGGGCGTGATCTACATGCTTTGGCTGCACCTGACCTGGCTGCCCGGCTACTTCGAGCGTGAGCACGGTCTGGGCCTGTATCAGACCGCCTGGGTGGTGTCACTGGCTTACGTGTTCGGCGCCTTGGGCACCATCGTCGCCGGCCGGCTCTGCGACCGCCTGGTGAAAAAAGGCGGCACGGTGCTGGGCAGTCGCAAACGGGTGGTGATCAGCGCGTTGCTGGCAGCAGCGGCGTTCACCGTGCCCCTGGCCTTTGGCAGCGGCATTGTGCTCAGCCTGGCCCTGCTCTGCTGCGCCTTGTTCAGCATCAACATGGCCAGCTCCACCGCCTGGATGATCGCCAACACCATCGTCGACAGCCGCCAGGTCGCGTCATTCGGCTCCATTCAGAACTTCGGCGGCTACCTGGCAGGATCGGTGGCACCGATCGTCACCGGCTTCAGCATTCAGCAATCGGGCTCGTTCGCCTCGGCATTCCTCATCAGCGCCGTCGTCGCAGCGGTTGCCGCCATGGCTTACCTGTTGCTGTTGAAGCAGCCGATTTCTTCTGACAAGTAACTGGTTTACGGAGTAGAGCAATGCCACTTACCGGCGAACAAATAATCGGGCATCAACTGATTCGTGGCCAAGGCCGTGAACTGCTGGCGATCAACCCCGCGACTGAAGAGGCCATCCCCGCCCCTGTGTTCAACTGCGCCAGCGCCAACTTGGTCAAACAGGCGTGCGAGCTTGCCGACCAGGCGTTTGACAGCTTGCGTTCGACCAGCCCGGAACGGCGCGCGCAGTTTCTCGAAGCGATTGCCGACGGTATCGTCGGCCTGGGCGCAACGCTGCTCGAGCGCGCCCACAGCGAAACCGGGCTGCCTCTGGCCCGCCTGGAAGGTGAGCGCGGGCGTACCGTGGGCCAACTGCGGCTGTTTGCCTCGGTGCTGCGCCAAGGCCGCTGGCAGCAGGCAACCTTCGACTCTGCCCTGCCCGACCGAGCGCCACTGCCGCGCCCGGATCTGCGTATGTGCAAGGTGGCGCTGGGGCCTGTGGTGGTGTTCGGCGCCAGCAATTTCCCGCTGGCGTTCTCGGTCGCGGGCGGCGACACGGCCTCGGCACTGGCCGCAGGCTGCCCGGTGATCGTCAAGGCGCACCGAGCACACCTGGGCACCAGTGAGCTGGTCGGGCGCGTGATCCAACAGGCTGTACAGCAGCTGGAGCTGCCCGAAGGCACTTTCTCGCTGGTGGTGGGTGACGGCAATGACGTTGGCCAACAACTGGTCGCCCACCCGGCCGTCAAGGCCGTTGGCTTCACCGGCTCGCGCAGCGGTGGCCTGGCCTTGCTACGGGCAGCCGCAGCGCGTGCCGAGCCGATCCCGGTGTACGCCGAGATGAGCAGCGTCAACCCGGTGTTCCTGCTGCCAGGCGCACTGGCAGCGCGAGCCGAGACAATCGCCGCAGGCTTTGCCGACGCGCTGGCACTGGGCGCCGGCCAGTTCTGCACCAACCCAGGCATCCTGCTGGCCGTTGCAGGGCCTGAGCTGGAAACGTTCGTTGCCCGTGCCGGTGCCTGCCTGGCTGACAAGGCCAGCCAGACGATGCTCACACCGGGCATTCACCAGGCATACCTGACCGGCCTGCAACGGATCGCTGCGCAGCCCGACACAGCACTGGTCGCCGCTGGCCAGCCGCCTTCTGGTGCGACGCAAGCGCAGGGTCATCTGTACCGCACGACCTTCGCCAATGTCGCGGCCAACCCGCAGCTGCTGGAAGAAGTGTTCGGCCCTGCGGCAATCGTCATCAGCTGCCAGAGCGTGGACCAGATGCTGGCCTTCGCCAGGTCGCTTGAAGGTCAGCTGACGGCAACCCTGCAGTTGACGGAGCAGGACCTGGAGGTTGCGCGCTGCCTGGTTCAGACGCTGGAGAAGAAAGCCGGCCGGCTGCTGGTCAACGGCTTTCCTACCGGCGTTGAAGTCTGCGATGCGATGGTCCATGGCGGCCCCTTCCCGGCCACCTCCGACAGCCGCAGCACGTCGGTCGGCTCAACCGCCATCGAGCGCTTCCTGCGACCGGTGTGCTATCAGAACCTGCCGGATGCCTTGCTGCCTGACGCGCTCAAGCAAGACAACCCACTGCAGATCTGGCGCCAGCTTGACGGGGTAACCACAGCGCCGCTTGGCTGAATGAGCTTCGCCAGTAGCCAGCGCAAACGGTGCCCTGGCTACTGGCATCCGCCAGTCAAATACTCACCAGCTCGGTCACCGGCAGTCGATTGGAAGTCTTCAGCTCACGCAGGGAAATATTGGACCTGATACTGGAAACGCCCGGCAGGGTCCTCAGCACCTTTTCGACAAACCGGCTGTAGCTGTCGAGATCTCTGGCCACTACCTGCAACAAAAAGTCGGCCTCCCCCGTGGTGTTGTGACAGCTCAGCACCTGCGGCGCCGATTCGATGATCCGTTCGAATTTTGCAGTCGCTTCCTCACTGTGGTCCGTGCAGGAAATCTGCACGAAAGCCATCACCCCAAGGCCCAGCTTCTTTCTATTGAGCACTGCCTGGTAGCCTTCGATGACCCCACACTGCTCCAGGCGCTTTTGCTTTCGCCAACAGGAGGCTTCGCTCAAGGACAACTGCTCGGCAAGCTTGACGTTGGACAGCCTGCCGTCGCGTTGCAGTCTGTCTGATATCGCAACATCTACCTTATCCAGGCGTTCGGTCATGAAAGGACTCTTCAAAAGAAATGACTTTAAGCGAAGTTAATTTCAGCCAACCCTCAAAGTCAATTGCACTCTGAAAGGCAATTTCAGCTTGATTCCGGATAATTGACCGCACCCCAAGCGCTGAACCAGATTGTGCTGCCATGCACACGGAGGTCGTTGCCATGAAAGCTGTAGTGTACGAAGCCTTTAACCAGCCACCGCGCCTGATGAACGTCGCCGACCCAACCCCGGAGCGCCACGGCGTGGTCATCGAGGTCAAGGGCACCGGCGTATGCCGCAGCGACTGGCATGGCTGGAAAGGCCATGATCCCGACATTCAGTTGCCACACGTGCCAGGGCATGAACTAGCCGGAGTCATTGCCGAGGTCGGCAGCCACGTCAGCCGGTGGAAAGTCGGTGACCGCGTTACCGTACCGTTCGTGGGGGGTTGTGGGGCATGCCCGGAATGCAACAGCGGCAATCAGCAGGTCTGCCACAGCCAGTTCCAACCTGGCTTCACCCACTGGGGCTCGTTCGCCGAATACGTAGGCATCCACCACGCGGATCTGAACCTGGTCGCGCTACCCGAATCGATGGACTATGCCACTGCTGCGAGCCTGGGCTGTCGCTTCGTCACCTCATTTCGCGCGGTAGTCGATCAAGGCAAGGTCAGCGCGGGCCAATGGGTCGCCGTGCACGGCTGCGGTGGGGTTGGCCTGTCCGCGGTGATGATCGCTAACGCCCTGGGCGCGAATGTGGTGGCAGTCGATATCGCCGATGACAAACTGGCGCTGGCACGCACGCTGGGCGCCGTTGCCACGATTAACGCCACTCAGGTGGCGGACGTTGCCGAAGCGGTGATGGAGATTACCAAAGGCGGTGCGCATGTATCGCTGGACGCGCTGGGCCATCCGACTACCTGCTTCAACTCGATCAATAACCTGCGCCGTCGCGGCAGGCACGTACAGGTGGGCCTGATGCTCGCCGACCACGCCAGCCCGGCCGTGCCGATGGGCAAGGTGATTGCGCACGAACTGGAAATCTGCGGCAGCCATGGCATGCAGGCACACCGCTACGATGCCATGCTCGAGATGATTCACAGCGGCAAGCTGGCCCCGGATAAGCTGGTGGGCAAGACCATCAGCCTTGAGCAGTCGATTGATGCACTGGTGAACATGGACCGGTTCGAGACGGCAGGCGTGACGGTGGTCACGCAGTTTTGAGGTGGTGGTGAACCTTGCCTACTGAGGCCGCTGCGTAACTGCCTCAGCGGGCGACCAGCCCCCACCCAACGCTCGCTATGCCGCAATTTCATCAGAACCAGAGCACCGGGCTGGATCCGTTCGATGCAGTCTGGTTCAGGATTGGGGGGCAGCCACGCAGTGTGGAGATAACGACCTGACGATGTGAGCGTGGGAATTTGGGGCTGCTTTGCAGCCCTTTCGCGACACAAGGCCGCTCCTACAGGGGACCGCGTCAGCAGGTATTGCGCGGTCCCTGTAGGAGCGGCCTTGTGTCGCGATAGGGTCGCGCAGCGGCCCCATTACCCGCGACTAGACCCACCCAGCACAACTGGCTACGCTGCTGCTTCGCTCCCTTGGAGAAGCACATGACCGAAACCCATCGCGGCAGTTGCCTCTGCGGCGCCGTCAGCTACCAGCTACTTACGCCGCCAAAAGCCGTCAGCCACTGTCATTGCAGTCAATGCCGCAAAGGCCACGGCGCCGCATTCGCGTCATACGCCAGCGTGCCACGCGACGCGCTACGCATCCTCAGTGGCGAGTCGAGCATCAGGGCCTATGCATCATCAGCCACAGTAAAACGTGAGTTCTGCAGCGAGTGCGGATCAACGCTGTTCTGGTCGCGCTCAACGGGTGAGTTGGCTGACTGGGTTTCGATTGCACTGGGCACGCTCGACACACCGTTGCTGCCAGCCAAACAGAAACACGTTCATCTCGAGTCAGCAGCACCTTGGTACACCCCCAACCCAAGCCGGGGCATAGGATGACTTCTGTGATTCGACCGGCAACCGTGGCGGACGCAGCAGCAATCAGCGCGGTCGTGATTGGCGCATTGCGTGTGTCCAACGCCAGGGACTACTCAGCAGACATCATTGAACAGGTGCAACGCAGTTTTTCACCCGCAGCGGTCGAGCAACTGATTGCCTTGCGTGAGGTGTATGTCGCAACTCTGCAAGATCAGGTAGTAGCTACGGCGAGCCTGGATGGCGGTGTGGTGCGCAGTGTATTTGTGAGTCCTGATTATCAGCGCCGCGGGGTTGGGCAGCAATTGATGCGCAAACTTGAGGCAGTGGCGCAGGCCAGAGGCCTCGGCGTGGTGAGCGTACCCTCGTCGATTACTGCTCAGGCATTTTATCGGCGCTTGGGCTTCAGCGAGGTTCGCGACGAACTTCACGGTGCCGAGCGCACGATCATCATGCAAAAGACATTGCGATAGAGGCAGAAGCGGCCCAACTCCACGAGCGCACCGCGAATCCTTAGTCGAAACTCGCCAGAAACGCCTGAGTCTCTTGATCAGAACGCAAGCAAACCACCCGGCAACCCCGCGGTGCATCCGCCACCAACTGCTGCATCTTGCGCCGCGCCGACTGCCTGGTTTGCCACATGAAGCGGAAAAACTCAGGCAGATTGCCCAGCAACTCTGGGCAATCTGCCGGCAGGTCAGGCCGGGTTCGACCACGATTGAGCAACG
This sequence comes from Pseudomonas sp. EZ-C24, assembly GCF_014525325.1. Lineage (NCBI taxonomy): Bacteria > Pseudomonadati > Pseudomonadota > Gammaproteobacteria > Pseudomonadales > Pseudomonadaceae > Pseudomonas > Pseudomonas sp. EZ-C24. The sequence goes on along the minus strand of NZ_JACDIU010000013.1, from coordinate 177,203 downwards.
TCCTTAGCAACACCCGCCAGAACCGCAGCGGAGTCGATCGGTCAATCCAGATCAACAGGTCGGCGCGCGCCAGCCGATTTTCCCAGGTCGCCGAATGCCCTCCTTCAAAGATCCACCGCTCACCCGCCTCGACCTCGCCGCACAGTCGGGTCTTCTCATCCCGGCTGCGCTCAACCCAGCCGGGCTGCCAGTGAATGGTGTCGATGTGCACGACCGGCAAACCAGTGCGTTCACCCAGCTGCCGCGCCAGGGTACTTTTGCCCGAACCCGGCTGGCCAACAATCATCACCCGTTGCATCGAAGCTCCTTTTCGCTGTGCGTGCTGAATCGAGGGGGCGCGATTGTAAGGGGGTGACCGGCACTGTCAATGCTGATCTGCCAGTTTCAGCCAAGGCCAACGCTGGCGATAACTTGCTGCCTTATCGTTGAACAAACCAGCCAGCGGGTTGAGTGGGTTGAGCCTGAGGACGTTGTGCTGCAAATCATCCAGCCCGTAGGTGCTGTACAGCTCGCCGGTATATACATCAACGCCGACGCAGGTCGAGGCGATCAGGTAGCGGTCTATGCCGTCGGCAGCCTTGCGAAGCTGCGGGTAGTCAGCACCGAACCTGGTTTTGTACCAAAGGTGAATACGGGCTTGATTGCGCACTTCGACGTTGACACCAAGGTGCGCGCAGGCCTCGTTCACACGCTGAATCACGCGATCCTCTGCTTCCCAGGAAAGATCGCTATCGAAGTAGGCAATGTCGTAGTCCTTGATGCCCCATTCGGCGTTCTGACCTGCCTGGTGATTCCAGAAGGTCTGGAACAGACACCCAGCCACCAGCATGCAGTCCGGGAGCTGCAACGTCGGCAGCAGCGTCAACAGTTGCTGGTTGATCGCATTGGTCTGGATGATCGTCAACAGGTGCTGGTTTGTCACTTGATTCATAGTCGCCGTCCATGTTGGCGTAAGTCGATGCGCTCGCTCAATTCTACCGCTCCCAGAGCACGCCACGGCAAGCGTGAATACCCGACGCCGGCAGCCGCTCTGTTCAGCACCTTTCATCGATACCACTGATGATTACTATCGAACCGCACGCCTGCCCGCTTGCCGCAGGCGACTTCTATAATGCCCGCCAATCCGCCCTCTCCCGCCTGCTCAAGGCGACCTCATCCTTGGAAACTAGCCTCATGCCAAGCGCCAGCCAGGCCCCTAGCGGCCTCCCTGAACACAATCAACAAAGCGTCGCACAGCAGTGGCTGGCGATCCTCTCGGTCGCTGTGGGCGCATTTGCCCTGGTTACCAGCGAGTTTCTGCCAGTGGGCGTGCTCAACGACGTCGCCCGCGACTTGGGCATCAGCGCCGGCCACGCCGGGCTGATGGTCACCGTGCCGGGCATCATGGCGGCCCTCGCTGCCCCGCTGCTGTCAGTCGGCATTGGCACTATGGACCGCCGTTACCTGCTGATCGGCCTGACCCTGATCATGATCATCGCCAACGCAGTGGTGGCTTACGCCAGCGACTTCAGCCTGCTGCTGTTCGGCCGCGTGCTGCTGGGCATCAGTATCGGTGGCTTTTGGGCCACCGCGATTGCCCTGAGTGGCCGCCTCGCGCCCAAGGGTGTCGGCGTGGCACAGGCGACCTCGATCATCATGGTCGGCGTAACCCTGGCCACCGTGCTCGGCGTGCCGGTCGGTACCTGGCTGAGCGGGCTGATGGGCTGGCGCATGACCTTCCTGGTGACCGCACTGGTGGGCATTCCGGTGCTGCTGGCGCAGGTACTTTTGCTACCGCGGCTCAATCCGGAAAAGGCCATCCGCGTCAGTGACCTGCCGGCGTTGTTCATCAATCCGCAGGCGCGGATTGGCCTGATTGCCGTGTTGCTGATTGGCCTGGCGCACTTTGCGGCATACACCTACGTGGCGCCGTTCTTCAAACAGAATGCCGGCTTCGACGGGCCGACCATTGGCTCGCTGCTGTTGCTGTACGGCGTGGCTGGAGTGCTGGGCAATATCTTCGCCGGCTTTGCCGCCAACCGCAGCGTGCGTCATACCTTGATGCTGGTGGCTGTAATGATCGGTATCAGCACTGCACTGTTCCCCCACTTCGCCACCGGCATGACCGGCGCGGCCATCTTGATTGCGCTGTGGGGCTTCGCCTTCGGTGCGTTCCCGGCCTGCGCCAGCATCTGGATGTTCATCGTTGCACCCAAGGACGTCGAACGCGGCATGCCGCTGTTCGTGGCGATGTTCCAGGTGATCATTGCGCTAGGCTCGTTCTTTGGTGGGCAGATCGTCGATCAGCTGGGTACGGCAGCGTTGCTCAGCCTGGCAACTGCTTTGGTCGCCTGCGGCTTCATGACGGTGCTGGTGCTGGGCCGCAAGGTCAGCAACCACCTGGCGGCACAGCCCTGCTAGATTTGAAAGCCGAAGTACTCGCTGCTCGGTGGGTTTGTAACTTGCGTTACGCCTCACTACCGTGCTCACTGAGCAACCAGCCGGCCTGATCACCGGCACTCTCATGGAGTGAAACCGAATATGCCTTCGTTCGAGCAAATGATCGAAAGCAACCGCGATGCCTGGAACGCCTCTGCCGATGCGCATCGCAACGGTGCCACCTGGCAGAGCTTGTTGACGGAGGTTGCCCATGCGCAGTTCTCCTGCCTGGACCCGACACTCACGGCGCTGCTCAAGCAAGTAGACCTTCGCGGCAAACAGGTACTGCAGTTGGGCTGCAACAATGGCCGCGAAGCGCTCTCGCTGTATGCGCTAGGCGCCGAGCATGTGGTCGGCGTCGATCAGTCCGCCGCATTCCTGCAGCAAGCCCATGAACTCGCCGCAAGGTCGCCCCACGCTGTCGAGTTCATCGAGGCCGACATCCACCAGCTACCAGCCTCGATGAACGGGCGCTTCGATGTGGTGCTGATCACCATCGGCGTGCTCAACTGGATGCCCGATCTATCCGCGTTCTTCCGCCACGCCGCCAGCACGCTGAAGCCGGGCGGGACGCTGGCAATTTACGAAACTCACCCGTTCCTGGAAATGCTCGAACCTGAGTCCAACGACCCCTGGCGCATCAGCGGCAGCTACTTCCAGACCGAGCCTGTGGTTGAGGATAAGGCCATTGTTTATGAGGGCCAGGGTGAGGCGAATGGGGTGACGTCGTATTGGCACATCCACCGCATGAGCGACATCGTCACCGCTGTGCTGCAAGCGTCGCTGCAACTGCAGGCGTTCACCGAATACCCGCACTCGAACCGCGAAGAGCTCTATGACGTTTATGAGAGCAACGAGCTGCAGGTGCCGATGTGTTACACCTTGCTGGCAGTGAAATAGCTGCAACCGCAAGCAGGAACAAGCGCACGCTGATTGCGATAAAAAGCAATGGGCAACCGATAAACGCTCTATAAAAGCAAAATTCAGGCAGAATAAATCCCCCTAAAGAAACATGTTGCAATAAACCACCACCAGCCAACGGTATAATCAGATCCGGTCAAACGGAGCGATCCATGCAAACGCTGGGAAGGGATTATCAACACGGCGAGCACGTTGCCCATCACTGCCACGGCGAAGACCAGCTGATCTACGCCGCCAGCGGCATCATGCGTGTCAGCAGTGACGGCGGTAACTACGTCATCCCCGGCGGGCATGCCCTGTGGGTACCGGCCGGGGTCGACCACGCGATCGCCATGCAAGGCCAGGTGCGCATGCGCACGCTGCTGCTTGAAGCGCACATCGACCGCTGTCAGGTGATCGTCGTTTCCGGATTGCTGCGCGAATTGATCCTGGCCGCGTCACGCCTGCCCGACCGGCAGGACGGCGAACACATCCGCGCTCTGATCAAACACGAACTGGCCAACGCGGCCCACCTCGATGCCTTCGTAGCCATGCCGCAGCATGCGCGGCTGCGAGCGTGGTGCGAGCGCTTTCTCGACGACCCGGCCCAAGACCTCACCCTGGAGCAATGCGGCACTCAGCTCAACCTCAGTGCCCGCAGCGTGGCGCGGTTGTTTCAGCGGGAAGTGGGCATGTCCTATGGCGAATGGCGGACTCGCGCGCGGGTCATGCTTAGCCAGCAGAAGCTCGCCGAGGGCAAGCCGATCCTGACGGTGGCGCTGGAGCACGGTTACGAAAGCGCCAGCGCCTTTGCGGCCATGTTCAAGCGCACGCTCGGTCAGGCGCCGAGCGATTGGCAGTTGCGCCTGCTGGGCAGCAGCGACTAGCCAGCAGGTTGTCCCGTTTGCACGCATGGTTGGCGCGCTTGCGGCAGCGGCGCAGCGGGTGCGCTGAGTAACCTCGCATCACAGCCCCTGATGCGACATTTGTGATGCCTTTACGCCAATCCTCCCCCCGCCCTACCCGGTTTGCCTTGGCCATGCTCTGTGCGCTGACTGCCTGCACCCGGCAACCTGTGCCCGCGCCGCCCCCCTTGCAGATTGATGCCCTGGCCAGCGTGCCCATCGGTACCAGCAGGCAGGCCCTGCCCGAGGACTGGTGGCGGCTGTTCAATGATCCGCAGCTTGACCGCTGGGTACAGCGCGCCCTGGCGCGCAATCAGGACCTGGCCCAGGCCGAAGCCAACGTACAGGCGATGCTGGCGGGCATTGCCGAGTTCGACGCCCAACGCTGGCCCGCCACTGCACTTGGCCTGGCAGCCACTTACGGTAAAACTGCTGATGATCAGACCCTGGCCAAAGCCACCGACAGCCACGCCTCGGCGCAGTGGCAACTCAATCCGGGCATCGAGCTGGCCTATCAGGTCGATATCTGGGGGCAGGTACGCGCTGCCATCGAGCGCGCCGCGGTGCAGGCCGACGCCAGCGCCGCAGCACTGGACCTGGTGCGCCTGAATGTCGTCACTCAAACCAGCCGTGCCTATGTCCAGCACTGCACCTACAGCGCCCGTCTGAACCAGGCCAGGCAATCCCTGCGCAGCCTTGAGCGCAGCGTGCAACTCAGCCAACGCCAGCAGCAAGCGGGCATCGCCACCGAGCTGGACCGCGAGCGCCTGCTCGCACTGCGAGAGCAGCTGCGCGCCGAATTACCGTTGCTCGAAGCGCACCGGCAGATGGCCCTGTACGAGCTGAACATGCTCAGTGGCCAGGCTGCGCCGGCAGAGGCCATAACCTGCGACAGCCCGCCCACGCTGGCGGCTGCGCTGCCGCTAGGCGATGGCTGGCAGTTGCTCGAACGCCGCCCGGATGTGCGCCAGGCCGAGCGTGAGCTGCGCGCCGCCGGGCTGGGCGTCGAGATCGTCACCGCCGACCTTTACCCCAAGGTCAGCTTTGGCGCTTCGCTGACGGCTGCCGACCAACACCTCGGTCACCTCGGCGATAGCCGCGCGGTGATGTTCGGCATAGGCCCGCTGATCACCTGGCAGTTCCCCAACGTGCGCGCCAACCGCGCCCGAGTGCGCAAGGCCGAAGCCTTGCAGCAGGCCCAACGGGCTCATTACCAAGGCGTCGCGCTGGCCGCATTGAAGGATGTGCGCCAGGCCCTCGCTCGCTTCGACGGTGAGCGGCGAAGCCTGCTGGCCGTCACCGCTGCGCTGGAGCACGGTCAACGTGCGCATGCACTGGCCGACTTCAATTACCGCGCCGGCGCCCTCGACGGCCTGGCGTTGCTCGACAGCGAACGCGAGCTGATACGCCTGCGCGCTCGCCAGGTCGACGCCCAAGGTCGTCTCGCCCAGGCCCAGATCAACCTGTTGCGCGCCCTCGGCGGCCGCTGGCAGGCACCCATCAGTAAAACCGGAACCCAACCATGAACAGTGCCGTACAACCCACCGTGCCCAACGCTGCCGAGCAGCGCAGTAAAACCACAACCCGGCGGCGCCTGGTGCTGACGCTAGCGCTCGCCGTGACCGTGGTCGCGCTGGTGGCGCTGGCCAGTTATTGGTGGGCCACGGGCCGCTATCTGCAGAGCACCGATGACGCCTACATCAAGGCTGACTGGGTGGCGCTGAGTTCGCGCGTGGCGGGCAATGTGGCGGCTGTTGAAGTCGAAGACGACCAACCGGTCAAGGCCGGAGACGTGCTGGTGCGCCTGCACGATCGCGACTACAGCGCCCGCCTTGATCAGGCAAAAGCCGGTGTTGCCCAGGCGCAGGCGGCACTGCTCGCAGCCGCTGCCAGCCAGCAACTGGCGGCCGAGCGGATCACCCTGCAAGGCCAGGCCATCCTCCAGGCGCAGGCCGCCCTGCGCAGCGCCAAGGCCGAAGCGCGCCGCAGCCAGCTCGATGTCCAGCGTTATCGCGAACTGGTGCGTGACCACGCCGCCACCGCGCAACGGCTGGAAACCGCCACCAGCCAGGCCAGCCAGGCGCAAGCGGGCGAGCAAGTCGCCCAGGCCGCACTGCAGCAACAGCAAGCGCAACTGAACATGGCCAAACTGCGCGCCGCGCAGGTCGATGCCAAACTCCAGCAGTGCCAAGCGACCCTTTCCCGCGCGCAAGCCCAACAACGGCTGGCCGAACAGGATCAACAAGACACCGTGATTCGCGCCCCGATCGCCGGGGTGGTCGGCCAACGCCGAGTTCGTGCCGGGCAATATGTAGTGCCAGGCCAGCCGCTGCTGGCAGTGGTGCCGTGGCAGCAGGCCTACGTCGTGGCCAACTACAAGGAAACCCAGCTGGAGCACATGCGCCCCGGCCAGCCGGTACGCATCGCGGTCGACAGCTTTCCCGACCACGACCTGCAAGGGCATGTAGCGAGCTTGTCGCCGGCCTCCGGCAATGTCTTCGCGCTGCTCCCGTCCGATAACGCTACCGGCAACTTCACCAAGATCGTGCAGCGCTTCCCGGTACGCATCCTGCTCGATCAACCGTTGCCGGATCTGCCGATCCTGCCCGGCATGTCGGTTGTGACACGGGTCGACACGCGCCCGGGGGCAAGCACCGATGAGCACTGAGCAACCGGTATCGTTGCGTGCCTGGGTGGCAGTGCTGGCGGGGCTGTTCGGCTGCTTCATGGCCGGCATGAACGTACACGTCACCAGCGCGGCGCTGCCCGAGATTCGGGGTTCACTGGGGGCCAGCTTTGAAGAAGGCTCATGGATATCCACGGCCTATCTGGTCGCAGAAATCGTGATGATCCCGCTGACCGCCTGGCTGGTCAAAGTGTTCTCCCTGCGCCGAGTGATGTGGACCGGTTCGTTTATCTTTCTGCTCGCCTCGGTAGCCTGCTCGGCGGCACCCAATCTGGAGACGATGATTTTCATCCGGGTCATTCAGGGCGCGGCTGGCGCGGTGCTGATTCCGCTGTCGTTCCAGCTGATCATCACCGAGCTACCGGCGCGCAAGATGGCCATGGGCATGGCCCTGTTCAGCCTGGCCAACAGCGTCGCCCAAGCCGCGGGCCCGTCGCTGGGCGGCTGGCTCACCGACGCCTTTTCGTGGCGCTGGATCTTCTACCTGCAACTGGTGCCGGGTATTGCCTTGCTGCTCGCCATCGCCTGGTCGATCGAAGCCAAACCGATGCAGCTGGCGCGCCTGCGCCAAGGCGACTGGCTGGGCATCGCCGCCATGGTCATCGGCCTGGGCGGGCTGCAGATCGTGCTGGAAGAAGGCGGCCGCCTCGACTGGTTCAGCTCGCCGTTGATTGCCGGCCTCAGCCTGATTGCCGCCGTTGCGCTGGTGCTGTTCGTGGCGACCCAGCTGTTTGGCTCACGTGCCTTCATCAATCTGCGCCTGCTCGGCCACTACAACTTCGGCGTGGCCAGCGCGGCGATGTTCATCTTTGGCGCGGCTACCTTTGGCCTGGTCTTTCTGGTGCCCAACTATCTGTCGCAGCTGCAGGGTTTCAGCGCCCATCAGGTCGGCGTGGCGCTGATTGCCTACGGCGTGGTGCAACTGCTGCTGGCGCCACTGATGCCCCGCCTGATGGGCTGGACCAGTGCCAAGTTCATGGTCGCCAGCGGCTTTTTGATCATGGCACTGGGCTGCTGGTTGGGCGCGTGGCTGAGCGCCGATGCCGGCAACAACGTGATCATTCCCTCGACCGTGGTGCGCGGCATTGGTCAGCCGTTCATCATGGTGGCGTTGTCGGTGCTGGCCGTCGCTGGCCTGGACAAGCGCCAGGCCGGCTCAGCCTCGGCGGTGTTTTCCATGCTGCGCAACCTCGGCGGGGCCATCGGTACGGCGGGGTTGACGCAGATCGTCGCCAGCCGAGAACGGCTGCATAGCGAGCGCTTGCATGAGCACGTCACGCTGTTCTCGCCCGCCCTGCAGGAGCGTATCGGCCAACCGATGCAGAGCTGGCTGCTGCAGCAGCAACAGCTGCTCGAAGGGCTGGCCGGGACGATCCGCCGCGAGGCCTACCTGATGGCCTACAGCGATGCATTCTATGTGTCGTGCCTGGCGCTTACCGCCTGCGCAGTCGCGGCCCTGCTGCTGCGCTCGGAACGGGCAAAGTGAATTTACAGCCCCGTAGCCAAGGCATCACTCAGCTTGCGAGCTTGCGCCCGCAGCGTCTGGCAGAAACGATCGACCGCCGCCGAGCCGGGGCGGTGGTCTGGGCGAACCAACATCACCTTGTAGGGTACGCAGACACTCAGCCTGCGTATCGACAGGCCACTGCGCGCAGCGTCCAGGCCACTTAGCGGATTGATGACTGCCACGCCCAGCCCTTGCCTGACCATCGCGCATACCGAGGCGGCATTGGTCGTCTCGATGACGGTGCGCCGGTTGACGCCTGCCGCGCTGAAATGCTGATCCAGCTGCTGGCGATAGGTATCCAGGCTGGAGAGGTTGATGAAATCAACCTGGTGAAAGTCACTGAGCTCAAGCTGGCGCTTGTCGAGCAACGGGTGCTGATCCGGCAATAGGCAGACCATGCTTGCGCTGAACAACAACTCAGCGACGGTCCCGTGTGGCGTTTGCTCGACCTCGGTGAGCCCAAGGTCATGCTGTTGTGCAATCAGAGACTCTTCCAGCAGTGGCGACTCTTGCGCTTCGATCCGCACGCTCACGCCGGGGTAGTGTTGATGAAAGCTTTGGCACACCTCTGGCAGTAACGTCTGCGAAAACAGTGGCAGGCAAGTGATCGCCAACCTGCCCTGCTCAAAGTTGCGAATGGCCTGGGCGCAGCGATCGATACGCTCCAGAGCGATGTACGACCGCTCCACTTCCTCCAGCAGCAGCAACGCCTGCGCAGTAGGCTTCAAGCGTCCTGCTTCGCGGTCAAACAGGCTCAACCCCACCAGTTGTTCGAACCTCGCCAGTTCACGGCTGACGGTAGGCTGCGAGGTGAACAGCAGGCGTGCAGCCCCGGTCACGCTGCCGGCTGACATGATGGCCCGAAAGATCTCGATATGACGAAATGTAAGCTTCACAGCGGCACCGACGCAGCAGAATTGCCATATCAGATATGAATTGCTGACACATAAAAAGCTATTTTTATAAATACGTCGCTTACCGCAACCTTGGGCCCCTCCCGTACAAGGATTACCCCATGCCTGAATCCACCCCCTTCCACTTGCTGGCCAGCGCAGTTCACCGCCATGGCTTGCCGTTTTGGGCCTACGACGCAAACACCATCAACGCCAGGATCGACCAGTTGCAAGGCTTCGATCTGGTTCGCTATGCGCAGAAAGCCAACCCGAATCTGCATATCCTGCGCCTGATGCGCGCGCGAGGCCTGGCCCTGGATGCGGTATCACTGGGCGAAATCGAACGGGCCCTGGCTGCAGGCGCCACGCTCGATCGGCAGCCAGCAGAGCTGGTACTGACCAGCGATGTGCTGGATCGCGCCACGCTGGCGCGGGTGGTCGAAGCGGGCATCGAGGTCAATGCGGGCTCGATCGACATGCTCCGACAGCTGGGCGAATGCTCCCCCGGGCACCGGGTGTGGCTGCGGATCAACCCGGGCTTCGGCCACGGCCACAGCCGCAAGACCAACACCGGCGGCGAAAACAGCAAGCATGGCATTTGGCACGAGCAACTCGGCGAGGCCCTCGACTGCATCCGCGCCCACGGCCTGCACCTGGTGGGCGTGCACATGCACATCGGCTCAGGTGTGGATTATGCGCACCTGGAGCAGGTTGCCCAGGCGATGGTCGCATTGGTCGGCCGGCTGGACATGGATATCGAGGCGTTCTCCATCGGCGGCGGGTTATCGGTACCGTACCGGGACGGCGACACTCCGGTCGACATCCAGCGCTATGCCCGGACCTGGGCAGCGGCGAAAAGCCAGATCGAAACAATGCTTGGCCATGGCGTGCGCATGGAGATCGAGCCGGGGCGGTTCTTGCTTGCCGAGTCGGGCTACCTGGTGACCGAGGTGCGTGCGGTCAAGCAGATGGGCGGCAACCGCTTCATCATGGTCGACGCCGGCTTCAACGATTTGCTGCGCCCGGCGCTGTATGGCAGTTATCACCGGATGACAGTGCTTGATGCCAACGGCAATCCAGTCGAGCGGCCATTGCAACTGACTCAGGTGGCTGGCCCGCTGTGCGAGTCGGGCGATGTTTTCACCCAGGACGAGCACGGGCTGGCGGCGCAGTTGTTGCCCCAGGCCTGTGTCGGCGACCTGCTGGTGATCCACGACGCAGGGGCCTACGGCGCCTCCATGTCGTCGAACTACAACAGTCGGCCGTTGTTACCCGAAGTGCTGATCGAGGATGGCGATATTCGTCTGATCAGACGCCGACAAACCATTCAGGCGCTATTGGACCTGGAACTGTAAGAACCACGCTGATCGAATCGGGCCGAGCCGATCAGCGGCATTTCACCAGCGCCAAGCGACACACTTGTCCCGCCCTGAAAATAAAACTTGCCCCACTGCATCCAACCCGCCACCCACCGCGTATATCAAGCACGGACAGACCTTCCTGGCCGATACTTCCTGCAAGGATCACCACCATGAAACGCACTGCATTGAAAACGCAGCTGGTCGCCAGCCTGCTGACGCTCGCCTTCGCCGGTAATTTCACCATCAGTACCGCGCAAGCGGCGAGCATGAACCAGGACAGCGTCATGGTGGGCGGCCAGAGCATGTTGCCGAGCAAGGACATCATCGACAACGCAGTGAACTCTGCAGATCACACTACGTTGGTCGCCGCAGTGAAAGCGGCCGGGCTGGTCGACACCCTCAAAGGCAAAGGCCCGTTCACCGTATTCGCGCCGGTCAACTCAGCCTTCGCGGCATTGCCTGCGGGCACTGTCGACACGCTGCTGAAACCGGAAAACAAGGCCAGCTTGAGCAAACTGCTCACCTATCACGTCGTTGCCGGCAAGCTCGACATGGCTGCCCTTGCCGCCAAGATCAAGGCGGGCGGCGGCAAAGCCGAACTGACCACCGTGGCGGGCGGCAAGTTGTGGGCGATGATGAACGGGCCGCACAACATCACCCTCAAGGATGAAAAGGGTGGCATGGCCGACATCACCACCTACGACGTGTACCAGTCCAACGGCGTGATCCAGGTAATCGACAAGGTCCTGATGCCTAAAGGCTGAGCCCTGCCGCCGCGCCCATCGGACGGGGTGCGGCGGTATTGGCCAGGCGCCGCTCAGTGAATGGCCCGTCCCCATTTCCTACACTATTCTCTGACTGCAATCGAAGCCTCGCATCACTCAACCCGATTGCCTGGAGAACAGCTATCTCAATCGCCGAAAGTGACCAGTTGGCGCAGCTCCTGGCATCCACTGCGCTGGGCGACCGGCGCGCCTTCGAAACGCTCTATCGCAGTGTAAGCCCGCGCTTGCACGGGATTGCCCTGCGTTTCATGGGGCGCGGCGATCTGGCTGAAGATGTGCTGCAGGAGAGTTTCGTGCGCATCTGGCATAACGCCTCCCGCTACCAGGTGCACATTTCCGCGCCAATGACCTGGATGATCAACATCACTCGCAATCAGGCCGTGGATCACCTGCGCAAGCAACGTGAACGCTCGCTGAGCGATGTCGAAGCGCAGCTGCTGGAGGATCAAGGTCCTTCCGCGCATGAGCAATTGAGCACTGCCCGCGAGGCTAGCGCGCTGAACCGCTGCCTGGACACGCTTGAAGGCATGCAACGCCAGTCGATCGCCGTCGCGTATTTCCAGGGTTTGTCCTGTGCCGAACTCGCCGTCCACCTCAAGGCTCCATTGGGCTCGGTCAAGTCGTGGATCCGCCGCGGTATGGAGCGCCTGCGCAGGTGCCTTGAATCATGAACTATCAAACCCCTGCCCTGCGCCGTGCCTTGGCTGGCGACTACGCCGTCGGTTTGATGCCGGCGCTGGCGCAGCGGCGCTTTGAACGGCTGTTGCTTGAAGACAAGGCGCTGCGTGCAGAGCTTACCCAGTGGCAAACCTGCCTGGCCAGCATGACCGAGACTATCCCAGAGTCGCCCGTTGCCGAGCATGTCTGGCAGCGGATCAGGGCACGCATCGAACCGCAGCCGGTCACTGAACCGGCTAAACGCAGGTGGTGGAACGGGCTGCGTATCGGCGTGGTGGCTTGTGCGCTGGCGGTGGCCGTGGTGTTTGGCGTGATCCACAACCTCGACGACAGCCGCTACCGCGCCACCCTGCGCAGTGACACTGCGCAGGCTGTGTTCCGGATTGACGCTGGTGCAGACCAGTTGCACATCGAAGCGCTGGCACTGACTGCAATTACCCCGGCGCACAGCCTGCAACTCTGGGCGATCGCCGCGGGCAGCAAGCCGGTCTCGCTCGGGGTGATCGCCGCGACTGGCCGCAGCACGCTCAAGCTTGATCAGGCCCAGAGCCGATTGCTCGGCAAGGCCGTGGTGTTGGCGATCAGCCTTGAACCCAAAGGCGGCTCGCCGACCGGTCAACCGACCGGGCCGGTACTGTACAAAGGTGCGCTGGCGGATCTGTAGACCAGACCCGCCACTGGCCCGGCAGGGGCTTCAGAGCTCTCGGCGAACGATCTCTGCACCCGCACTCAGCGCGCTCAGCTTGCCCTGGGCAACCTGCCGGGGCAACGGCGCCATGCCACAGTTGGTGCACGGGAACAGCTTGTCGGCATCGACGAACTGCAGCGCTTTGCGCAAGGTGTTGGCCACCTCCTCGGGCGTTTCGATGGTGTGGTTCGCCACATCGATCGCGCCGACCATTACCTTCTTGCCACGGATCAGCTCGATCAGGTCCATTGGCACATGGGAGTTGTGGCATTCGAGCGAAATGATGTCGATGCTGGACTTCTGCAGTTTCGGAAACGCCTCTTCGTACTGACGCCATTCCGAGCCGAGGGTCTTCTTCCAGTCGGTGTTGGCCTGGATGCCGTAGCCGTAGCAGATATGCACCGCGGTTTCGCACTTCAGGCCTTCGACTGCCCGCTCCAGGGCAGCAACGCCCCAGTCGTTGACTTCGTCGAAGAATACGTTGAAGGCCGGTTCGTCGAACTGAATGATATCGACGCCGGCCGCTTCCAGTTCCCTGGCTTCCTGGTTGAGGATCTTGGCAAATTCCCACGCCAGCTTTTCACGGCTTTTGTAATGGCTGTCGTAAAGCGTATCGATCATGGTCATGGGGCCCGGCAGTGCCCACTTGATCGGCTGATCGGTCAGCTGGCGCAGGTACCTGGCGTCTTCGACAAACACCGGTCTTGTCCGCGCAACAGCGCCTACAACGGTTGGCACGCTGGCATCGTAACGGTCACGGATCCTGACAGTTTCGCGCTTTTCGAAATCAACCCCGCTCAAATGCTCGATGAACGTGGTGACGAAGTGCTGACGGGTTTGCTCACCGTCACTGACGATATCGATGCCCGCCTGTTGCTGCGCTTGCAACGACAGACGCAGCGCATCCTGTTTACCCTCAGTCAGTTCATCGCCTTGCAGTTTCCAGGGCGACCAGAGTGTTTCGGGCTGGGCCAGCCAGGAGGGTTTCGGCAGGCTGCCGGCAGTCGAAGTGGGTAGCAGTTTTTTCACGGTAGATAACCTTGCTTTGTTAACGGCTCAAACCGCGTAGTTGGCGGCCCACTGTTCGAGAACAGCGCGGTGAGGTTTGATGAAGTGTTCGGCGACGAACTGGCCCTGCTCTTGCGCCAGCCGGCTGCGCTCATCGCGGTCATAGACGATGCGCGTCAATGAATAATCTTCATGTTGCAGGCTTGGCCGGTACGACTTGCCCGCCGCGGAATTGGCGTTGTAGATCTCGGGACGATAGATCTTCTGGAAGGTGTCCATCGTGCTGATGGTGCTGACCAGCTCAAGCGTTGTGTAATCGGCCAGCAGATCACCCGAGAAATAAAACGCCAGCGGCGCAACGCTGTTGGGCGGCATAAAGTAACGCACCTTCAAGCCCATCTGTTTGAAGTATTCATCGGTCAGCGAGTAGTCATCCTGGCGATACTCGATACCCAGCACCGGGTGGTGATTGTCGGTGCGCTGATACGTCCTGCTGGTGGAAACGCTCAGGCAGATAACCGGGGGCTTGGCGAAGTGCTCGCGGTAGGCGCTGGACGTGACGAAGTGCTGGAACAGCTTGCCGTGCAGCTCGCCGAAGTTTTCCGGAACGGCAAACTCGGACGCGCCTTTGTTGTGCTGCAACAACAGCACACTGAAGTCGTAATCGCGCACGTAGGAGGAGAAGTTGTTGCCCACCATGCCCTGGGTACGCTCGCCGGTGACGCGATCCACTACGGTCGCTTTCAATATCTCGATCAACGGCAGGCCGCGCGCGCCGTCAGGTGCACCGAGGTCCATTTCAACCGAGATGATGTCCAGTTCGACGCTGTAGCGATCCGCTGTCGGGTTGTCCCAATGGGCCAAGGCATTGAAGCGGTTGTCGATCATCTGCAGGGTGTTGCGCAGGTTCTCCCGGCGATTACTGCCGCGCGCCAGATTGGCGAAGTTGGTGGTAATGCGGGTCTTTTCGCAGGGTTGATAGTGTTCGTCGAAACGAAGACTTTTCAGGGTAAAGGCAAACTGGTTATTCATCGCTAACTGTCGTCCTGTGCGGCGAGATGAGACTGAATGCGTCCGTTGCGTTTGCCGTGATGGGCAACTTCAACCTCAAGATCAATCGCGTCTCTGTGTGGAGAAAATTCTAGGTCATTTACCCCTTGCGGAATATTGAAACGATTTCACAGCAGCTTTAGGCATATTCATGATGACAGCTGATTTCGCCCCCCTGCCCCTTTCCTGACACCCGTCATCGAGCCAGCCTGATAGCACGAAGCGGATCAAACACTTATGCACGAAGTGTGAATCCAGACTCCACTGATGTCGGGTTGATGCTCGTGGTCGCGTAGTTATTCTGTAATCAACGCTGCAGTGCAGCGACCGTGATGCCTAAGGGCGGAATAACAACAAAGGTACGTACGTGCGATGAGCAGCCCAAGAACGCTTTATCAGAAGCATATCGACTCGCACACTGTGTGCGAGCTGGACGACCAAGGTCATGTGCTTCTCTACATTGATCGGCAGGTCGCCAACGAATACACCAGCCCACAAGCCTTCAGCGGGCTTCGCGAAGCAGGCAGAAAAGTCTGGCGGCCCTCTGCAACCTTATGCGTTGTAGACCATGTCAACCCGACTGCGCCGCACCGCACCGCGCAGATGCCCGACGCCGGCGGTGCACTGCAGGTCAGCTACTTCGAACAGAACTGCCGTGATTTTGGCCTGGAACTGTTCGACGTCCTCGACAAGCGCCAAGGCATCGAGCACGTGGTCGCGCCTGAGCAAGGCTATATCCTTCCAGGCATGGTTGTCGCAGCCGGCGACAGCCACACGACTACCTACGGCGCACTGGGGGCGTTTGGCTTCGGCATAGGTACTTCCGAAATCGAACACCTGCTAGCCACCCAGACCCTGGTCTACAAACGCTTGAAGAGCATGCGCGTCACAGTTGAAGGCGTCCCTGGCCCAGGGCTGGTGTCCAAGGACATCATCATGGAACTCATCCGCCAGATCGGCGCAGCTGGTGCTACCGGTTACGCTATTGAATTCGCCGGACCGGCCATCAACGCATTGAGCGTGGAAGCACGCATGACCATCTGCAACATGGCCGTCGAAGCGGGCGCTCGCGGGGCGTTCATGGCGCCTGACGAGAACGTCTTTGCCTACCTGAAGGACAAGCCGCGGGTACCGCAAGGGGCCCAGTGGCAGGCTGCGGTCGAGCAATGGCAATCACTGTATTCAGATGCGGGGGCGAGCTTCGACAAGGAAATCCAGATGCATGTCGACAACCTGCAACCGATGGTCACGTGGGGCACCAGCCCTGATCAGGCGGCTTCCATTACCGACCTGGTGCCTGATCCAATGCAGCAATCTGATCTGATCTTGCGCCAGGACCTGCAGCGGGCCCTGCGTTACATGGACTTGCAGCCGGGCACTGCCCTGCAAGGCATCACCATCAGCCATGCGTTCATAGGCTCCTGCACCAACGCGCGTATCGAAGACCTGCGCGACGCGGCGCGCGTGGTCAAAGGCCGCAAGGTTGCCGATGGCGTTCGCGCAATGATCGTGCCCGGCTCAACGCTGGTGCGTGATCAGGCCGAAACTGAAGGTCTGGCGGACATTTTCCGCGATGCCGGCTTCGAATGGCGTCAATCAGGCTGCTCGATGTGCCTGGCCATGAACGACGATGTTCTCAACCCGGGTGATCGTTGCGCCTCGAGCACCAACCGCAACTTCGAGGGCCGTCAGGGCGCTGGCGCGCGCACCCACCTGATGAGCCCCGCAATGGTTGCCGCTGCGGCGGTCACCGGTCACCTGGTCGATGTACGTGCGTTGGTACTGGAGGCATGAGCATGCAATCGTTCACCTATGTAGAAGGCTGCGCAGCGCCGATGCTGGCAGCCAACGTCGACACCGACGTAATCATGCCCAAGCAGTTCTTGAAAGGCATCGACCGCAGCGGGCTGGACAAGGGCGTGTTCTTCGACCTGCGCTTTCTTGCCGACGGCACGCCCAACCCGGACTTTGTACTGAATCAGGAGCCCTGGAATACCTCAGCGTTTCTCGTGGTCGGCCCGAACTTCGGCTGTGGTTCAAGCCGTGAACATGCTGTTTGGGGGTTGAAGCAGCTCGGCGTACGTGCGCTTATCGGGACTACCTTCGCCGGTATTTTCTACGACAACTGCCAGCGCAATGGTGTACTGACCATTCAGCTCTCACCGGCTGAACTGAAGGAGCTCGGACAAGTCGTCGGCGAACGCGGCAGTGCCTGCATCGCCATCGATCTGGAGGCTCAGCACATCCTCCTGGTGGATGGCCGCGCCATTGCATTCAACATCGACGCGTTACGCAAACAAGCGCTGCTGTTGGGGCTGGATGCCATTGGTACGACCCTGCAACGGCACGGTCAGATCTGTGACTTCGAGTCGCGTCACCTCGCGCGCAATCCCTGGCTGGCTTGAGCCAGCGGTTGCGCCATTGCCACAGGCAGGCGGATTCAGTCGGCTCTGAGTCGACTGAACCACGCTTGCAGAAACTCGACGCAGGCCCTGAGCTTTCCCGACTCGGCCAATCGCGTCGGATATACCGCCCAGACGTTGGCACTCTGACTGTAGTCATGCAGCACTTGAACAAGCTGGCCTTGTTCAAGTAGCGGCTTGACGTCCCACATCGAACGCAACAGCAGCCCACGATGCTTCAGCGCCCATTGCAAGACGATCTCGCCGTTATTCGACGACAGCTGGCCGCTGACCCGCACCGCTACTTCTCTCTGGCCATTGCGCAAATGCCAGACGCCAAAACTGTTGTTGCGTTCTTTGAGCACCAGGCAATCATGCCCGGCCAGATCTTCGATGCTGGTTGGCGTACCCCGTTGCCGCAAGTACTCCGGCGTCGCGCAGATAATCCGCCGATTGGCCACTAGCTGGCGGCTGATGTGCTGCCCAGGGATGTCGTCGCCAACGCGGATTTCCAGATCGAAGCCTTCGCTGACAATGTCGACGACACGGTCGAAAACATCAAAACGAACCTCCAGATCCGGGTACGCCACTGCTAGTTCGGCAAGCGCTGGCGCTACGTAATTTCTGCCAAATCCAAAGCTGCTGCAGATGTGCAAGAGCCCCCTGGGCGCCTTGCGCACCTGGCTCAGTTCACCCACGAAATCGTCGATGTCGTTGAGGATTCTGGTCGCCCACTGCTGCGTACGGATACCCGCATCCGTCAGCGTCAAACGGCGCGTTGAACGATGGATGAGCTTGGTGCCGAGCGTGTCCTCGAGAATTTTGATGCGCTTGCTGACATAGGCGGGTGACTGCTGCAGCTCGGCCGCAGCACCCGCGAAGCTGGATTTGCGAATGACCGTAAGGAAGACCCGAAGGTCTTCCGGAAGCGGGGCTTCTTCATGAATCGTGTTCATAGCCTTTATGAAATCCTTATTTTTCCACGATTCGTTAAAGGATAGCATGCCTCACGCTTCGGAAAACCGTGGACCGAGGCCATTGGCTTTTCCTCACACAACAATAATCGAGGACTTCAGCATGACCTCCGCTACCCTTGCTTCGACTAAAAAAAGCCGCTTCAGCGCGCTCATGGAATACGAAATCGGGGTAATCCCGTTTCCTTATTTTCTGGGCATCGCACTGATCGTGTTCATGTCGGCACACTTCGGACTGTTACCCAAGAGCATGATCGGCGGCCTGGCCGTGATCATGACCCTGGGCATGCTGTTAGGCCAGATCGGCCAACGCCTGCCCATTCTCAGAGACATTGGCGGCGGCGCAATCCTGTGCCTGCTACTGCCCTCTGTGCTGGTGTATCACGGCTTCTTCGGCAGCAGCACGATCGACGCCACCAAGGTGTTGATGAAAGATGCCAACTTCCTCTATTTCGTGATTGCCAGCCTGGTTGTTGGCAGCATCCTCGGTATGAACCGCACAATCCTTGTACAAGGCATGATGCGAATGTTCATACCGCTGGTTGCCGGCACGGCTGCGGCAATTGCGGCGGGCATCCTGGTCGGCGTGGCATTCGGCTATAGCGTCCACCACACCCTGTTCTTCATCATCGTGCCGATCATTGGCGGCGGTATCGGTGAGGGTATCCTGCCGCTGTCCCTGGCCTACGCACATATCCTTGGTGGCACCCCTGAGCAATTCGTCGCGCAGCTGGTACCCGCCGCCGTGATCGGCAATATCGTTGCGATCATCTGCGCAGGTGTGCTCGCCCGACTGGCTACCCGTAAACCGCACTTGAGCGGCAATGGCATGTTGATCCGCGCCAAGGAAGAGAACGACAAGTTCAAGATCGATGACGAAGAAGATCAATCAATAGACTTCCGTTACATGGGTGCCGGCGTTCTGCTGATCTGCTCGTTCTTCGTCCTCGGCGGTTTGCTGGAGAAACTGGTGCACATCCCAGGCCCGGTGATGATGATCGTGGTAGCCGTCCTGTTCAAATACATGCGGGTACTGCCTGATCGCCTGGAAAAGGGCAGCAAGCGTTTTTACAAACTGGTATCCACGGTCTTTATCTGGCCGACCATGATCGGCCTGGGCATGCTCTATGTGCCACTTGAGAGCGTTGCCAGCGTATTCTCGGTCGGCTACGTGATGGTGTGCATTGCGGTGGTGGTGTCGATGGCAGTTGCCGGCTTCCTGGTAGGCAATCTGCTCAAGATGTACCCCATCGAATCGGCCATTGTCACTAGCTGCCACAGCGGCCTGGGCGGTACCGGTGATGTGGCTATCCTGTCAGCCTGCAACCGCATGTCACTGATGCCGTTTGCGCAGATTTCAACCCGGATTGGCGGCGCTGCGACGGTGATTGGCGCGACTATCCTGTTGGGGCTTTGGCACTGAGGGTGATCTCGCACTCAGCCCGCGAACCCTTTACTGCATGCCTGGGCACTTTTCAGCCCAGGCGCGCGCAGCCAGAGACAGTGAAGGCTGGATCACACTGGCAGCGCAAAGCCGCTGCCATAGATGACTCCGCCGTTCCTGGCCGGTCAGCCATTTGTATCCTAGAGCACTTTCAGGTGATTACAGAGGGTTATAAGGTTTGATAAGCAGCCCACGCAGCAGCAGCTCCAGCGCGGCCGTCGCACGCTCCAGCCGAGCAGTTGCCTGCACACCCTCTGCGATCCAGAACGCTGCCTCTGACAAGCTGCCATAGATCAACGATGCCAATGCTTCCGAGTCGGTCTCGGCTACTACCCCTTGCGCCATCAGTTCATCGATCAACCCCTTCATCGACTCGACACAGTGGCGCTGCGCCTCGGCCGAGGCAGGGCCCAGCACCGCCCGGGCATCACGCAGCAACAGGCGCTGGATTTCCGGCTCGAGGGCCATCTGCAGATAGGCCTGGCAGCGACCGCTGAAGCCTTCCCAGGGGTTCTCAGCGGAATCAGAAATGGCCTGCAGCCGTGCGTCCACCTCGCTGTCGACCTGCTCGACTACCGCCGCCAGCAGCCCTTTCTTGTCACCAAAGTGGTGATAGAGCGCGCCGCGGGTAAAGCCCGCCTGGGCGGTCAGGTCATCCATTGAAGTGTCGGCATAGCCACGCTCGGTGAACACCTTGCGCGCGGTGGCGAGCAAGGCTGCGCGGGTTTCTTCCATCTCGACACGGGTGCGACGAACCATCTGCGTTCTCCTGGCTACGGCCTGAATGATGATTTACATACGCAGCGTATGAATATACGATCGCTTTCATACACAGCGTATGTATTTTCCCTGCATGGGCAATGCACATGCAAGTCGGCATTTCAGGAGATCCCCATGGCCCCCACCTATCGAGCACTGTTCACCGCACCTGGCAGCACTGCTTTTACCGCCGCAGGCCTGCTGGCGCGGCTGCCTCTGCCAATGACCGGTATCGGCATCATCACCCTGTTATCCCAGCTCTACGGCAGTTATGCCCTGGCAGGCCTGGTCTCGGCGACCTTTGTGCTGACCTACGCCCTGCTCTCGCCGCAGCTATCGCGCCTGGTTGATCTGCATGGGCAACGCCGCGTGTTGCCGGTCGCGACCGCAATCAGCGTGGTCGGCCTGTTGATGCTGGCCGCCAGCGCCAGGTGGCAGGCGCCGAACTGGTGCTTGTTCATTGCAGCCTTGCTCGCGGGGTTCATGCCAAGCATGTCGGCAATGGTGCGGGCCCGCTGGACCGCCCTGTATCGCGGCCAGCCCTGCCTGCAAACGGCGTATTCGCTGGAAACGGTCTTTGACGAAGTGACGTTCATCCTCGGGCCACCGCTTGCGGTCGGCTTGTCTGTGGCGGTGTTTCCAGAAGCTGCGCTGTTGGTGAGCGCAAGCGTATTGGCGCTTGGCGTGACTGCGCTGCTGCTTCAACGTGCTACCGAGCCAGGCGTTGCTGCTGCCGATAATCTGGCTACACCATCATGCTCGGTCATCCGCCTCGGCAGCGTGCGTCTGCTGACGCTGTTGATGGTGTGCATGGGCATCATTGTCGGCACCGTCGATATCGCCAGCGTGGCATTCGCCGAGCAGCTTCAGCGCCCGGCAGCTGCGAGCGTGGTCCTGGCCGCATATGCGCTCGGCTCCTGCGCGTCCGGCTTGCTGTTTGGCGTTTTGCAGACGAACGTTGCGCTGCATCGACAGTTGCTCATCGGTGCAGCCGCTACTGCCGTAACCACGCTGCCGCTGATGCTTGCGGGCAGCATCCCTGCCCTGGCGGCCGCAGTACTGGTGGCGGGCCTGTGCTTCGCACCCACCATGATTGTGGCGATGACCCTGATCGAGCGGTTGGTCCCTGAACAGCAAGTGACCGAGGGCATGACCTGGCTGCTGGCTGGGCTGAATGTTGGCGTGGCTATGGGCGCCGCGGGTGCCGGACGAATCGTTGACGGCGCGGGTGTCCACGCTGGATTTGCCTTGGCCCTGGGGGCCGCCTGTGCAGTGCTGCTGGTGGCACTGCAGGCATCGCGAAAGCTGCACAGCCAGCAAACGGCTGCGCTGATGGCTGAGTGAACGGTTCGCGCCACCTAACTGGCGCGCCTTGATAACAGACCGTTGGATGGTTGGGGGCTGCCGCGCAGCCCCCATGTCGAAATCCGGATCACTCCAACAGCGCTAGCAACCGCCCCGCCAGCTCAGCCGCATCCTGCTGATAATCCTTACCCCAGCGCACCGACCAGTCTCCAGGTCGCCCCTGCTCATCCCACTCGGCCAATGCCAGCGCATTGACGATCTCAAGTTCAAACCACAGCGCCTGCCAGGCATCGCTGTCCTTGACCAGCGCAGCGTCCTGCCAGAGAAACTCCGTGGCCGCGACGAAAGCCGACCAGGCATAAATATCCTGCGCCGCGCGACCACCTAGCGCTAGCCAATAGGCCCGATCCATCAACGCAGTCTCCTTGATCAAAAGCTCGCCTTCACCGACGCCATGAAGTTGCGCGGCTCACCGTAGTAGTTGCCGAACGCCTCGGTGCCGATGGTTGCATAGTAACGCTTGTCGAACAGGTTATTGGCGTTCAGTGCCAGCGACCAGGTGTCATCGATGCGGTAACCGATCCGTCCATTCCAGACCACGTAACCTGCCTGGGTGATTTTCTCGCCGCTGGCAGGCGACAGGCGGAAATTGTCACTTTGCGCATTCACCCCTGCCCCAACCGTGAAGCGCTCGAGCGCCCCGCCCAAGGCATATTCACCCCACATCCGCAGTACATGCCGCGGCACATAGCTGTTGAACGCTGCGCCGTTGAGGCTGGCATCGATGTCGTCGAGGGTCTTGGTCTGGGTGTAGGTGTAGCCCGCCATCAGTTGCAGGCGCTCGATGACTTCGCCGCTGATTTCAGCCTCGAAACCCTGCGCACGAACCTTACCGGCGTTGACATAGCAATAGCCGTCGGAAGACGGGCATGACGAAAAGTAATCCGTCTGCGCCTGGTCCTTTTGGAGGGTGCGGAACAGGTTGAACGCGCTGTTGAGGCGACCGTCGAACCAGGCGCCCTTGATCCCCAACTCGTAACTCTGGCCTACCAACGGTTTGAGCGCCGATCCGGCTTCATCGCGGTAATTGCCTTGCGGGGTGAAGATATCCGAGTAGCTGGCGTAGGCCGTCAGGTTGTCATTGAGGTCCAGCAGTACGCCGGCAAACGGGGTCACCTGGCCGGTCTCGCGGCTGCGCGAATGCTGTGGGGCAACGCCGTTGAGGAACTCCGAATCGGTCTCTGAGCTGTACCAACTGACCCGTCCACCGACCACCAGCGTCAGCGGATCGGCCAGTTTCAGGCGCAGCGTCGAGTACACGCCTTTCTGTTTGGTAACCGATTTGACCGGGCCACCGCGCGACGCATTGTCGATGAAGTAGCTGTCATCCGGCTCAGGGATATTCTTGTCAGGGTTGAATACATTCTGTCGTTGCGGCAGAAACGCGACCGAATAGAAGTCGTCCTTGTCGGCGCGGCTCGCATTGGCGCCGAACACCAACTCGTGCTGCCGGCCAAACGCTGCGAACTTGCCATCGACATAGGCATCCAGACCATAGTCGACCTGGTCGTAGTCATACATGCTGCCGAGCATACCGGTGGTGTCGACGCCGGGGGTAACAGCGCCGGAGGCGAAAGCGTATTTGATATCCTGGGTGTTTTTTGAATGGACGCTGGCGACCTTGAGCTGCCAGTCATCATTGAACTGGTGCTTGAGGTCACTGAATACGGTAGTGCGTTGGCTGCGCCAGGTATTCCACGAAGGGTCCAGGCAGGTCGAGCGGCTCAGCTTTAGGTCACTGCGATCGCGATAGCGCGGCAAGCCACCCCAGCATGGATTGGCGTCGACGTCTTCATAGGCGACACCGAGGCCCAGGGTAGTGTCAGGGCCGAGATCGAAATCGAGTGCGCCGTAATAGACCTGATCCTTGCGGCTGGCGTCATCGGTGAAGTAGTGCCGGCTCTGCTGCGCGATCACCGCCCTGCCGCGAAGCGTGCCGGACGCATTCAGCGGGCCGCCCGTGTCGACCTGTCCACGGTAATTGTCCCAACTGCCGCCCGACAGGGTGACATCGGTGTGGGCAGCGGCCAGGCCACGCTTGCGCACAAAGTTGACGCCACCGGCGGTGCCGCCCGCGCCTTTCATCATGCCGGCGGCGCCGCGCAGGACTTCGACCCGGTCGTAATAGGCCATGTCACTGCTAAAGCTGTCGGCCTGCACGTACAGGTTGCCCATGTCCAGCGGCACGCCGTCGTACTGGTACTGGCCCGACATGCGGAAACCGCGAGAGTAGAAGTATTTTCCACCCATGGTCGAGTCATACACGGTGATGCCCGGAGTCTTTTCCATGACTTGGTCGATGGTGTTGAGATTCTGGTCATCGAGCAGCTTGCGGGTCATCACCGTGACCGACTGCGGTGTTTCCTTGAGCGAGTGCTCACCCTTGCCGATGGTGACCGCGCCGGTAGTATACGAGCCGCTGTTCTCGGTAGTGGCGCCAAGCAACTGGCCGTTGATGGTGGTGGCGCCCAGCTCCATTGCCGAACCAGTAGCGGGCGCAGCACGCAGCACATAGGTGCCGTCAGCCTGCGCTTCGGCCTGCAGGCCGCTGCCGGCAAGAATCCGCGCAAAACCTTCGCCAATGCTGAACTGCCCATTGAGCCCTGGCGACTGCAGCCCGGCTGTTTGCCGGCCATCAAAAGAGATCGCAGCACCCGCTGCGCTGGCGAAGCGGCCGAGTACCTCGGTCAGGCTGCCCGGGCCAATCGCGAACGCCCGCGCCGCGCCTTGCTCCTGCGCCGGAGCGGCGACTGTTGCCGTCGACCATACACTGGCCATGCTTGCGGCCAACAAACCAGCCCTGACTGCGGTCGCCAGACGACCCCGTTTGTGCATTGCAGACATGCCTACCCTCCCCCTGAACATTGCTCAATAAAACGTATTGGGGGATGAGCCGAACGGCGTCGGTAAAAAGTGCACATGCCTGCGAATTTTTTTCAATGGGCCACGGCCGCTGCCGAGACATGCACCCAGTAGCGGCTGAAGCGCGTGACCCGCAGCGACAGGCCACTTTCCAGTGCGGTAAGGGCAAGGTCGGTGTCATCGACCGGGAACGCTCCGGAGACCTTCATCCGGGCAATCTGCGGATCGCAACGCAGCACGCCGCGGCGATAACGCGACAGATCCGCCAACAGCTCAGCCAACGGCCGCTCCACGGCAATGATGCTGCCCTGCTGCCAGGCGCCCACGGAGGCATCACTGCGCTGCACAGCCCCCGACGATCGTTTATTGAAGTCCAGCCGCTGCCCCGCTTCGACCCGAATGGCTGCGCCAGCGCTGGCCGTGCGGACCTCTACCGCCTTCTCGATTACGGCGACCTCGGCGTTCTGCTCGTGAGTGCGAACGATGAAGCGCGTGCCCAGCGCCAGTACCTCGCCGTGACGGGTGTGGATTTTGAACGGCCGCTGCGCAGCGTCAGGGGCCGTGCTGATCAGAATCTCGCCCTGCAACAAATCAAGCAGACGCTGGCTGCCGTCGTACCTCACGTTGACTGCCGAATCGGTGTTCAGCCACAGGCTGCTGCCATCCGCCAACTGAAACTGGCGACGCTCACCAACCGTGGTCCGAAAATCGGCAAACAGCTGCTGCGGCGTATCACTGCGCCAGCTCAGCCAACCCAGTGACGCAGCAGGCACCAGGATCATGACGCTGCGCAGCACCTGTCGGCGCGAGCGCTCGAGGCCACGCAATGCCGGTGCCGCCACCGCACCTGGCACGCTGGCCATCTGCTCGGCAACGGCAGTCATGCGCTGCCAGGCCTGCAGGTGAACAGGATCGGCCACCAGCCAAGCGTTCCAGGCCGCCCGCTCGGCGTCGGTAGCGACCCCTGATTGCAGCGCTGCGTACCAGCGCGCTGCGGCGCTGATCGCTTGCCGTTCAGCGAGGGTCAGGCTCATGCCAGCTGCATCTGGATCTGCATCAAGCAGCAGTGCTCCATGGCCTTGGCCATATGCTTGTTGACGCTGCGCAGGCTGATACCCAACTGCGCGGCGATCTGTGGGTAACTCAGGCCGTCGAACTGCGACAGGATCAGCACCTGTTTGACCTTGGGCCCCAGGCCTTGCAGCAAGCGGTCGATCTCGACCAACGCCTGCAGCATGATCGCCTGCTCTTCCGGAGACGGCTGCAGCGCTTCAGGCAGGGTGGCCAGTGCCTGCAGGTAGGACTGTTCGAGCGAACGGCGCCGAAACAGGTCGATCAGCAAACCGTTGGCGATCCTCGACAAGTACGGCCGCGGCTCGCGGATCTCCAAGGCGCTGCGCGCCTTGAGCACGCGCACGAAGGTGTCCTGGGTCAGATCGGCGGCATCGAAAGCATTGCCCAGGCGCTGGCGCAACCAGCGATTGAGCCAGCCGTGATGCTCGCAGTACAGGTCATTGACGGCGGTGTGCAGGGACGCATCATTGGCGGACATGGCAATAGAACGTTTCGCGAGTGGTAATGACTCTTATTGTCGTGCGGTGGCCAGTAGCTTTGCAATAGCCAACCGATTCGCACCTGTTGCGCATCGCCCCGAGCCGTATATATGATAAGCATTATCGTTTGCGACACTTCCCATCGGCGCCTGCAGATCATGCTCCCATCCTCCCAACCTGCCCTGTGCAACGTGGCTGTGCTCTACCGTCAGCAACACAGCTGGTTGACGGGCTGGCTGCGGCAACGCCTGAGTTGCTCGCACAGCGCAGCGGATCTGGCCCAGGACACCTTCATGCGCCTGCTGGCCAAAGAGCAGCTGCCAGCGCTGCACGCACCGCGGACCTTTCTCGCCAAGGTGGCGCAGAGCGTGCTGTGCAACCATTACCGCCGGCAGAAAATCGAACGCGCCTATCTCGAAGCGCTGGCGGCAATGCCCGAGCTGGTTGCGCCAAGCCTGGAAACCCAGGCAATCCTGCTCGAAACCTTGATCGCCCTCGATGCCATGCTCGAAAGCCTCGAGCGGCCGGTGCGCCAGGCGTTTCTGCTGTCGCAGGTCGATGGCCTCGGCCACGCCGAGATTGCCGACCGGCTCAAGCTATCGGTAACTACCATCAAGCGCTACATCATCAAAGCCAGCGCGCGGTGCATCGTCCTCGATGACAGCCTGGACCTGCCGTGACCAGCAGCACGTCGCCGATTACCGCGGAAATAGCCGAGCAGGCCATGCACTGGCATTTCGAGTTGCAGGAACCTGAGGTCAGCCCGGCCACCCTCGCCGCGTGGATGGCCTGGAGGCAGGCGCAGCCGATGCATGAACATGCCTGGCAACGCGCCGAAGCATTCGCCCAGCGCATGGGCGACCTGCGTAATCCGGGCCAGCGCCGTCTGGCCCAGGCGGCGCTGCGCCCAGGCTCGTCGCGACGCAGTGTGCTCAAGCAACTGAGCGTGTTGATGGCCGCCGGCGCCAGTTCCTGGTACATGAAGGACACAGCGCTGGTGCAAGACTTCAGCGCCGATTATCACAGCCGGGTCGGCGAACAACGGCGCATCAGCCTGGCCGATGACACTGAGCTGCAATTGAACACTGACACGGCGGTCAACGTCGCCACCGAACAGAACCAGCGGCGGATACAACTGCTGCGCGGCGAGCTGCTGATCACCCGTAGCAACGCCGGCGCCCGGCGCATGCTGTCGGTACACACCGCTCAGGGCCGGCTTGAAGCGCAACTGGGGCAGTTCAGCGTCAGGCAACGCGCAGGCGTTACTCAGATCAGCGTCTACCGCGGCACGCTGGTGCTCAGCCCTGCCCTGCTGGCGCAGCCGCCGATCACTCTGCAAGCCGGCGAGCGGGCCAGCTTTGCCGAAACCGGCGTAGTCAGCCGGCAACCTGAACCGCTCGCCGCCCCTGCCTGGAGCCAGGGCATGCTGGTCGCTCAAAACCAGCCACTGGCAGAATTCATCGCTGAACTGAGCCGTTACCGCCGCGGCCATCTGGCCTGTGATCCCGCTTTGGCCAGGCTACGTGTATCCGGCACCTTCCCGCTGGCCGACACCGACAAGGTCATCCTCGCCGTGGCCAACACCCTGCAGCTTGAGGTCGAGCATTTCACCCGATACTGGGTGACATTGAAGCCACGCATCGTCTGACGCAAAAAAATCTGCGCAAGGGTGGTCCCTTTTTGATTCTCGCGAGACTTAACCCCCAGACAATCCATTCAATCGGGGAACAACGCGTGAATCTCAAGCATAAACTGGCCGGCGCCGTGGTCCAGGCCATCACCTGCATGACCGCCACCGCACCGCTGCTGATGCTGCCCACCTGGGCCAGCGCCGCCGAGCAGGCCCAGGCCGACTTCGACATCCCGGCCGGCCCGCTCGCGCCAGCCCTGAGCCGCTTTGGCCAGGCCGCCCATATTCTGCTGAGCTACCCCAGCACCCTCACCGACGGGCGCAGCACCGCCGGCCTGCACGGCAACTTCGACGTTGACCAGGGCCTGGCCATACTGCTTGCCGGCAGTGGCCTGGAGGCCAGCCGCAGTGCCAACGGCAACTACACCCTGCAAGCCAGCAGCAGCGGCGCGATGGAGCTGAGCGCGGTATCCATCTCCGGCAAAGCCCCCGGCTCGACCACCGAAGGCACCGGCCTCTACACCACCTATTCGTCAAGCAGCTCGACCCGCCTCAACCTGACCCCGCAGGAAACCCCGCAGTCGCTCACCGTGATGACCCGCCAGCGCCTCGATGACCAGCGCCTGACCAACCTCACCGATGCCCTCGAGGCCACCCCCGGCATCATCGTCGTGCGCGACGGCCTCGGCGCCGAGAGCGACTCGTACTGGTCACGCGGCTTTGCCATCCAGAACTACGAGGTCGACGGCGTGCCCACCAACACTCGTCTGGACAACTACTCGCAGAGCATGGCGATGTACGACCGCGTCGAAATCGTCCGCGGCGCCACCGGTTTGATCAGCGGCATGGGCAACCCGTCGGCGACCATCAACCTGATCCGCAAGCGCCCGACAGCCGATGCGCAGGCCAGCATCACCGGCGAGGCCGGCACCTGGGACCGCTACGGCACAGGCTTCGACGTCTCGGGCCCGCTGACCGACGCGGGCAACATCCGCGGCCGCTTCGTCGCCGACTACAAGACCGAGAAGGCCTGGATCGACCGCTACTCTTCGCAGTCGCAGCTGATCTACGGCATCACCGAGTTCGACCTGACTGAAGACACCCTGCTGACCCTGGGCTTCAGCTACCTGCGCAGCGACGTCGACTCGCCGCTGCGCTCGGGCCTGCCGTCGCGCTTCAGCACCGGCCAGCGCACCAGCCTCAAACGCTCGCTCAACGCCGCCCCGGACTGGTCCTACAACGACCACGAGCAAACCAGTTTCTTCACCTCCATCGAACAGCAACTGGGCAACGGCTGGAGCGGCAAGATCGAGCTGACACACGCCGAAAACAAGTTCGACGAAGTGTTCAACTTCGCCATGGGCGACTTGAATACCGACGGCAGCGGCCTGTCGCAACTGCCCGTGCGCTTCTCCGGCACGCCACGCCAGGACAACCTCGATGTCTACGCCACCGGGCCCTTCAGCCTGTTCGGCCGCGAGCACGAGCTGATCACCGGTATGACCTTGTCCCAGTACAAGGAAAGCGTGCCCGGCTGGGGCGGTTGGGGCTATGACTATGCCGGCTCGCCTGCCGGCGCGATCGACAACCTGTTTGACTGGGACGGCAACTCGGCCAAGCCCAACTTCACTGAAAGCGGCAAGTCGTCGATCGATGAAGACCAGTACGCGGCCTACCTGACCTCGCGCTTCAGCGTCAGCGAAGACCTCAGCCTGATCCTCGGCAGCCGCCTGATCGACTGGCAGCGCGACACCTCGGAGCGCCCTTACGGCGGCGCCGAGACCGAGGTCAAGCGCAAAGAGAGCGGCGTGTTCATCCCGTATGCCGGGGTGGTCTACGACCTTGATCAGACCTGGTCGCTGTATGCCAGCTACACCAAGATCTTCAACCCGCAAGCGTCGTGGGTGACCGACGAAGGCAACAACCCGCTCGACCCGATGGAAGGCGTCGGCTACGAGATCGGCATCAAAGGCTCGCACCTCGACGGCAAGCTCAACTCAAGCCTTGCGCTGTTCAAGCTGGAGCAGGACAACCTTGCCATCTGGCAGCACGACAACGTCTACAGCGCCGAGCAGGACACCACATCCAAGGGCATCGAGCTGGAACTGAACGGCGAACTGGCCGAAGGCTGGCAGGCGTCCGCCGGCTATGCCTATTCGGTGACCACCGATGCCGATGATCAACGCATCAATACCAACCTGCCGCGCAACAGCGTGAAGACCTTCACCAGCTACCGGCTGCACGGGCCGCTGAACAAACTGACGATTGGCGGCGGGGTGAACTGGCAGAGCAAGGTTGGCGCTGACTTGCACACCTTCAGCCAGAGCAGCTATGCGGTTACCAACCTGATGGCTCGCTACGACATCAGCCGCAACCTCAGTGCTGCGCTGAACATCAATAACGTGTTCGATCGCGAGTATTACAGCCAGTCCGGGTTGTATAGCGTGTACGGCGCGCCGCGCAATCTGATGACCAGTTTCAAGTACAGCTTCTGAGGTTGGCCTGGGGACTCAACCCCCACCTACTGCCCTACTCGAATGCGACCAGGGTCATCAGGTATGCTGGAACCCGCCCGCGAGCTGAACGAACCCGCGGGCCAATACCCGGTCCAACCCCTCCCAGCCACTCGCCAAGAAGACCGATCGACCATGCACCTCGACTTTATCCAGAGCCTGAGCCTGGCCGGCAAGCCAGACGTCGCCAACGACGACCGCATTGGCAGCGCAGACCTGCACGCGTGGGTGATCGATGGCGCCACCGACCTCGGCCCGCCTGGCCTGCTCGGCCAACGCGGCGGCGCAGCATGGCTGGCGGCGGCCGCGCAGCGGGCTTTTGCGGGTGCTGAAGGTAACTTGGAGCAGGTGTGTGAATCGGTTTTCGAGCACGTTGCCCGTGACTACGAACGCCAGCGTCAGCGCCTTCCGCTCGCGACCTGGGAACTGCCCCGGGCCTCGTTCGCGGCGGTAGCGCTCGAAGGCGATCAGTTGAGCTGCAGCTTTCTCGGCGACTGCGCAGTGCTGCACCGCAGTGCGCAAGGCATTGCCTTCCTCACCCCCGCGCCAGACCGCCAGGCTGAAAGCGCCGAAGCCGCAGCCCTGGGCCCGGGCACTGGCGCCCATGGCGTACGCACACCGGCCATCATCGCTGACCGCAGGCTGGCGCGGGAGCGGCCCAAGGCAGTCCTCAGCGTAGATGTCCAGGCCGCCCGCGCTGCCCTGCGCTACACCCGCACGCCAGTGGCAGCGGGCGACGACCTGGTCCTGATGAGCGACGGTTTCAGCGCGTTGCTGGACAGCTACGCGGCCTTCACTCCCGCTGACTTCATCGCCCATCTGCTGCACCACGGCCTGGCGGATCTGGCACTGCAGCTACGTCGGATCGAAAAGGAGGATGCCGCCTGCCTGCGTTACCCCCGATTCAAAGCCAGTGACGATGCCTCCGCCATCTGGCTCCGGGTAAGCTGAAGCCCCCAACGGCAATGCTTGGGAAACGCCCTACAAACGCTTAGGAAGGATCGGCCCTCTTGGCTCTTCCCAGGCTAAATCGATGCGCCGCATGATCCTCCCTCACACCAAGGCGATGTTTCCGAGGGAGAAATCAGGTTTGTCGGACTATCAAAACAAGCTGCGCCACTTGAGCGCTGAACAGGTCGAAAAGCTCTACCAGGAATACCTCGGTGGCGCCAAAAACGCCGCTCTGATTCAGCGCTATAACCTCGACCTTGCACCCAACTGTCTGATCAAGAGCTTTCCGCCGATCGCGTCGCCGGACGTGACCTGCCCTTACTGCGCCGTGCCGATGTATGAGCGACGCAGGGGCAAGACGGCGACCAGCTGGAATCTTGATCCAGCCTTCTGCAAGGGCTGCGATCATCGTCACTACCCGCCTGGCCGGACCCGCCTGCTGCGTTATTGCACCTGCGCGCCCTGCAAGGCATCACTAATGGCCCAGCAAAAGCAACAAACCCTGGAGCGTCGTCAGCGGATTCGAACACAGTGGTCGCTGGATGATATCCCCGGCGTGCCGCTCGCCTCGCTGGACTTCACCAGCAAAGTGCAACTGCTGGCCTTGCTCATGACCCATGCAGACCAGGCCAACCAGCGCCTGGCGCCCTTGGCCGAGTTGCGCGGCGATGCCCGCCTCACACCCACGCAGGACATGGACAGCGCGTTGTTGCAGACGCTGCGCGAGCGCAAAGTGCTGGTGATCGATCCAGGTTCAGCCGTGGATGCCTTCAGCACCGGCTCGGCACTGGTACCGCGGCTGGACAAAGTGTGCTGGATCGTCAATGTCTACCTGACCGGCCCGGAGCGGGCGAGCCTGACGCAACTGCAGCAGGCGTTGCTCGATGACTTGTCACAGGGGCCGCTGGCGGCCTGGCATGGCGAGATCGTCGAAGTACTCCACCGCTTGGCTGTGGAAGAGGTGTATGCCTACATCCTCAGCCGAGCGGCCGATCACGGCCTGCCGTTCGATGCGTGGAAAAAATCCCGTGAGGTGGCCGCGCAGCTCCTGTTACACCTGCCCATACGCAGTATCTGGTCGCTGACCAATACGGCCATTCGCGGCGCGCTGGCGTTTGCCGCGCAGTGTCAGGTAAACAAACACATCGCCTCCAATACCATCCCCGGGCGGATGCTCGCGCTTGGCCAGCGTGCGGTCGACGAGCGCTGGCCGTTTCGTTGGCCCGGCTACGAGGTGAAGGCACCGCGGTCAGGCTTCAGCCAAGTCCTGCATGGCGTGGTACTGAAACTGGATGACCATGGCCTGGAACAGACCTTGTTTGCCTACATCAGCCAATTGCCCACGCCTGGCGGCGCAGCGGCCGCGTCCGCAGGCGGCACCAGGCTGCACTGCGTAAGCTGCGGTTCAGCGGCTGTGCATGCGCAAGCCAACCAGATTGAAACTGTAGTCAACTGCAAAGACTGCATGGCTCGCACGGTAATCATCAACGCGCAGTGACAGCTTTTCGTCGAGACCGCCCGTAACCCGCTCCATCGCAGTCAATTAGTTGGCAGCTGTGCTCAATCGGCCACCGGAGTGCCCAGGGTCAAATCAACCAGACTAATGCTGTTGCGCCCTGCCCGCTTGGTTTCATAAAGCGCTTTGTCACCCTGCTCGATCAACGCTGTGAGACTACTGGGCGGCTGATCGAACAAGCTGGCACCAATGCTCAAGGTTACCGCCGCAGGTGTTGCATAAGAGCCTGAGGTCAGTAGCTGGAACTGCTGGCGCAGGCTGTCGCCCAGCTGGTTGACCCGTTCACGACTGGTGTTGCCAAGCAAGATGATGAACTCGTCGCCGCCCAACCGGGCAGCCAGCGCATGGGCAGGCACCAACCCACGAATCATCTCGCTCAGCGCCACCAGCAGGCGATCGCCGGCAGCGTGGCCGAACAGGTCGTTGACCATCTTGAAGTTGTCGATATCGATGATCAACAGCGCCCCCGGGCGCGCGGCGCCGACCTGAGCCAGCAGGCGCGGCGCCCGCACCTCCAGAGCACGCCGGTTGTACATTGCGGTCAGCGGGTCGCGCGCGGCCAGGCGGGCGATCTGCTGTTCGCGGCGATAGCGCTCGGTGCCGGTCATCGACAATGCGATCAGCATGATCGCCATTGCCCCTTCAACCAGCGAAATCTGGATGATCTCGCCACGGAACGCCGCCAGGTCAATCAACGTGCCGGGCATCAATGGCGGGATCATCTTGGCCAGGTAGAACAGCCCGTGCAGCAGCAGCACAAAGCGCAACTGCACCGCACCCACGCTCAGCGACAGCCCATGCGGGCGCAGCAGCGAGCTGGCTTTGAGCGTCGTGACCGCCACCAGCAGCGAGTTGGCCAGCAGCATCAGCTTTGACCATTCAGGCCCGTCTGGCAGCAGCAACAGTGCCGTCCAGATGACAAAAATCGAATACCAGCCCCGTGACAGGCGAGTTTCGGTGAAGCGCGCCACCCCCAGCAGGAACAAAAAGTGCGCCGTAACCAGCAGGCCATTGGCGAACCAGATGCCGATCAACAGCATTCCCTGCAAACGCATCAACGACAGTACGCAGCCGACGGTAATGGTGGCGAAGCCTGCGCTCCAATACAGCAATGAAGATTCACGCACGGTGCGCCACTCGACCGCCAGGTACAGCGCCGCAGCGGCGGCAAGGGCTATCGAGATGGTCAACATCGTTGGGGGGTCGAGCGCCATGGATTGACGGGCCTGTATGCAGAAGTGATGAAATGGCACGGTGTAAACCGCTCTGCGCGACCCTGCGCGGTATGCCTAGCGCACGATTTCCGTCGTGGCGATTTGTTCATGCATCATCCGCACCAAAACGCAATTGTCCAGTGGTCTGCTCAATAAAAACCCTTGTACTTCAGGGCACTGGTCATCCAGCTCCTTGAGCGCGGTCATGGTCTGCAACGCGCCCTCGATGTCGTTGAGCATGACGTTCTCGGTGATCGCAACTGACGACCGGGGCTCTGGGCGGCGCTTCACTGCCCGGTCAGAAAGCTCACCAACAGCCGTCCATGCGAGCTGAGGCCTTCCCAGCTGCGAAAGCACACCCTGAGCTCCAGCGTGGCCCAACGCTCCTGCAGTGGCAGCCAGCGCACGGCCAACTCCTGCTCGGCGCGCACGGCAGCGGTCTGCGGCACGATGGCAATGCCGGCGTGTTGCGCGACCAACTGCGCTATCGCCTCGAAGCTGGGCGCCCTGACCCGCACCTTCAATGGCATGGCCAGGTTCATCGCCAGCTCCTCGACAAAGCGTTGCATGGCGCGTTCGGCCGGCAGGCAGACAAAAGCAAAATCCAGCGCGTCGACCAGCCGCAACGGGCCGCGCTCGGCCAGCGCATGCTCGGCGGGCACCAGCAGCACAAGCCGTTCGGTACGAAACGGCAGCGACACCACACCGTCATTGACCAGGTTGCCGTCATACACGCCGATTTCGCACTCGCCGGCCAGCACCACGCGCAGTACATCGATGCTTTTGTGCTCGACCAACTGCAGATCGACCTGCGGGTAGTCCGCCAGGAACGGCCCCAGCACCGCCGGCAGCAAGGTGCTGTTGGTCACCGTCGACGCGGCCAGATGCAGGGTGATTCGGCGTTGCCCGGCCAGTTCGTGCAGGGTCGCCTGCAGCTTGCTTGCCTCGCCGAGCACACCACGGGCAGCTTCCAGCACCAGCCGCCCGGAGGGCGTCAGTTGCATACCGTCGGCGCGGCGGTTGAACAAGGTCAAACCGCTGCGTTGCTCGAACAGACGCAGGCGGTTGCTGGCAGCCGAGACGGCTACCGGAAAGGTAGCCGCGGCTTTACTCAGGCTTCCGCTGCTGGCGATCGCCGCGATCAGGCGCAGATCAGCAAGGTCGAAGTGCATCAGGTCTTCTCCAAAAACGAAAGCCTTTTTCGCTAAATAGCGATTCTACAGTGCGCCGCGTTATGCGCAGAATAAACCTTACCAATTGTTTCCGGATTCGCCATGTCTCGCTTACACGCCATGCTCAAACGCCAGATCGACAACGGCAGCCTGTTTGCAGTGCTCGCGGCACTGGGCTTCAGCTTCAAGGCGATCTTCGTCAAACTCGCCTACGCCGCAGCTGCGGTAGATGCAATCACCCTGCTGGCGATGCGCATGGCGTTGGCCCTGCCGCTGTTTGTCTGGTTGCTGTGGCTCAGCCAACGCCAGGGTGGCGAACGGTTGACGGTGGCCGATGGGCTGCGGGTGGCAGTGTTGGGGCTGCTTGGGTACTACCTGGCCAGCTGGTTCGACTTTTATGGCTTGCAGTACATCAGCGCGGGGCTTGAGCGGCTGATCCTGTTCACCTACCCCACCTTGGTACTGCTTATCCAGGCCGTCGCCCTGCGTGAACGGCCCACCTTGCGCACGATGGCGGCGATGGGGCTTTGCTATCTCGGCCTGGGCATCGCATTCGTGCACGATGTCAGCAGTGCCAGCGCAGGCCAGCAGATCATTGTCGGCTCGTTGTGGGTGTTCGCCAGCGCGGTCACTTACGCGATGTATTACTGCGGCACCGGCATGCTGCTCAAGCGCATGGGCTCTATGCGCCTGGCCGGGTTGTGCGGCACGGCTTCAAGTTTGATGGTGTTGGCCCACTACCTGCTGGTGGCGGATGTAAGCCAGCTGGCGCAGTTGCCGGCTGCGGTGTGGGCCAATGCCGGACTGATGGCAGTATTCTCCACGGTGCTGCCGATCTACTGGCTGGCCCTGGCGATTCAGCGCCTGGGGCCTACCCAGACGGCGGCTGTCGGCAACCTCGGCCCGGTACTGACGGTGCTGGCGTCGTGGGCGATTCTCAGTGAGCAGATTTCACTGTATCAAGTGGCGGGCATGGCACTGGTGCTGTTGGGAGTCACCCGGTTGAAGCCGCCGGCGAAGAAATCCGCCGAGGCTCAGGCCGAGGCACCCGCCAGGTAATTTGCGGCGATGACAAGCTGCTGCGCGTGCAGGTCTTCGAGCAGCGCCAAGCCCTGCGCCTGAACCTGCTCGTCGCCCAGCGCCTGCAAGCGCTGCCGTCCGCTGCCGCTGAGCCCGGCCAGTAACTGGTAGGCCCGAGGGGTGAGTCGGGCGAAACGCACCTGCAGGTGCTGATTGCGATAAACCAGCAACAAGGTTGGCGATGCAGGTGGCGCTGAAAGCTGAAAGCCGGGGCCGATCCGATCGACCGGCCAGCGGTACGCCAGGATCCGCGCCAGGCACGACAGTGTTGGCTCGCCCTCCAGCAAATCGGCTGTATCCAGCTGGGTGAAGGCCTCATCAGCGCTCAGGAAAAGCTGCGCTTCAATCCATTCGTAATGGGCCAGTTCCAGTTGCCACGGGGCGTCCAGATCAGCCTCGTGCAGGTACTCGATGAATGCCCCGCCGACCTCGGTAAACAGCGGCGTCTGGCTACGGTAAGCGGCATAGAAATCATGCACTCTCGCGTGCCAGACCAGCTCGCCCAGGGTTGCTCGCATCACTGGGAAACTGGCTGCCAGCAGCCCTTCGATGCTGTTGTAGAACAGCTCGCGATAGACCCGCAGGCGCCGAGCCTCGATATCGCCCGGCGGCGGGTTGCGCACGGGGTCGCGCACGTAGTTGGCCATCTGCAATTGCTGCTGATGCAGGTTCATGCTGCACGCCTCCCGCGGGCTTGTTGCGCCATTGCAATGCGCGCCGTTTCGGCCAGAAGCTCGGCCAATGGCGGGTAGTTGAAATCGCGTTCAAGAACCGTCGGCTGCACGCCAAAGCGCTCGCAGGCCACTGCGTAAAGGTCCCAGACGTGCTCTTTCACCGGCGCGCCGTGAGTGTCGACCTTGAGGTCGGGGGCTTCGTCATAGTGACCCGCCACGTGCATGGCAGTGACCCGCTCGCGGGGCAAACCGTGAAGAAAGTCGACGGGGTCATAGCGATGATTGCAGGCATTGACGTAGACATTGTTGATATCCAGCAGCAGATCGCAGTCAGCCTCGTCCAGTACCGCGCGGATAAACGCCAGTTCGCTCATGGCCTGGTAAGGCGCGGCATAGTAGCTGATGTTTTCGACCGCGATTCGCCTGCCCAACTGGTCCTGAGCCTGGCGAATGCGCCCGGCGACGTGGCGCACGGCTTCATCGGTGAAGGGTATCGGTAACAGGTCGTAGAGGTGACCGTCATCGCTGCAATAGCTGAGGTGTTCGCTATAGTGTCGGACCTCAAAGCGATCCAGAAACTGCCGGGTGCTGGTCAGCAGGGTCCGGTCCAGCGGTGCGATGCCGCCGAGTGACAGCGATAGCCCATGGCAACTGATGGCAAAGCGTTCAGCCAGCTGGGCCAGGCTGCGGCCATGGCTGCCACCGACACCGATCCAGTTTTCCGGGGCGCACTCGAGAAAGTCTACCGCCCCCAGGGGCATCGTCAGCAATTCGGGTAACAGGCCGCGACGGAGGCCTAGGCCGGTGCGCAGATGCGGGTTGTTCATGCTTGGTACTCCGGGCAAGTGCCGCAGGCCTGATCCATACCGAGGATCGAGGCCTGCGGACGTTGGCGGTCAGGACTTGGCTTTGCCTGCCTGTTTCTCGCTGGCACCGCATTTGCCCTCACCGCACTTGCCTTCGGCCTTGCCGGCTTTGGCCTCACCGCCGCATTTGCCTTCGGCTTTGCCAGCCTTCTCACTGCCGCCGCACTTGCCTTCGCCGCATTTGCCTTCCGCGTCGGTCTTGGCGGCGGCCAGCTGATAACCCTGGCTCATCGGTTCGACGGCGAAGGCGCTATTGCCCAGCAACAGGCTGCCGACGACAGCAGCGCCAAGCAGGCCAAGGGTGTTTTTCGACTGTTTCATGGTGGTGCTCCACTTGCGGTTGGTAGTGGAGCCATTGAGCCGCAGTGGTGTGTCGGTGATGTATCGGCACTGCGGTGCTTTTGTATGGGAGTGGGTCAGGAATAGGTGTGGATACAGAGTGATACACGCGGGCGGGTGGACCGCTACGCAATCCTTTCCGGCCGGCTGGCGTCCGGGGAGACCGCTTGGTGCCGCGTGTATACCTTTATTCGCGCTCAATCCTCCAGCGGCTTGGGTGGCGCCGCTGGCTTGGCCGGCTTGGCAGGCTTGACGTTCTTGGCCTCCTTACCCTTGGGCTCCGGAGCAGCTGCCGCAACCGGCGCCGCAACCGCTGCAGCCTTCTCGCTGGCAGGCAACTCGTCCACCGCCTTGAAGATCACCTGCGGATCAAGCTTGTCGCCGCTGTCGTCATCCTTCAACACATGAAACTCGCCATCCTTGCCCACCAGAATGACCTTGGTGCCTTTGCTCGCACCAAGTTTCAGTTCACGAATCAGGGCCATGGTGGTCTGCTGCTCAAGGTTTTTCCCTTCGCGCGTACCCGCTAGGCCAGCAACGCTGTAGAGCACCAGCTGACGCTCTTCAAAGGCCTTTTTGGTCGCCGATTCATTCAGTGCCTCGTTAAGGCCACGCAAGGTCGGGTCAGCTGGGCTGGGGGCAATCACCACCAACGGCCTGGCCTTGCCCAGCTCCTTTGCCAACGGCGCATCGCTGTCGGCGGCAAGCAAAGGGCCAGCTACGGCTAGCAACGTGGCGAGGGTCAATGACCGGACAAGCATGCACATCTCCTTATTCTCTCGATGAAACAAAGACTACAGATCGGGGAGAAAGATCCTGTCGGCGAGCCTAAACCAAGTCATCCAACACCCGCTTGGCTCAAGCGTAACTGCCGATTTCCAATACCTTCGCAGATCAGGACGACAGCACCTACGGAAAATGCCTACGCCCTGTTTGAGCATAGCCGATTGCCGCCAGGCGATTAATTTTTCCCCGTGGCCACACGTCCTTCCCCTCATAGCGTGTGGCTTGAGCCACGCCCGGTTACCACCCTGATCCGAGATGGCAATGAACATACGATTGCGCAACAAGGCGCTGTACCTGGGCCTGCCCCTGCTGCTGGCGCTGGGTGGCGGCGGCTACCTGGCCTGGGACCACTGGAGCAACCGCGGCTACCCCGCCGAGGTGACCCAGCAGGCGGACGCGCTGCATGAATACATGCTCACCTTTGACAGCCATATCAGCCTGCCGCTGGACTACGCCAGCGCCGGCAACGAGTTCGATAAAGACGGCGCGGGCCAGTTCGATCTGGTCAAGCTCAACCGCGGTCGGCTGTCCGGTGCCGCGCTGAACCTGTTTGGCTGGCCAGAGATGTGGAACGGCGACAATGCGCCGCACAAGCCAACCGCCGCCTTTGTCGATGAAGCGCGCCACCAGCAGGAAGTGCGCTACCGGATCATCACCGGCCTGGTCCGCGACTTTCCCAATCAGGTCGCCATCGCCTACAGCCCCGACGACTTCCGCCGTCTGCACGGCGAAGGCAAGTTCGTGATCTTTCTGAGCATGCTCAATGCCTACCCACTGGGTAATGACATCGATCTGCTCGACACCTGGGCTGCGCGCGGCATGCGCATGTTCGGCTTCAGCTATATCGGCAACAATGCCTGGGCCGACTCATCGCGGCCGATGCCGTTTTTCAACGACACCCCAAATGCCCTCGGCGGCCTGTCGGCAATTGGCAAGCAGGCCGTGCAGCGGCTCAATGACCTGGGCGTGATCATCGATGTGTCGCAGATGTCGACTCCAGCGCTGGAGCAGGTCGCCCAGCTCAGCCGCGCACCGCTGGTAGCGTCGCATTCAGCGCCGCGGGCGTTGGTGGACATCCCGCGCAACCTCAGCGACCGCGAGCTGCAGTTGATCAAGGACAGTGGCGGTGTGGTCCAGGTGGTAGCGTTCTCGCAATACCTCAAACCACTGACCCAGGGCACCCGCGACAAACTCAACGCGCTGCGCCAGCGCTTCGACCTGCCGCCCCTGCAAGACCTGGCCATGGCCCTGATGCCTGGCGACCCGATCATTGCCGGCTGGCCCGAGCAGCGCTTCGGCGAGTACGCAGGCGCGCTGTACGGCATTCTCGAAGACGAGCCCAAGGCCACGTTGCAGGATTTTGTCGCGGCCATCGACTACACGGTGGCCAAGGTCGGCATCGATCACGTCGGCATCAGCTCGGACTTCAATGAAGGCGGCGGTGTGCAAGGCTGGGACAACGTCGGCGAGGTCCGCAACGTCACAGCCGAGCTGATCGCCCGCGGTTACTCCGAGGCCGATATCGCCAAGCTCTGGGGCGGCAACTTCATGCGCGTCTGGGCGCAGGTGCAAAAAGCGGCGCAACCGGTCGCCAGCCTGCAATCGGCCAGCTCTGTCGTGGAGGCACAGCCATGAACCCGCGGCGGACCTTTCTCAAGCAGGCCGGGGTGCTCGCCGCCACGTTGCCGCTGGGCCAATACGCGCTGGCCACGGCTGCTGAAAATCCTGCGACCAGCGCCAGCGGCGACAAATGGCGTGACCTGCAGCAGCTGTTCGAGCAGGACCCTAGCTACCTGCACCTGTCCAACTTCCTGGTCACCTCGCAGCCGCGCCCAGTCCGCGAGGCAATCGCCCGCTACCGCGCGCAGATCGACCGCAATCCGGCCCTGGCAATGGACTGGGACCTGCAGGAAACCTGGAAGCGCGAGGGCCAGGTCCGCCGCGCCGCCGCTGAATACCTGAAGGTGAGCCCGGCCCAGATCGCCCTCACCGGCAGCACCACCGAAGGCCTGGCGATGGTCTACGGCGGCATTCATGTACGCCCGGATCAAGAGATCCTGACCACCGTGCACGAGCACTATTCAGCCGAGACCAGCCTCGACCTGCGCACCCGCAAGCAAGGCACCCAGGTGCGCCGCATCACCCTGATCAAAGACCCGGCGCTGGTCAGCGAAGACGAAATTCTCGGCAATATCCGCCAGGCCATCCGCCCGCAGACACGCGTGCTGGGCATGACCTGGGTACAGTCGGGCAGCGGCGTCAAGCTGCCGGTTGCGCGTATCGGCGCGCTGGTGCGCGAGGCCAACCGCGACCGCGCCGAACAGGACCGCATCCTGTATGTGATCGACGGCGTGCATGGCCTTGGCGTGGAAGACCTC
Organism: Pseudomonas sp. EZ-C24; assembly: GCF_014525325.1. Taxonomy (NCBI): domain Bacteria; kingdom Pseudomonadati; phylum Pseudomonadota; class Gammaproteobacteria; order Pseudomonadales; family Pseudomonadaceae; genus Pseudomonas; species Pseudomonas sp. EZ-C24. The sequence continues at coordinate 135,846 of NZ_JACDIU010000013.1, read as the reverse complement.
GACGTGCCGAGCATGGACTGCGACTTCTTCATCGCCGGCACTCATAAATGGTTGTTCGGCCCACGTGGCACCGGCATCGTCTGCGCCCGCAGCGCCAAGGTCGAACACCTGACGCCAATGGTGCCAACCTTCTCCGAAGACACCGACTTTGCCACCACCTTTACCCCCGGTGGCTACCACGCATTCGAGCACCGCTGGGCGCTGGATGAAGCCTTCAAGTTGCACCTGCAATTGGGCAAGGCCGACATCCAGGCGCGCATCCATCAACTCAACAGCTACCTCAAGCAGCAACTGTCGACGGTGCGAGGGGTCGAGCTGGTAACCCCCCGCAGCCCGACGCTTTCCGCCGGTTTCTGCTTCTTCCGGGTCAAGGATCGCGACTGCGACGAGGTCGCCGCCTACCTGCAGAAAAACAAAGCCATGGTCGATGCGGTGTACCGCGATGTCGGCCCGGTGATCCGCACCGCGCCGGGCCTGCTCAACGACGAAGCCCAGCTCGAGCGCTTTGTCGCCCTGCTGCGCAAAACGGTGTAACCCATGTATTCGCCAACGAGAATTGCCATGTCCCAACCCACCTCGCGCCCTACCCTCGCCCGCCTGCACGGACTGACCCTGGCGCTCGCCGCCGGCATGCTGCTCAGCAGCGGCGCCCAGGCCGCAGCGCCCGGCACGGTGATCCGTGACTGCAAGGACTGCCCAGAGCTGGTGGTACTGCCCGCAGGCAGCTTCAGCATGGGCACCCCCGAGGGTGAAGTCGGCCGCCAGCCCGATGAAGGCCCGCAGCATGAGGTGACCTTCAAGCGCCCTATCGCCATCAGCCGCTTCCAGGTACTCAAAGGCGAGTGGGATGTGTACCTGCGCGACAGCGGCTACCGCATGCCCAGCGGTGATGACCGCGAAGGCCGCCAGTGCATCGCCGGCATCCCGCGCTACAAGTACGAAGCGCGCAACCCGGCGGTGTGCCTGGACTTCAACGAAGCCCAGGCGTACATCCAATGGCTGTCGAAAAAGACCGGCAAGCAGTACTTCATGCCCAGCGAAGCGCTGCGTGAATACGCCGCCCGCGGCGGCAGCAAAGGACCCTTCCCGTTCCCGCTGGACCCGGACAAGGAATACAGCATCGCCCTCAATGCCAACACCTACGGCCCAGCAGACGGCTTTGCCAATATCGCCCCGGCCGGCAGTTTCAAGCCCAACGCCTTTGGCGTCTATGACATGCACGGCAACGTTTCCGAATTCACCCCTGACTGCTACCGCGACAGCTATGAAGGCGCACCCAACGACGGCAGCGCCTGGACTGAGCCTGGCTGCAAGGTGCTGTCGATGCGCGGCAACGACTGGATCGAGCCGCCGATCTTCTCCCGCTCCGGCAACCGCAACGCCACCATCCCGTCCGACCGCGGCGACTGGCTGAGCTTTCGCGTTGCCCGCGAACTGTGACCGCCACCCCACCCGTGCCCCGAGGGAGCCCTGCCATGCCCGCACCACTGTTCAGCCTGACCTTGCCTGATGGCCGCCGCGCCAGCACTCACGGCGACACCGCCGAGGGCGTGCTGCAGGTCGGCGACCTGCCCTCGCTCAGCTACCGTTTCGACGGCGAGCGCGTGCTGATCGACAGCCCGCTGCCCGCGCACTACCCCGCCACCGCCTTGCTGGCAGTGATCGGCAGCCACTTTGCCTACCGCAAAAAATCCGCCGTGCTCAGCATCAACCTCAAAGCCCCGCAGGCATTCGCCGTTGCGGCAATCCGCCAGGGCGTGTTCGACACGCAGCTGCCCAGTGCAGATGGCAGCCTCGAACTGCAATGCCGACGCGCCACCTTCTGGCAGAACCCGCTGGCATGGCTGACCGCACCGGCCAGTGTGCACACGGCCCCGCATTACTGTTTCAGCGGCGAAAAACGCCACCCTCAGCGCCCCCCTATCCCTGCCGGCGAAGTCTATCGGCGCCACCTGCCGGGCCTGAACAGCACTTTCAGCCTGCGCACCATCGACCCCGACCGCGACCTCGAAGCCTTCAACCGCTGGATGAACCTGGAACAGGTGGCGTACTTCTGGGAGCAGACCGGCAGCCTCGAAGAGCACGCCGCCTACCTGCGCGAGATGCTCGACGACCCGCGCGTGCATCCGCTGATCGGCTGCTTCGACGATGAGCCGTTCGCCTACTTCGAGGTGTACTGGTGCAAGGAAGACCGCATCGCGCCGTTCTATGACGTGGCCGACTACGACCGCGGCTGGCATGTGGTGGTCGGTGAGAGCAAGCACCAGGGGGTGGGCAAGCTCAAGGCATGGTTCAACTCGCTGATGCATTACATGTACCTGGATGACCCGCGTACTCAGCGCATTCTTGGCGAGCCGCGCATCGATCACACGCGCCAGATCGAATTTCTCAAGTCGCAGGGCTTCGGCCACTTGAAAGACATCCAGTTCGTGCACAAGAAGGCCGCCTTGCTGCGTCTTGAGCGCGAATACTTCTTCGAACGCAGCCTCTGATCTGCGTCGTTAAAGGGTTTGGCCTGCCATCAGGCCGAACCCGCTAAGCAACCGGCTGCCCGCCACCTTCCCCGTTGAATCCCCCGCCTCTGCTCAGGGCAAGCGCCCGCCTGACCGTCCTTCTCCCGCCGTTGCCCTGCACCAAATTCCCCCTGCGCAGTTGTCGCAAGTCGTCAAAAGGATTGCGCATGGACGCTCTCAGAACAGGCGGCGTGAACAGGAAATGGATAATCGGCAGGCCTCCAGTGCGCACTGACGTCGGACTGTTTGCAGCGTTACCGAGAAAACAAGAACAAAGACCTGCAAAATTTCAAGGTGGGTAGTTAATTTATGGCAATGGAAAACAACGCTGAAACCCTCGCACTCGGCGTAACCGACCCCTCCAAAACAGAAGAAGCGCGGCAAGATCGGCATCTAGAAGGCAAGATCGACTGGATCGTGTTCGGCATTACCAGCATCACCGCAATCGCCTTCATCCTCTGGGGCTTCCTCAGCCAGTTGACTCTTGCCGCCAGCGCGTCAGCGGCGCAATCCTGGGTCATCATCAATTTCGGCTGGTTCTTCGTGCTGACCTCTACGCTGTTCGTGATTTTCGTGCTCTGGCTGGCGGCGAGCCGCTACGGCAGGATCCCACTCGGGCGTGACGGCGAGGTGCCCGAGTTTCGCACAGTGTCGTGGGTCGCGATGATGTTCAGTGCCGGCATGGGCATCGGCCTGATGTTTTTCGGCGTCGCTGAGCCGCTGTCTCACTACATGACGCCACCTCCCGGCTCAGCGGCCCCCCAGTCCAACGAAGCGATGCAGGTGGCGATGGCCACCACCCTGTTCCACTGGACGCTGCACCCGTGGGCGATGTACGCGATTGTAGGCCTGGCGATTGCTTACGGTACGTTTCGGCGTGGCCGCTCGCAGCTGGTTTCGAATGCATTTCGTCCCCTGATCGGCAAGCATGCCAACGGGCCGCTGGGGCGGGTAATCGACATGATGGCCATTTTCGCCACCTTGTTTGGCTCTGCCGCTTCACTGGGGCTTGGGGCGCTGCAGATCGCCGGCGGCCTGGAATACAACGGCTGGATCGAACACCCTGGCAAAATCTTTTACCTCGCCATCGTGACCGTGCTGACCATCGCCTTCGTTGCCTCTGCGGTGTCCGGGATTGGCAAAGGCATCAAGTGGCTGTCCAACGTCAACATGATCCTGGCCCTTGCCTTGGCCGTGTTCGTATTCCTGGTCGGCCCGACGTTATTGATGTTGAACCTGCTGCCGACCTCTATCGGTGTCTACATCAAGTTGCTACCGGAAATGATGGCGCGTACCAGCGCCAGTGGCGGCCCGCAGATGGACAGCTGGCTGGCCAGCTGGACCGTGTTCTACTGGGCATGGTGGATTTCCTGGACGCCTTTTGTCGGCATGTTCATCGCCCGCATCAGTCGCGGCCGGACCATCCGCCAGTTCGTCAGCGGCGTGCTGCTGGTGCCAAGCCTGGTCAGCCTGATCTGGTTCACCTTGTTCGGCGGTGCAAGCATCGATGCAGTGCGCGAGGGCAGCCTGCTGCTGGTGGACGGCGTGGTCAACAGCAACACCGCGCTTTACCAGCTTCTGGACGGATACCCGCTGGCAAGCCTGACGTCGGTGTTGGTCATGGTGCTGGTGGCGATTTTCTTCGTGTCCGGGGCGGACGCTGCTTCGCTGGTGATGGGCACGCTGTCGGAGCGCGGGACGACGACACCGTCGCGGTCCACGGTGATTTTCTGGGGCGGCCTGACCGGCACCGTTGCGGCGATCATGCTCGCAATTGGCGACCCGGCGAATCCCGGCGCGGCCCTTACCGGTCTGCAGAACCTGACTATCGTCGTGGCCCTGCCCTTTGTGATCGTGATGGTATTGCTGTGCGTGGCGCTGTATCGCGATCTGCGCAGGGATCCGATGATGCTGCGTCACGTGCGTGCCAGCGAACTGATCGAAAAGGCAGTACTGTACGGGGCGGTGAAGCATGGCGAGGAGTTTTACATCGTCGTTCAGGAAACCAAGTCTGCACCTAAGCATGCGAGTGAAAAACAGCGCGTAACCGAGTCGTAACGGCTATCTGAATTGGCTTCAACCTGAGCTGCTCTGCGAGTGGTGGACATTTCTGTCCACCATTTGCGCGAGCAGCTCACCCTCCCCTCTCTCCTCGCTAAATCCCCCTCCTCCCGCTTCGTCCTCTCTGCAGGGATACGCCAGCCTTGCGCGCACGGCTATCTGTCTTTTTCTCGCCGTTCGACTCAGGAGTTTCCATGATCAGCCCTCCACGCAGCCGCAGCGCCTTCGCCGACCTGCTGCGCCTGCTCAAGCCGTTCTGGCCCCTCGTGACTGTGTCCATCGTGCTGGGCATGGTCGGTGGGTTGTCGATTACGGTGTTGCTGGCCACCATCAACAACGCCCTCAACAGCGAGGCTGGCTTGACCGGCAACGTCGTCGCCGCCTTCGCCGGCCTGTGCCTGCTGGCGCTGTGCTGCTCGATCCTGTCGGACATGAGCAGCAACCGCGTCGGCCAGTACATCATCCGCCGCCTGCGCCTGGAGCTTGGCGAAAAGGTCCTCAGCGCACCGATCGCGCAGATCGAGCGCTACCGCAGCCACCGTCTGATCCCGGTGCTCACTCACGACATCGACACCATCAGCGACTTCGCTTTCGTGTTTGCCCCGCTGGCCATCTCGCTGACCGTCACCCTCGGCTGCCTGGGCTATCTGGCCATGCTGTCGTGGCCGATGTTCCTGATGATGCTGGTGGCCATTGCCATCGGCTGCACCGCGCAGTTCGTCGCCCAGAACAAAGGCCTGAAAGGCTTTCTCGAAGCACGTGATGAAGAAGACAACCTGCAAAAGCACTACCGCGCGATTGCCGATGGCGCCAAGGAACTGCGCATTCACCGCCCGCGCCGCCAGCGCATGTTCACCCAGCGCATCCGTGAAAGCGCTTCGCTGATCTGCCGCAAGCAGATCGAGTCGGTGAACATCTTCATCGTCGCCAAGACCTTTGGCTCGATGCTGTTCTTCGTGGTGATCGGCCTGGCGCTGGCCATGCAAGCCTACTGGCCCGACAGCAACAAGGCGGTGATGAGTGGCTTTGTGTTGGTGCTGCTGTACATGAAAGGCCCGCTCGAGCAGTTGATTGCCAACCTGCCGATCGTCAGCCGCGCGCAAATTGCCTTCCGGCGCATTGCCGAGCTGTCCGAGACGTTCTCCTCGCCGGAGCCACATCTGCTGCTCGACGCCCCGGCCAAGCCCGCGCAAGCGGTGCACGAGCTGGAACTGCGCGACGTGCGCTATGCCTTCCCGGTAGTTGACGGCGCTACGCCGTTTGCCCTCGGGCCGGTCAACCTGAAGATCCGCCAGGGCGACATTGTCTTCATCGTTGGCGAAAACGGCTGCGGCAAGACCACCCTGATCAAACTGCTGCTGGGCCTGTATGAGCCGCAGCAAGGGGAAATACGCCTGAACGGCCAGGCGGTAACGGCACAGAACCGCGATGACTATCGCCAGTTGTTCACCACCATCTTCGCCGACTACTACCTGTTCGACGACCTGGTCCAGGGCGACGGCGACCTGCCGGCAGACGCTGCCCGTTACCTGGAACGTCTGGAAATTGCCCACAAGGTCAGCATCCGCGACGGCGCGTTCACCACCACCGACCTCTCCACCGGCCAGCGCAAGCGCCTGGCGCTGGTCAATGCCTGGATCGAAGAGCGGCCGGTGCTGGTATTCGACGAATGGGCCGCTGACCAGGACCCGACCTTCCGCCGCATCTTCTACACCGAGCTGCTGCCCGATCTGAAACGGCTGGGCAAGACCATCATTGTCATCTCCCACGACGACCGTTATTTCGATGTAGCCGACCAGCTGGTACGGATGGATTCGGGCAAGGTGCGCAGCGATCTGGAGCCGGCCTGAAAAAACTTTTCCGGTTTTCAGCGGGTCATGCGTTCCATTGTAAGTTGAGACGCAATCGCATTAACACTTACGCCATATATAAGAGCCGACACAATGCCAGCACCACACCGCCTCACCCCACTAGGAAAAGCACTGCTTCTGCGCCATGCCTTGCGCCCATCGTTGAGCATGAGCGCTCTTGGCCTGGCCCTGGCCCTGCCCTATGCAACGGTTGCTCAGGCGCAGGACCTGGCTTTCGACATTCCGGCGCAGCCGCTGAGTAGCGCGCTGCTCAGCTTCGGCAAGCAGACCGACATGCAGATCCTGTTCAGCCAGGACACCGTGCAAGGCCGCCGCAGCGCAGCAGTAGCCGGTCGCCTGTCGCCTGAGCAAGCACTGGCGCGACTGCTGCAGGGCACTGGCGTCAGCTACAGCGTGCAGGGCAACGTCGTCACCCTTGGCGCTCCGCGGGCGGCGGATGATTCGGCCATGCAGTTGGGTGCAACGAACATTTCCGGGGCGGCGTTGGGGATCACCACCGAAGGAACAGGTTCGTACACCACCGGTGAAACCGCAGCGGCTACGCGCTTGCCTCTGAGCCTGCGCAAGACGCCGCAGTCGGTCAGTGTGGTGACCCGCCAGCAGATGGATGATCAGAACCTGCAAAGTGTTTCCGATGTGCTCAAGCAGACGCCGGGGATTACCGTCAACCAGGAGAGTTCGGAGGCGTACAGCTTCTACTCGCGGGGCTTTCAGCTGGAGAACTTTCAGTTTGATGGTGTGCCGAGCTTGTCTTCCGACGGTGGCTCGCTGCGGGACAACTACAGCATTGGTAACACCATCATCTACGACCGCGTTGAAGTCCTGAAGGGCGCTACCGGATTGGTCAACGGTGCTGGGTACCCATCTGGAGTCGTCAATCTGGTACGCAAACGTCCGACCAGCGAATTCAAGGGGCAAGTCGGTGCTGGCGCAGGCTCGTGGGATAAATACACCACTGATCTGGATCTGTCTGGACCACTGACTGAAAACAAGAACATCCGCGGGCGGATGGTTGCCGGGGCCCAGACCAACAAGAGCTACATCGATTACCTGGAAGGTGATCAGTACATCTTCTACGGCGTTGTTGAAGCTGATCTGAACGAGGACACCATGCTGACCGTGGGTTACGACACCCAAAAGGATCAGCATAACGGTTCGACAACTGGTGCGTTGCCCGCCTTCTACGTGAATGGCCAGACAATCAAGTTCGATCGGGACATGAACGCTGCAGATAAATGGGCATGGCGCAACCAGGAAACTCAACGTGCCTTCGCGGAGATCAGCCATGATTTTTCCAACGGATGGGAGCTGAAAACCCAAATCAGTGGCAGGAAGTACAGTTCACGCGAGCTCATTTCCGGCCTGACCAGCGCACCGGTGAACCTGGATAACAGCGCTCAGCACGGTTTCTATCAAGGCGGTGCCTCGAAATTCAATACCACGACCAAGGAAAAAGGTCTGGATATCTATGCCCGTGGTCCGTTCACATTGGGCGGCAGGACGCATGAGGCAGTGTTTGGTTACAGCATTGCTCACACCCGCTCGGTGTCTACGCGGTTCGACGGCAACACGGATGCTACCGTGGACGATGTATTTGACTGGGACAACAATGCGTCCAAACCTGATGCCTACGACTGGTGGCTCAAGTTCGATATCGAATCGCGTCAAAAAGTAGCGTTTGCTTCTACCATCCTCAAGCCGACCGACCAGCTTTCGGTGATCCTCGGCGCGCGCGTGGTTGATTACAAGTGGCGTAACCAGAACGTCTTTGCAACGTTCAATCCTGAAGACCCGAAGGCTTCGGTTTCCGGGGAAGTTGTGCCGTATGCCGGCCTGACCTACGACCTGGACGATCATCACACGGTCTATGCCAGCTACACCGACGTCTTCAAACCACAACCCTTCAACTTGACTCCGAGCGGCACTGCACTGGACCCGCTGACCGGGCAGAGCTACGAGATCGGCATCAAAGGCGCGTACCTGAATGACCGCCTGAATGCCAGCATGGCCCTGTTTGAGCTCCAGCAAGATAACTTCGCAGAAGCGATTGCTGGCGATAATGGCGGGGCATACCGAGCCGTTCAAGGCGTGACGACCCGAGGTGTGGAGCTGGAGGTTGCGGGACAGGTATTGGAAGGCCTGCAGGTGCAGGGGGGCTACACCTTTGCCGAATCGCATGATGCGGATGACCGTCGCGTTGCGGCCAATCAGCCTCAGCATATGTTCAAGGTGGCGACCAACTATCGCCTGCCCGGCGATCTGAACAAGGTCACGGTGGGCGGTAACGTGTACTGGCAGAGCGGGACCTATTTCCTGCCGGGCGACTGGTACACCGTCAGCGATCCTACTGCCAAGTTTGAGCAGAAGGCTTACACCCTGGTGGGCCTGGTGGCTGGGTATGATGTCAGCAAGGACCTGAAGACCACGGTCAACGTCAATAACCTGTTCGACAAGCATTACTACAGCGGCATTGGTAACTACGGCACGACCTTCTGGGGTGCACCGCGCAACGTAATGTTCAATGTGAAGTACAGCTTCTGATCTGACTCGCAGTCTCGCGAGTTCAAAGCCCCCACCGGGATTCCGGCGGGGGCTTTTTGTTGCCATGCGTTTTGCAGGGCAGCGAGATGCATGCACACCTAAGCCAGCGAGCAAGCAGCTGCCCCCTCCCCCACAACCTTGCAAGGGGTAACGCCAATGCACGGCATGCATTTATGCATATAGAGTGGCTTCACCTGCACGAACAGCAGGCCGGAGCAAAACTGCTCCGCCATCTAGTACAGCGAGGAATACCACCCTATGCAAACTAATCTCCCAGCAACCTTTGTGGGCGCACAGCCTCCCGCTGGCAATGATCCTTATGGGATCGGGTTCAATGTACAGTCCTACCATTTCGCGCCAGGCATAGCGTCCACGCATATGGCATATGTAAAATATGAAATTCAATATGCAAACAATGGCTTAGCGAAGGAAATCGGTCGTATTGAAGGGGAGGTAAAAGCAACGTTTGCCGAGACTTCCAAGAATCTCGACACGCACCTCAGCAATCAACTAGCCGCCTTGGGGGCCACGACAGCAGATGCCGCTAGTAACGCTGCAAAAATGGAAACACTCATTACAAGCTTAGGAAAAGAGCGAGCAGTTGCACTAGAAAAAGCTAATGCTTTTTTTGGCAGCAACCCCCTTACAATTTCGATGAAGGTCAAGCAAAGCAAACTCAGGGTAAGCGGACTGGCTCGTGGCTACATGGCCATGGCACTGCGCATTCAGACGGAATACGGCTTGTCGTACGCTGAAGCGCACAAGGTCCTTTGGCTGGATGCTGCAATCGAGTCCATGGGTAAGCGCCTCGCTGAAGAACGCGTCAAAGCACAACAGCAACGCGAGGCGGAAGCTAAACGTCTAGCCGATGAGAAAGCCAAGGCTGAGGCTGAAGCCGACCACATGGCAGCGGTCAAATTCGTTGTCGACTTTTATAGCGAAGTAACAGACAAATTCGGCAATCAACTGGCCTCGCAAGCTCGGGAACTGGAACAGGCTGCTCAGGGTAAACGCATCCGGTCCGCAGCTCAGGCGATCAAGGCATTCGACCAATACCGGGAAGGCATTCAAAAGAAGTTCGGCGTCGCAGATAGGGCTGCAATCGCCACTGCGCTGAAGGCCATGGACAAGAAACAAATGTCGGAGAACCTTGCACGCTTTGCCAAAGGTTTTGGCGTTACTGCCCTAGTCATGGATTTACAGGTCTTACATACCGCTGCAGTCGAAGGCTTCGAGACCAATAACTGGAATTCTTTTTTCCTGGCAACCGAAACTTTCGTGGCAGGAAAGCTCGCAGGAATACTGTTAGCAGCCGCCTATAGTATGACTATTGGTATGCCGGCAGGGGCTGCTGGAATCCTAGCTTTCGCCGTGCTAATGGCTGTAGTCAGCGCTGCAATCGATGATAACCAAATGAAGAAATTCAACGATTTTGTTTTGTCTCTCAGACCTTAATCGAACAAGCTGACTTATTGAGTCAGCTTTTTCTCGCGCTCGCGCAGAGAAAATACAGCCCGCCAACTGGCAGCGCTACGACCAAACAAAAAACGTGATAGAGCATAATAAATCCGTTATTTCTGAGGGTTTCGACACCAAAGCATCTATGCCACAGGCTATAGGTACGCGTAACATGCGCAAGCTGCTCGAAACACTTAGTAGCATACGGAAACAATAAGCAACTGGCGACTACCAGCGAGGTATAGACGACATTAGTACCTAAGGGATACGCATCACGCCAATACCAGTTAATCAAAAACACGCCGCTATAGAGCAGCCCACGTTTGCATTGCCGAAGATAATATTGACTGTCCATTTTTGGTCTATTCTGACGTGCTTCAAAAAAGGCCGCGACCCCTCTTCCGCGGCCTATCTACCTGAGCAATTTTGACCTGCATGATACCGCTTAGCGCAGATGCATGCAAAATGCATATACCCATGTGAGTCTCCCTCATTCAGGTCTCTACGCAAAGCCAAGCGGCTGGGTCGCAACGACTTCAGGCAGCGCAATTGAGCTACTGCTAACGGGTGCCGCCCATATGTCATCGCAAAAAAAGAGGCACCTTTCGGTGCCCCTTTTTCACCCTTCACGACAAGCCATCACGCCGCCAACGGTCGTTTGCCCAACACCTCCCCCAGATTGCGATCAACTCGCCCATCCACCAACTGCCACAGCACCTGCAACAATTGCTCGTTCAGCAGACCCACCGCATCCTCAGCGAATGCATCGAGTCGGTAGTCAAAGCGCAGCTGCAATTGGCCTTTCAGCTCCACATACAGCGTTAGCGGGGTATTGGCCTGTTCGACACTGTTCATGGCCTGCAAGCGCAAGCCGCGGCTGTCACCGCTCGCTTGTGCGGCGCTGACCGGATAGTTCTCGAAGACAATCACGCTGTCGGTCAGCGCACCACCAAGGCCTGCCCAGCCTTCGATCTCACCTGGCGCGTTGTAGCCATGCTCGCGCACTCGCAGGTTGCGCGTCTGCAAATCCTGCAGCCAGTCGCCCAGCCCTTGTAGACGATCTATTTCGGCCACCAGTGGCACATCGTTGATATACAGGCCCAACTGCCGCTCGATATCGCGCAAGTGCGGCGGTCGTCCAGACAAGGTCACGCCGCAGGCGACTGTCGATTCACCCGTGTGATGGTGCAGCAGCAACAACCAAGCGGCCTGCATCAGCGTGTTGACGGTGATTTTCTGCCGGCGGGCAAAACTGGCAACCTGCTCGGTCTGCAGTGCGTCAAAGCGGTAGGCCAACTCGCCATGCCCTCCTCCCGCTGCCGCAGTGCGACCGATCGCGCAGCGCTGCAGCAAGGTCGGCGTGTGCAACGAGGCCAGTTGGCCTTGCCAGAAGTGCTGATCGGCAGAACGGTCACGGCTTTGCAGCCAGGCAATGTAATCGCGATAGCCACCACCACTGTGCACCAGCGCCTGCCCGGTGTAGGCAGCCAGGACATCGTTGAACAACTGAAAACCACTCCAGCCATCCAGCAGAATATGGTGATTGGTACACAGCAACCGATAGCGCGCGCCACCGCGGTGAATCAACACCAACCGCAACAACGGCTCAGCATCCAGTTCAAACCCACGCAGGCGCTCATCATTGGCCAACTGTTCAAGCTGAGCAGTGCTCAGTTCGCAACCATCCACCTGCCGCAACGGCAACCGCACCTGGCGATGCACCACCTGCACCGGAGCAGCCAACGGCGCCGCCCAGGCAAATCGGGTACGCAGGATCGGATGATGATCCATCGCCGCCTGCCAGGCCTGGCGCAGCCGCTCCGGGTCGACGCCATCGAGGTCCATGCACATCTGGTTGACGAAGTCGCCCGCCACCGCGTCATGCAGCTCATGTTGCAACAGGTACTGTTGCATCGGCGCCAGCGGATAGATGTCTTCGATGGCCGCAGGCGCGACGCCAAGTGCGTCCAGCTGGGGCTGCGCAAGCCCGGCCAAAGGGAAGTCGGATGGGGTGACGCCGGCGTGGCGCTCGTCGCAGCAATGCTCGATCAGCTCGGCCAGCGCCTGCACATAGGCATCCGCCAACGCCTGCATCGGCGCAGGGTCGAACATCGCCTGGCTGAAACTCCAGTCCAGGCGTAGACGGCCGTCATACACCTTGCCACTGATCGACAGCCAATTGCCCAGCGGCGCCTCAGCGCTGGAATCGCTGCCATGGGCTTCGCTGGCCGGGCTGAACAAGGCATCATCCTGGCTGAAGCTGCCGTCGAACTGGCCGAGGTAGTTGAAGGTGATGCGCGGTACCGGCAGCGCAGCCAGTTGCCGACGAGTGTCCGCCGAACCGAGGTAACGCAGCACGCCGTAGCCCAAACCTTTGTCGGGGATGGCGCGCAGTTGTTCTTTGATGGCTTTGATAGAGCTTGCAGGATCGTTAGCCGGTGTCAGCTTCAACGGAAACACCGAGGTGAACCAGCCGACTGTGCGGCTGAGGTCGATGTCGTCAAACAGCGCCTCGCGGCCATGGCCTTCGAGCTGGATCAAGGTCGAGCCGGCGCCGGTCCACTGGCCCACGACTTGGGAGAGCGCGGTGAGCAGCAGGTCATTGACCTGCGTCCGATAGGCTGCCGGCGCTGCCTGCAACAGGCGACGGGTCTGTTCGGTGTCGAGCTGGGCGTGCACGCTGGTGGCATCGAGGCCGCTGGCGATCGCGTTGGCTGCAACACCGGGCAGACCGGTAACCGCGCCGCTGAGCTGGCTGCACCAGTAATCCAGTTCGGCTGGCGCGTCGGCGCGCTGCGCATGAGTCTGCAAGCGCTCGGCCCAGCGTTGATAGGCGCTGGATTTTGCCGGTAGTTGCACTGGCTGGTTTTGCAGCGCTTGCTGATAGGCCTGTTGCAGGTCTTCGAACAGCACCCGCCAGGACACGCCGTCGACCACCAGGTGATGCACCACCAGCAACAAGCGCTGGCTGCCATCAGCCAAGGTCGCCAGCACTGCCCGCAACAACGGCCCGGCAGCCAGATCAAAACTGCGCTGGGCAGCTTCGCAGCGTGCTTGCAGTTCAGCGGTATCGGCCACCTCAACCTGCCACAGCAGGCTCTGAGCGACGTCTACGTCACGGTAGTGCGCCTGCCAGCCATCGGCTTGCTCGACAAACGCCAAGCGCAACGCATCGTGGTGTGCGACCAAGGCCTGCAGCGCCTGCTCCAGCGTGGCGGCCTGCAATGGCTCACGGCCTTTGAGCAGTACCGACTGGTTCCAGTGATGCCGGCTCGGGATCGGCTCCTCGAAGAACCACTGCTGCACCGGCAGCAGTACCTGCCCACCGGTTACCGGGCCTTGGTCGATCTGCTCGCCCTCACCCACTTCAGCGACGGCAGCCAAGGCCTGAATGGTTTGCTGCTCGAACAGGTCCTTAGGCGTAAAGCGAATCGACGCCTGCCGCGCACGGCCAACCAGCTGCAGCGAGATGATCGAGTCGCCACCGAGTTCGAAGAAGTTGTCGGTGACGCCAACCTGCTCGACCTTGAGCACCTCCTGCCACAACGCAGCCAGCGTGCTTTCGACGTCATTGCGCGGTGCCACGTAGCTGCGCGCAGCGTGGTCAACCGTCGGCAGCGGCAAGGCCTTGCGGTCGAGCTTGCCATTGGGTGTCAGCGGCAGTTGCTCGAGCAGCAGCCAATGCGCGGGCAGCATGTAATCGGGCAACGCGGCCTTGAGTTCGGCCTTGATCGGCTCGAGCAAGGCTGCATCGGTATGCGCCTGGCGTTGGCCAGCGGCGGCCACCAGATAAGCCACCAGCCTGCGCCCTTGTGCAGTTTCCTGCGCCAGCACCACGGCTTCGCTGATGGCGGCAAAGCCCATCAGGCGGGCTTCGATCTCGCCTAGTTCGATACGGAAGCCGCGAATCTTGACCTGATTGTCGATCCGCCCGAGGTACTCGAACACGCCCGCCTCGTCCTGGCGTACCACATCGCCGGTGCGGTACAACCGTGCACCGGCTTCGCCGTAAGGATCGGGCACGAAGCGCTCGGCACTTTGTCCAGGGCGGTTGAGGTAGCCGCGAGCAAGCCCGGTGCCGCCGATATACAACTCACCTGCCACACCGACCGGCAACAGGTTGAGGTCGGCGTCGAGCACGTACGCGCTGCGCTCTCCCACGCAACTGCCAATCGGTGCATAGGCCGCGCTGCAGACGTCATTCAAATCAGTGCGCCAGACCATCGGCGTGACCACGGTTTCGGTCGGGCCGTAGCCGTTGATCATCATCTTCGGCTTGAGCACCTGCTGCACCAGCTCGAAGCTGGCCTGCGGCATGGCATCGCCACCAAAGCTGTACAGGCGCATCGGCGGTGGATTGCCGACCCGCTGCACGTGCTCGGCAAGCTGGTGCAGATAGGCCGGCGGGAACCCGGCCATGGTCGCGCCGTACTCGCGCAGCGCCTCGCAGGTCTGCTCCGGGGTCCACAGGCTGTCGTCGCGCAAGAGGATGCTGCTGCCATGCAGCAAGCCGGTCAGCCAGCGTTCATGAGCGCCGTCGAAGGCGAACGAGAGGAAGTGCAGCTCGCAATCGGCCGGCGTCATGCGATAGGCCTCGCCGGTGCTGCGACAGTGCATCGCCAGCGGGCCGTGGGCGACAGCGACGCCTTTGGGGCGGCCGGTGGAGCCTGAGGTGTAGATGATGTAGGCCAGGCTTTCGGGTGCAACCTCGACGGCCGGTGCGCTGCTCGCGTGCTGGCTGAGGTCAAGGCTGTTCAGCTCAAGCACTGCCAGCCCCGGCGGGATCGGCAGTTGCGCGCGCTGTGGCGCCTCGGTCAGCAGCAGGCTGATGGCAGAGTCTTCCATCAAATACGCCAGACGCTCGCGTGGGTAGCTGAGGTCCAGCGGCACGTAGGCGCCACCGGCCTTGAGCACGGCGAGCAAGGCCACCAGCAAGCCGTCACTGCGCGGCAGCGCCACGCCCACCCGCAGCTCCTGGCCGACGCCGCGGGCGATCAGCTCATGGGCCAAACGGTTGGCATGCTGGTCGAGCTCGCCATAGCTGAAACGCTGGCCATTGAAGATCAGTGCCTGACGCTCTGGCCAGGCGCCGGCCATGGCGCCGATACCCAGGTGTACCGGCGGTTCGGCGAAGCGTGGCCAGTCGTGGCACAGCGCAGCGCGCTCCGCTTCGGTCAGCAGTTCGATGCTGGCCAAGGGGCGCTCGGCGTCGACCATGAAGGCGGCCAACAGCTGCAACAGATGGCCATTGAGACACTCGATGGCGGCGTGGGTAAACGCTGCGCGGTCGTAGCCGTAGCTGATACTCAGGCGGCGTTCGGCTGCAACTGCCACGGCCAGCGGATAGTTGGTCCGTTCGCGGCTGGCAACGTCGCCAAAGCGCACGCTGCTCTCGGCTTGTTGGCCCAGTGCCTCGGCTACGGGATAGTTGTCGAACACCAGCAGGCTGTCGAACAGTGCCTCGCCGCCGGTGCCGGCCCAGCGCTGGATATCGTTGAGCGGCGTGTGCTCGAACTCACGCAGGGCGAGGTTTTCGGCCTGGACGCTGTGCAGCCAGTCGCCGACGCGCTGGCCTGCCTGCGGGGTGGCAATGACCGGCAAGGTGTTGATGAACAGCCCGACCTGTTGCTCGATCCCCGGCAGCTCTGCCGGCCGCCCGGCCACCGTGGCGCCAAAGGCCACGCTGGCTTGGCCGGTATAGCGCTGCAACAGCAGTAGCCAGGCCGCTTGCACCAGGGTGTTGACGGTGACTTTCTGTTGCCGGGCAAACGCCTGCAGGTGCTGGCTGTTGGCTTCGTCCCAGTCATGGTGAAACTCGCCATGGCCCCTCGCACCCGTGCCCCGGGCCAGGCTACCGGCCAACCGGGTAGGCTCGTCCAGGGCCGTCAGGCGCTGGCGCCAGAAGCTTTCGCAGGCGGCGCTGTCCTGGCGCTGCAGCCAGCCGATGTAGTCGCGATAACGACCAGGCTGACGAGCCGGCTGCAGGCCGTGATAGCGCTGCATCACTTCGCTCATCAGCTGCGAACTGCTCCAGCCGTCCATCAGGATGTGATGGTTGGTGTAGATCAGGTGCTGCTTGTCGCCGCCCAGTTCCAGCAGGAGCAGACGCAGCAATGGCGCCTGATCAAAGCGCGAACAGGCCTGCCGCTCGGCAGCGGCCAATGCCTCCAGATCCACGCCTTGGCCATCGAGCACCTGCAACGGCAGCTCGACCTGACGATGGACAATCTGCACCGGCTCACTCAGCTCGCCCTGCCAGTGGAAGGACGTGCGCAGGATGTCGTGGGCTGTAATTGCATCCGCCCACGCCTTGCCGAAACGCTCGGCGTCGAGGCCTTGCACCGGCACTTGCAGCTGATTGACGTAGTCGTCCGAGGCTTGCTGGTAGAGGGTGTGAAAGAGCATGCCCTGCTGCATCGGCGCCAGTGGATAGAGGTCGGCGATGGCCCGTGGTGCTACCGGCAAGGCGTCCAGTTGGATTTGCTCGAGCGCCGCCAGCGGGAAGTCGGACGGCGTTACTCCGCCGTTTGCCAGCTGGCAGCAGTGTTCGATCAGCGCCAGCAGGGTCGCCTGATAGTCGTCGGCCAGCCGCTGCACCGTGGCATCGTCGAACACCTCGCTGCTGAAGCTCCAGCTCAGCGCCAACTCGCCGCCGTAGACCTGGCTGTTGAGGGTCAGCCAATTGCCCAGCGGCGCACGGCTGTCGCGCTCGTCCCCGGCGTTTTCCGCTGCCGGCGCAAACAGCGAATGCTCGTCGAAGCTCTGGTCGAACTGGCCCAGGTAGTTGAAGGTGATCGCCGGTTTCGGCACTGCCGCCAACGCGGCGCGGCAGACATCGTCACCGAGATGACGCAGCACACCGAAGCCCAGACCATTGCCCGGCACCTGGCGCAGTTGCTCCTTGATTGCCTTGATCGAACTGGCGATATCGTCGGCTGGGGCCAGACGCACGGGGTACAGGCTGGTGAACCAGCCAACCGTGCGTGACAGGTCGATTTCAGGGAACAGCTCTTCGCGGCCGTGCCCTTCCAACTGCACCAGCACCTCAGGGCGACCGGTCCAGCGGCAGACCATTTCGGCCAGGGCCAGCAACAGCAGGTCGTTGATCTGCGTGCGGTAGGCTCGTGCAGCGTCCTGCAGCAGGCGGGTGGTGGCCTCGCGTGGCAGGCGGGTGTTGATAGCGCGGCCATGGCAGGCCAGGTTGGCGCCGTGTGGGCGGTCCAGTGGCAGGCTGGCATCAGCGTCACGCAAGCGTTGCCAGTAGGCCAGTTCAGCCTCGGTCAGCGCGCCGCGGGCATGCTCGCGCAGGCGCAGGGCCCAGCTCTGGAACGCGCTGGTCTTGGCCGGCAGACGCGCCAGCGTGCCCTGTTGCAGATCCCGGTACAGCTGCTGCAAGTCTTCCAGCAACACCCGCCAGGACACGCCATCGACCACCAGGTGGTGGATCACCAGCAATAGCCGCTGGCTGCCATCGGCAAGGTCCATCAGCACCGCGCGCAGCACCGGGCCGTTGCTCAGATCCAGACTGGCTTGTGCACGCTGGCCCAGATCGCGCACAGCGGCTTCGTCGGCCACGGCTTCGTGCCACAGGCAAGCCTCGATGCTGTCGACGTGGCTGGCCTGCCATTGCCCGGCAACCTGCTGATAGCGCAGGCGCAAAGCGTCATGGTGCTGTTGCAGGGTGCTCAGTGCCTGGGCCAGCAGTGCCACTTGCAGCGGGCTGCGTGGCGTCAACAGCACGGACTGGTTCCAGTGCTGCAACTGCGGGATGTCGCTGGCGAAAAACACCTGCTGGATCGGCGTCAGCGGCATCTCGCCGCGCACTGGGCCCTGGTCGATCTGCAGCACTTGGATACAGCTGGCAACGGCTGCCAGCTCAAGGATGGTCTGGCAGCGGAAGACGTCTTTGGAGGCGATATGAATGCCCGCCTGACGCGCCCTGCCGACCATCTGGATGGCGATAATCGAGTCACCGCCAAGTTCGAAGAAGTTGTCGCTGATGCCTACCCGCTCGACACCGAGCAGCGCTTGCCAGATTTCTACCAGTTGACCTTGGACGTCGTTGGCGGCAGCGCGATAGTCGGCCTGGCTGCTGACGTCGGGTTGTGGCAGTGCCTTGTGATCCAGCTTGCCGTTGGCGGTCAGCGGCAGCGTCGGCAACAGCAGCAGATGGCTCGGCACCTGATGCGCTGCCAACTGCTCGCCCAGCCACTGACGGATCCCGGGCAGATCGGCCTCGGCGGCGACCAGATAAGCCACCAGCTGTTTGCCGGTCGGGCCGTCCTGAGCAACCACGGCGCATTCACGCACCTGTGGGTGGCTCTGCAGGCAGGCCTGCACCTCGCCAGGTTCGACCCGGTAGCCGCGAATCTTGACCTGGTGATCGACCCGGCCAATGAACTCCAGCAGGCCATCGGCGCGGTAGCGGGCCTGGTCACCGGTGCGGTACAGCCGCGCGCCATCGGCGCTGAACGGGTTGGGCACGAAGCGCTCGGCGGTCATGCCCGGACGCAGGTGATAGCCACGGGCGACGCCGGCACCGCCCAGGTACAGCTCACCGGCACAGTTCACCGGCAGCGCGCCAGCATCACTGTCGAGCACATAGGCGCGCAGATTGGCCAGCGGCCGCCCCAGCGGCAGGCGTGTAGCGTGCGCCCAGTCGCCATCGAGGCTTTGGGTGATGGCGCCGACCGTGGTCTCGGTCGGGCCGTAATGGTTGACCACGCAGCAGGCCGGGGCCAGCTGCTGGATGCGTTGCAACAGGCTTGGCGGGCAGGCTTCGCCGCCCAGCACCAGGCACTGCCGGGGGATGACTGCGGCGTTATCTTCGCCAAGCAGCGCCGCCAAGTGCGACGGCACGATCTTCAGCACATCGATCTGTTCGTTGTGCAGATAAGCACCCAGGGCGCTGCCATCGACCGCCATGTCGTTGTCGATCAGGTGCAAGGCCTGGCCGTGGCACAGCGCGCCAAACAGCACGGTATGACCAAGGTCAGCGGCCATGGTCGAGACCAGCGCCATGCTCCGCGCCTGAGTGATCGGCAGGCGTTCGCCGATGGCTGCAACGTAGTTGGCCAGCGCGCCGTGGCTGACGGTGACGCCCTTGGCGCGACCGGTGGAGCCGGAAGTAAAGATGACATAGGCCAATTGCTGCGGGTCGCTGATCGGCGCCAGCGCCCAGCCTGCGCCGGACAACGCCTGGGTCGGGTCGGGCAGCAGTTGCTGGTGGACGCCGGTCAGCTCGGCAAAGCGCTCAGCCAGCGGCGCCTGCACCAGCAGGTGCTCGAGGGCGCTGTCGGCTATCATCTGGTTGAGACGTTGCTGCGGGTACTCGGGCGCCAGCGGCACATAGGCGCCGCCGGCCTTGAGCACTGCCAGCAGGCCGACGACCATCTCCAGCGAACGCTCGGCAGCGATACCGACCAGTACATCGGCGCCCACGCCCTGCTCGCGCAAGCGCCCGGCCAAGGCTTCGGCCTGGCCGTCGAGCTGGGCATAGCTGAGGCGCCGTGCGCCTTGCACCACAGCGATGGCCTCAGGTGTGGTTTGCGCATGGGCACTGATCCGCGCTGGTACATCGAGGGCGCGCTGCTGCAACGGGCCGCCTTCGGCCCATTGCGCTAATTGCTGTTGTTCTGCAGGGCTGTACAGCGCTAGGTCGCCAATCGCCTGCTGCGGATCGCGCAGTGCATCAGCGAGCAGATTGCGCCAGTGCTCGGCTAGGCGGGCAATGGTGCTGGCGTCGAACAGATCAGTGGCGTACACCAAGGCTGCATACAAGCGGCCATCGGCTTCGCGGGTGCTCAGGGTCAGGTCGAAGCGCACCGCTTCATGCCCGCTGCCCTGCACCTCGACGGTCAGGCCCGGCAATTCCAGGCGGCCGGCGTCGGCTGCGTCGACCAGATGGTTGTAGAGCACTTGAAACAGCGGGCTACTGTCCAGATTGCGCTCGGGTTGCAGGGCATCGACCAGTTGTTCGAACGGCGTGTCCTGATGCGCCTGGGCCTCGAGGACCCGGCTCTTGACCTGGGCCAACAGCGCGGCAAAGGTCTGCTGGGGCGTGATATCAGCCTGTAGCACCTGCGTGTTGACGAAAAAGCCGATCAACCCCTCGACTTCAGCGCGAGTACGGTTGGCCACGGGCGTGCCGACGCGGACTTGAGCGGCGCCACTGTAACGGTGCAGTACGGCCTGGAAGCTGGCCAGCAGCAGCATGAACAGCGTGCTGCCGGTCGCCGCCGACATCGCGCGCAGGCGCGCGCCAAGGGCTGCATCGAATTCGATTTCATGGCGCGCACCGCGGTTGCTGCGGCTGGCCGTGCGTGGCCGGTCCAGTGGCAAAGCCAGCTGCACGTGCTCGCTACCGAGTCGCTCGCGCCAGTAGGCCAGCTGCCGCTCGCCCTCACCGGCTTCCAGCCACAGCCGCTGCCAGTGGGCGTAGTCGGCGTAGTGTACGGCCAGAGGCGGCAGCGCAGCGCGCTGGCCCTGCAAGGCCTGGCGATAACCTTCGCTGACTTCACCAACCAGGATCGGCAACGACCAGGCATCGCAGACAATATGGTGGCTGCAGAACAACAGCACATGCTGCTCGGCAGCGAGCTTGATCAGCGTTGCCCGCAGCAGCAAGTCACGCTCCAGATCGAAGGGCTGCTCGGCCAGCGCCGTCATCTGTTCGGCCAATAGCGCTTCGGCGCCCTCACCCGCGGCACTGAGGTCGAGCCGGGTCAGGGCAAACCGACGCTGCGGGTGGATCACCTGCAACACCTGCTGCTCGTGCCAGCGGAAGCTGGTGCGCAGCACTTCGTGCCGCTCGATCAACTGCCCGATCGCCTGCTCCAGCGCGGTGCTGTTCAGCTGTCCACGCAAGCGCAGCTGCGCGGGTTGGTTATAGGCGCTGGACTGCGGGTCCAGTTGCCATACCAACCACAGCCGCTGTTGCGCATACGAGGCCGGCAACTCGCTGATGCCCGCCTCGCGCGGCGGAATCGGCAGAATATCCAGCGACAGCCCCTGGGCGATCATCTTCGCTTGCAGGGCGCTGCGTTCCGCTGGGCTGAAGCCGGCAAAGCGTTTGGCCAGGGCCAACATCCGATCGGGTAGCTGACTCATTGCTGCTCAGCCTCGGCGAACAGGGCTTCGAGGGCATCGAGCTTGTCTTCGTTGACTTCGTTATCGCGGTGCAGCTCGACCTGCTGGGCCAGCAACTCGACGGTTTCACCTTCGAAAAATGCGCGCAGCGGCAGGTTGATATTGAGCTCGCTGTGTACCCGCGAGCGAATCCGCGTGGCCAGCAACGAATGCCCGCCGAGGGCGAAGAAGTTGTCGTGGATACCGACTTGCGGCAGCTCCAGCGCCTCTTGCCAGATGCGCGCCAGCGTCTGCTCCAGCTCATTGCGCGGTGCGACGTAGGCCTGACCGCGTTGCTCGCGGGCACTCAGCGCGTTGCGGTCTAGCTTGCCGTTGGGGGTCAACGGCATGCGCTCGAGCGCGTTGATGAAGGCTGGCACCATATGCTCGGGCAATTGCTCGCGCAGCAGCTCTAGCAGCGCCGCTTCACTGGCCTCGGCGGGCGCGTCGGCGTGCAATACCACATAGGCGGCCAACTGCTTGCCGGCTGCGGTATCGCGGGCAACCACCGCCGCTTCGCGGACACGGCTGTCAGCGCCGAGACGCGCTTCGATCTCGCCCAGCTCAATACGAAAGCCGCGAATCTTCAGCTGGAAATCGAGGCGTCCAAGGTAGTCGAGCACGCCGTCCGGGCGGCAGGTCACGCGGTCGCCGGTGCGGTACAGGCGCGCCCCGGGTACTGCCCCGTGCGGGTCCGGCAAGAAGCGGCTGGCGGTCAGGCTCGGCCTTGCCAGGTAGCCGCGGGCCAGGCCGGCGCCGGCGATATACAGCTCACCCGGGCGACCGAAGCCGACCAGTTCGCCCTCCTCGTCGAGCACCTGCAAGCGGGTGCCGGCAATCGCCGTGCCGATCGCCACGCGCTCGGCCAGCACGGGCTCGGCAACTGCCTGGGCAGTGCACCAGACGGCGCTCTCGGACGGCCCGTACTCGTTGACCAAGAGTGTCTGCGGCAAGCGTTGCTGGTGGCGCTCGCTGAGCTCGACCGGGCAGGCCTCGCCGGCCACGATCACACAGGTCAGGCCGGCGTCAGTTGGCAGTGCTTCGAGGATCTGCGCATAGAACGATGGCAGCGCGAGGAAGTGCGAAATTTGCTGGTCGGCAACCTGCTGGGCGATCTGCAACGGGTCTTTGTGTGCCTGCTCGGCCGGCAGGCACAAGCTGCCGCCTTGAGCGAGGGTCCAGAAAATGCCGGCCACCGAGCTGTCGAAGGAGAACGACGACAGCATCAGGAAGCGTTGGATCGGTTCACGGTAGAACTGCAAGCGCGCCTGGGTCGAGGCACAGGCGTTGGCATGGCTGATCATCACGCCTTTGGGCAGGCCGGTGGAGCCGGAGGTGTAGATCACATAGGCCAGGTCGTCGCTGTGATTGCTGGCCGGCAGCGGGCTGGCGTCGCCCTCCTCCAACGTCTGCGCGGTCACTTCCAGCTGCACGGTTGCAGCGGGCAGCGTCAGTGCTTCAGGCAGCGCCTGCAAGCGCACCAGGCAGCGGACGCCAGCGTCTTCAAGCATGAAGCTCAGCCGTTCGTGCGGATAGGACGGATCCAGCGGCAGATAGGCGCCGCCAGCTTTGAGAATGGCCAGCAGGGTCACCACGATTTCCACTGAGCGGCCACCGTAGACGCCCACCAGGGCATCACGGCCGACACCTTCGGCCTGCAGGCGCCGCGCCAGGCGGTTGGCCTGGCGGTCGAGTTCGGCGTAGCTCAGCTGGCGGCCTTCGACCTGCAAGGCGATGTGCTGCGGATGCAGCGCGGCGCGGCGTTCGAACAGTTGGTGCAGCAGTTGCGCCTGCGGGCCCTGCAGGCTGGCACTGTGGTCCAGCGACGCCAGCACCTGCCGCGACTGGCCGGCATCGAGCGTGGCGATGTCGCTGACGGGGTGCTCAGGCGCGGCCGCAGCCGCGGCGATGAACACAGCAAACTGGGCCAGCCAGGCATCCAGCAAGCCCGGTACGAGCAGGCCGATCGGGGCCAGTAGTTGCAGAATCAGTTGCTGACCGCAGCGGCGCGCCTGCAGGTGGAGTTTTTCGGCTTGAGCGGGATCTTGCACCAGCACCAGATCGTGCTCAGTCTCCAGCTCGATGTCAGCGCCAAGCAGCAACGGGCCGGGCTGGTCCAGATTGCTCTCGAACAGTTCCACTTCATTGAAGCATTCAAGCCAGGAGCGGCTCTGCGCCAACTGCTGGGCAAAGCCCTGCAGGTGCTCACGCACAGACTGCTGCGCCGGCACCTCTGCGGCAACCGGCAGACGCCGAGCGAAGTGGCCCAAGGTGGCGAGCAATTGTTCGTTGCGACCGTCCACCAGCAGGCTCAGCAAAACTCGTTGCTCGCCCAGCAGGCCGCCCAGAAAACCTGCCCATAGCCCGCCAAGCGCTACCTGCGCCGGCAGCCCAAGCTGCGCCGCCAGGCCTGCCACGGTCGCCAATGGCAACTCCAGACGGCTCGACTCCCGCTCGCCGCCCAGGCCAACCCGACGCTCGAATGGCAGCTGCGGGGCATGAGTAAATTGCGCCAGCAGACCGCGCCAATGGGCCAGGCCCTCTTGGCCCAGTTGCTGCTCGGCAAGCTCCTCCTGCCAAGCGGCGTAGTCGGCATATTGCAGGGCATCGAATTCAGGCAATGTCTGGCCCTGGCCAAGCGCCGCCAGTTCATCAGCCAACAGGCGCAGGCTGGTCCGGTCAAGGCTGGCCAGCGGCGCGGCGAGCAGCACTTGCTGAGCCCAACGCACTGCCACCAGCGGCGTCTCTGCCAACGCTGCGCGAGCCAGCTCGCGGGCGTGCTCAAGGTCAGCCGCGTGCATCAGGCGTACCTCGGCCTGCGCGCTGATCGCCTGGGCGGGCAACTGCAGGCCAGGCACCTGGGTGTAGCGAGTGCGCAGAATTTCGTGGCGCTCGGCCAGTTGCAGCAGCGCGGCGTGCCACTGCGCGTCGTCACCGACAACGCTGGCAGGCAGCTGCAGGGTGGCCAGCAGCGGGCGCCCGGCATTGCGTTCGGCGCGCAGCAGTGCGGCTTGCTGGGCGGAGGTCTGGAAGATTTCTGCTGGAGTGCTGTACGTCATGCTGATGTCCTTAACCAATGGCCACGTCGGTGCTTTTCAGCGGGATTGCCATTGCGGTGAGAATTTTGCGCGGGCCGCTGTAACCGTTGCGGGCATGGATGGTGAAGATGTTGTCCAGCACCACCACGTCGCCCTGCTGCCACGGGAACTCGACCATCACCTCGCGGTACAGCTGCTGCAGGTGGCGGATGTAGTCTTCGGGGATTGGCGAGCCGTCACCGAAGTAGGTGTTTTGCGGCAGGTCCTGCGGTTCGAATTCGGCCAGCAGGCTGTCGCGAATGCTCTCGGGCAGAGTCAGCGCGTTGAAGAAGGTGGCGTGGTTGAACCACACCGTTTCGCCCGTACGCGGGTGGCGCACCACTGCGGGGCCTTGTTGGCGGGTGCGCAAGCGATTGCCGGGCTTCCACTCAGGTGTGATCCCAATCCTGGCGCAGTAAGCCTCGACTTCGGCGCGGTCTTCGGTCTGGAACACCGTTTGCCAGGGCAGGCCCATGCCGTCGCCGTAATTGCGCACGTAGAGCACGCGCTTGCGGATGAATTCATCGCGCACCTGCGGGTCGATGCGTTCGAGCAGCAGCCGGGTATCACCGAACGGCGTCTCGCCGCCGGTGGCCGAAGGCTGGTCGCAATAGAAGTACAGGTGCAGCGGAAACACCGGCGAATAGGAGTGCTCGTTGTGCGGGAAAATCTTCTCTGCCGACGGGTAGTCGGTGGAACTGTAGACGTTGAGCTTCTTGGTGATCTGGGTGCGCGGCGAGGCGCGGAACAGGTACTCCAGCGCGCCGCCGGAAATCGCATCGACGCACTGGTTGAAGGCGTGGATATCCGGCACGTTGAAGCCACGAAACAGCAGGGTCGCATGCTGGTCGAGCTTGCTTTCGATCAGGGCGCGGTTCTGCCCGGCCCACTCGATCAGGTTGACCCCGGGCATGCTTGGCGTGCACACCAGCGGCAGCGGGCGGTCGGCGAACATCGGGCTGAAGGTGACCAGGCTGGACTGGTCCAGGCTGAGGCTCTTGCGCCGCCCCTTGCCCAGCGCCGGTATCACTTGCGACTCGAAATTCGACATTGCACCTCTCCCATTCGTGTATCAGGTGGCGCCCCCTGGCGCGCACCTGCCTGACTGTCCTTGCCGCCGTTACTCGACCGCCACCCGGCCTGGGCGACGGCGCTGGATCGGCTGTTGCTGCAATTGCGCCTGGCGCTCGGCCAGGGCCTGTTGCTCGGCCGCCTGTTGCACCTGCGCTGCACCTTCAAGCAACTGCGCCAAGGCCGCCTGCGGGTCGCCAAGCATGTGCTCGAACACCCCTTGCAACTGGCCAAACAGGCAGGCCATGTCGGCACTGGCGTAGAGCCCGGCATCGCACTTGAGCCCCAGGTATATGCCGGCGGGCGCGTTGACGAACTCGGCGATCAGGTCCAGCTCGGCGGCGGCTTTACCGGCCGGCAATGGCTGGATCTCGAGGCCGTCGATCGACAGCGGCACATCGCTGCTGTCCTGATAGATGAACTTGATCGCAAACAGCGGTGAACGCCCTGCCCTGCGTGGAACTCGCAGAGCTTCCACCAAGCGCTCGAACGGCAGGTCCTGGTGGTCGGCAGCGCCGATCACGGTGCTGCGCGCCGCCTCCAGCAACTGGCTGACGCTGGCCTGTGGTTCGACCGTCAATTGCAGTACCAACTGGTTAACGAAGAACCCCACCAGATCTTCAACCCCGGCGTGGTTGCGGTTGGCCACATCGGTACCCAGGCGCACCCGGCTGCTGGCGCTGCGCTGGGCCACTACCACGCTGAAGCCGGCCAGCAGGAGCATGTACAAGGTCACCCCCCGCGCCGTGGCGAATTCGCGCAGGGCCTCGCTCAGGGCCGGGCTGAAGTGGAACTCGTGCACCTCGCAATAGGCGGCATTGGCCGAGGCTGCCTGGCGTGCAGGCGATGCCGGCAGGCTGGTCAAGCGGTGGTCATCGCCCAACTGGGCGCGCCAGTAGGCCAGCTGCCGCTCGAGTTCACCGGCCGCCAGCCACTCGCGCTGCCAGACGGCGAAGTCGACGTATTGCAGGCGTGGTTCCGGCAACGCCGATGGGCTGCCGCTGCGGGCCGCTTGGTACAGGCTGACGAACTCCGCCGGCAGCAGACCAAACGACCAGTGGTCGGCGACGATATGGTGCAGGGTGATCAGCAGCACATGGCGCTGCTCGCTCAGACGCAGCAGGCGCACGCGCATCGGCGAGCCGTCGACCAGGTCGAACGGCTGGCGGGCTTCGCTCTGCAGGTGCTGCTCGAGCGCAGCCTGCCCTTCGGCTGAGCCACGCAGATCAGTGAAGGCAAATTCCGGCGCCAGCTGCTGATGCACTTGCTGCCAATGCTCGCCATCGGCTTCGAAATAAGTGGTACGCAGCACTGCATGGCGCTGTACGAGCATGTCGAAGGCCTGGCGCACCGCGCGCGGATCCAGCGTGCCGGTCAGCTCGAGCGCGCGGGCAATGTTGTACATCGAGCTGTGCGGCTCGAGTTGCCAGAGGAACCACAGCCGCTGCTGGGCAAACGACTGCAGCTGCGGCTGGCGCTCATCGACCCGGCGCAGCACCGGCATGCTCGCAGCGCGCTCGCTGTGTTCGATGCTGGCGACAAAGTCTTGCAGGGTGGCCGCCTCGAACAGGCTGCGCAGGGCCAGCTGTACGCCCAGCTCCTGACGCACCCGGCTGATCACCTGCGTGGCCAGCAGCGAGTGGCCGCCGAGGGCAAAGAAGTTATCGCCGAGGCCGACCTGCGCCACGTCCAGCACCGACTGCCAGATGGCGGCAACACGGCGCTGCAGATCGGTCTGCGGCAGCGCCTGGCTGTGGCTGACGGCCTGCGGCGCGGGCAGCGCCTTGCGGTCGAGCTTGCCGTTGGGGTTGAGCGGCAGGCGCGCCAGCAAGATCAGCTGGTTGGGCTGCATGTAGTCCGGCAAATCGGCTTTCAACGCGGCTTGAATAACACCGCGCAGGTCATCCTGCGCTGGCACGGCCAGCGCCTCCAGGTCATCGACTGGCACCACATAGGCCACCAGTTGCAGGCCATGGCGGGCTGGCAGCGCTACGACCACTGCCTCGCGCACGGCGGGCTGAGCCGCGAGGCGCGCTTCGATTTCGCCAAGCTCGATGCGAAAACCACGGATCTTCACCTGGTGGTCGATGCGGCCGACGTACTCGATAGCACCTGCCGGGTTGTAGCGCACCAGGTCGCCGCTGCGGTACAGCCGCGCGCCGGGCTCGCTGGCAAACGGGTCGGGCAAGAAGCGCTCGGCGGTGAGCGCTGGGCGGTCGAAATAGCACTGTGCAAGGCTCGCCGCAGCGCCAATCCACAGCTCTCCGGTTGCGCCGGCCGGCAGCAGCTCGGCGCCAGCATCAAGAATGCGCAAACTGCGCCCGGCAATCGCCTGGCCAATGGGCACACCATATACGGCACTGGCGTCGGCCAACTGGCAGTCATGCACGCTGGACACCACCGTCGCCTCGGTCGGGCCGTAGGTATTGACCAGGCGCACCGCGCCCAGCCCGGCAGCATGCCACAGGCGCAAGCCCTCGACCGACATCGCCTCGCCGCCGACGTGCACCTGGCGCAACCGCCCCAGGCTGCGGTCTTCGCTGGCACACAGCTTGGCCAACAGATGCCAGTAGGCAGCGGGCAAGTCGGCCAGGGTCACGCCCTGCTCGACCAGCACCTCGGCCAACTGCTCGACCGACCACGGCTGGTCATCGCGCATGATCAGCGCCGCGCCGACGCTCAAGGGTGGGTAGCACTGCTCGACAAAGCCGTCGAAGCTGAACGTGGCGAACTGCAGGACGCGGTCGCTGGCGGCGAGCCGGGAATAGTCAGCGGCGCTTTCGCAGAACTCGCGCAGGGCCGCATGGGCAATCGCCACGCCCTTGGGTTTGCCGGTGGAGCCTGAGGTGTAGATGACGTAAGCGAGGTCTTCAGGACAAGCGCGGTTTGCCGGCTCCAGCGTTGATGCGTTGGCCAGCTGATCGCCCAGCACGTCGAGTTGCAGCCGCGTCAAGCCAGCCGGCAGTGCCAGATGAGCAAGCAGCCCACCCTCACTGAGCAACAGGTCGAGACGGCTGTCTTCGACCATGAACAGCAAGCGCTCGTCCGGGTAGCTGGGGTCGAGCGGCACATAGGCGGCGCCACTTTTGAGCACTGCCAGCAGGCTGACGATCAACTGCGGGGTACGCCGCAGTGCCAAGCCGACGCGTTGGCCGGGGCCGACGCCGGATTCGATCAGGCAATGGGCAAGGCGGTTGGCCTGTTGGTTGAGGCTGGCATAGTCAAGGCTTGCTGCCGAGGTCCACACCGCCAATGCTCCAGGCGTGCTGGCGGCCTGAGCAGCGATACGCTGATGCACCAGCGCTTGATCACGCAGCGCCATGCAGCTGTCGCCCTGGCGTTGCAGCAGGTTGTGCTGGCCGGTGTGATCAAGCAGGGTCAGGTTGCCGAGCACGCCTTGCGGGGCGGCGACAAACTGCTCAAGCAGGTGGCGCAATTGGCTGCACAACCCGGCTACTTGCTCGCTGCTGAACCGCGCCAGATCGTAGCTGAAGTCCAGGCGCAGGGTCGCGCCCAGTTCGATGCCGAGGGTCAGCGGATAGCTGGTCTGCTCGTGGTTGCTCAGGTTGCGCATGCGCAACCCGCTGCTGTCAGCCTGGCTCAAGGCCTCGGCCACCGGGAAGTTTTCGAATACCAGCAGGCTGTCGAACAGCGCGTTGCCCTGCTGCCCAGCCCAGGCCTGGATCTCGTACAGCGGCACATGCTCAAACTCGCGCAGCGCCAGGTTGTGCGACTGCAAGGCCTGCAGCCACT
This sequence comes from Pseudomonas sp. EZ-C24, assembly GCF_014525325.1. Lineage (NCBI taxonomy): Bacteria > Pseudomonadati > Pseudomonadota > Gammaproteobacteria > Pseudomonadales > Pseudomonadaceae > Pseudomonas > Pseudomonas sp. EZ-C24. The sequence continues at coordinate 106,374 of NZ_JACDIU010000013.1, read as the reverse complement.
GCGCCACACTGTGCTGCGGGTGCGGCTGGCAGACGATCGGCAAGGTATTGATGAACAGCCCAAGCTGCGCGTCGATGCCCGGCAACTCGGCCGGGCGTCCAGCCACGGTGGCGCCGAAGGCTACGCACGCTTGCCCACTGTAACGCTGCAACAACACCGCCCAGGCGCCTTGCAGCAAGGTGTTGAGGGTGACTTTATGGGCGCGGGCGAACGTCTTCAGCGCCTCGGTCTGCACGGGCTCGAGCTCGGCCAGCAGCTGCCCGTAGCCGCTGCCGTGCGCCGGTCGGCGCAGGCTTTCAGCGAGCAGGGTCGGCTGCTCCAGCGGCGCCAGGTTGACTTGCCAGTAGGCCTTGGCAGCTTCAGCAGAGCGCCCCTGCAACCAGGCCAGATAGTCGCGGTAACGCCCTGGTGCAGCGCTCGGCTGTACGCCTGCATAACGCCCGAGCACCTCAGCCAGCAGACTGGCGTTGCTCCAGCCGTCGAGCAGAATGTGGTGGCTGGTGTAGATCAGGTGCCAGTCGCCGCTACCGGTCGGCACCAGGCTCAGGCGCAGCAATGGCGCGCGAGCCAGATCGAAGCCCAGCGCGCGCTCGGCGGCGGCCAACTGGTCAAGGTCATGTTCACCCGCTTCGAGCAACGTCAGCGGCAGTTGCAGCTGGCGATGGACCAACTGATGCGCGTGCTCAAGGCCCTGCCAATGGATGCTGCTGCACAGGATCGGGTGATGATCCAGCGCCGCTTGCCAGGCCTGACGGAAGCGCTCGACGTCGAGGCCGGCGATGTCCAGGCGCATCTGGTTGACGTACGCGCCATCTGCCGGCTGGTACAGGCTGTGAAAGAGCATGCCTTGCTGCATCGGCGCCAGCGGATACAGGTCTTCGATCTGATCGGCGCTGGCCGGCAGCTGATCGAGCTGCGCCTGGCTGATGCTGGCGAGCGGGAAGTCCGAGGGCGTCACCTGCCCGGCCGGCACTTGCAGGCAGTGGGCAATCAGCGCGTGCAGCTCCTGCAGATAACCGTCGGCCAGTTGCTGGATGCTGGCATCGTCATACATGGCGCTGCTGTAGCCCCACTGCAAGGCCAGCTCCCCGGCATACACCTGGCCCTCAACGGTCAGCCAGTTGGCCAGCGGCGCTTGGGGGTCCTGCGCCTGGCCGCTGCGTTCGCTGGCCGGGGCGAACAGCGCCGCCTGGTCGAATTGGCCATCGAATTGGCCCAGGTAGTTGAAGGTCACCCGCGGCGCTGGCAGCGCGGCCAGTTGGGCGCCGACGGCAGGCTCGGCGAGGTAACGCAGCAGGCCATAACCGAGACCCTTGCCGGGCACCCGGCGCAACTGCTCCTTGACCGCCTTTATCGAACCCGGCCAGTCGGCCGGGACTTGCAGGCGTACCGGGAACAGGCTGGTGAACCAGCCGACGCTGCGGGTCAGGTCGAGGTCATCGCCAAGGTCTTCGCGGCCATGGCCTTCGAGCTGGATCAGGCAGCCTGGTTGCGCCGTCCAGCGTTGCAGCAGGCGCGCCAAAGCGGTCAGCAGCAGGTCGTTGACCTGGGTGCGGTAGGCCGCCGGGGCGACTTGCAAGAGTTGCCGGGTGGCCTCTCGCGACAGACGCGCTTCGACCTTGCGCTGCAGTTGATTGGTCAGGGCGCCGTGGGGGCGGTCGCACGGTAGTTCGGCGATGTCTTGATGCTGGGCAAGCCAGTACGGCAGCTGATCGAGCACAGCCGGTACGTGCTGCTGCAGGCGCGCGGCCCAGGCTTGATAGCTGCTGGTCTTAGCCGGCAGCCTGGCTGGTTGGCCGGCGGCCAATTGCTGATAAGCCAGTTGCAGGTCTTCGAGGAGCACCCGCCAGGACACTCCATCGACCACCAGGTGGTGAATGACCAGCAGCAAGCGTTGCTCGCCATCAGGCAGCTCTACCAACAGCGCACGCAGCAGTGGCCCTGCCTGCAGATCGAGGCTGCGCTGCAACCCATCGCAGAGTGCTGCCAGTTGGGCGGTGTCGGTTGCCTGCGCGGATTCGAGTACTCGAGCGCTGCTGACCGGCGCATACGCCTGCTGCCAGCCTTGCGTCTGCGCGGTGTAACGCAGGCGCAGGGCATCGTGCTGGGCCAGCAACAGTTGCAAGGCTTGCTCAAGCACTTCGGCTTGCACCGGTTCACGCGGGCTCAATAGCAGCGACTGGTTCCAGTGACTGCGCTGCGGCATGTCCAGCGCGAAGAACGCGTGCTGGATCGGCGTCAGCTGTACGTCGCCGGTTGCCGGCCCCTGCTCTTGCTGGCCCTGGCTGTCGCGCACCGCGACCTGGGCCAGGCTACGCACCGTCTGATGCTGGAACAGGTCACGCGGCTTGAGCCGCACGCCGGCCTGACGCGCGCGACTGACCACCTGAATGGAGACGATGGAGTCGCCGCCAAGCTCGAAGAAATTGTCTTCCAGGCCCACCTGGGCCAGGCCGAGCACGTCCTGCCAGATCCCGGCCAGCAGCCGTTGCAGTTCGTCCTGCGGGGCCACGTAGGTTTGCTGCGGCGCCGCCTCCGGCAGTGGCAAGGCTTTGCGGTCGAGCTTGCCGTTGCCAGTCACGGGCAGCTGGTCCAATGCCAGCCAGTAGGTCGGCACCATGTACTCAGGCAGGCATTCGAGCAGCGCGCTCTTGAGCTGGGCCTGCCAGCCCTCCTGTGGCTCCTGAGCAAGTACCAGATACGCCACCAGGTGTTTGCCTTCCTGCACCAGCACGACCGCCTCATCGACCTGCGGCTGCTGCATCAGGCGCGTCTCGATCTCGCCCAGCTCGATGCGCAGGCCACGCAGTTTGACCTGATGGTCGAAGCGGCCCAGATATTCGATCACCCCGTCGCGGCGCTGGCGGACACGGTCACCGGTGCGATACAGCCGCTCACCGGCAACGAACGGACAGGCGACGAAGCGCTCGGCGGTCAGCCCGGGGCGGCGATGATAGCTGCGCGCCAGGCCGATCCCGCCCAGGTACAGCTCGCCGGCAACACCTGCCGGCACCGGTTGCAGTTGGGCATCCAGCACCAGGGTGCGCAGGTTGGCAATCGGCTGACCAATCGGCACGGCCAGCGCGCCTTCGTCGATGCAGGTCCAGTGCGTGACATCGATGGCTGCTTCGGTCGGCCCGTAGAGGTTGTACAGCGCAGCCTGCGGCAAGCGGGCAAAAACCTGCTGCTGCGCTTCCAGCGGCAGTGCCTCGCCGCTGCAGACAATGCGCTGCAGGCTCTGGCAGGCCTCAACGCCGTGTTCATGGATAAATGCCTGCAGCATCGAAGGCACGAAATGCAGGGTGGTCACGCCGTTGTCGACGATGGTTTCGATCAGCCGCTCTGGGTCGCGATGTGCACCGGGTGCAGCGACCACCAGGCAAGCGCCGGTCAGCAGCGGCCAGAAGAACTCCCACACCGACACGTCGAAACTGAACGGGGTTTTCTGCAGGACCACATCGCTGCTGGTCAGTGCATAGGCCTGCTGCATCCAGCACAGCCGGTTGACCAGCGCCGCATGGCTGTTGCCCGCGCCTTTGGGTTTGCCGGTGGAGCCTGAGGTGTAGATCACGTAGGCCAGGTGCTGGGGCAAGGTCTGCGACAGTGGTACTTGCTCGGAGTAGTCGTCGAGCCAGCCTTGCGACTGATCCAGATCGATCATCTGCAGGCCGGCCTGCCCTTCCAGCAGCGGCCGCAGCGCACGCTGAGTCAGCAACAGGCGCACGGCACTGTCGTCGATCATGTAGTGCAGGCGTTCCTGAGGGTATTCCGGGTCAAGCGGCACGTAGGCACCGCCGGCCTTGTGGATGGCCAGCAGGGCCACGACCATTTCCAGCGAGCGCTCCAGGCATACGCCGACCAGCACATCCGGGCCAACTCCGCGCTCACGCAGCAGGTTGGCCAGCTGGTTGGCGCGGCGTTCGAGGGCCGCGTAGCTCAGGGTCTGTTCAGCGAAACGCACGGCCGGCGCATCGGGCGTGCGCTGCACCTGGTCGCCGATCAGGCTGTGCAGGCACTGATCCAGCGGATAGGCCTGGGCGGTCTGGTTCCAGCCGCTGATCAGGGTGTCGTGTTCTTCATCCGCCAGCAGCGCCAGCTCGCCAACGCGCTGATTTGGGTCGGCCACCAGCGCTGCCAGCAGGCCGGTGAAGTGTTTGGCCATGCGCGCAATAGTGGCGGCGTCGAACAGTTCATCCGCATACGTAAGGGCGCCGCGCAGTTGCCCGCCCTGCTCATAGGTATCCAGAGTCAGGTCGAACTGAGTGGTGCGGCTCTGCCACTGCACCGCACTCAGGCTCAGGCCCGAGGCCGTTTGCAGGCTGGCCATGTCGGCTACGTGCGGCTGGTGGTTGTACATCACCTGAAACAGCGGCGTGTGGCTCAGGCTGCGCTCCAGCTGCAGCGCTTCGACCAACTGTTCGAAAGGCAGATCCTGATGCGCCTGGGCCCCGAGCACGCGTTCCTTGACCGCTTGCAGCAAGCTGGCGAATGGCTGCAGGGCGTCGACTTGAGTGCGCAGCACCAGGGTATTGACGAAGAAGCCGATCAGGCCTTCGATCTCGCTGCGGTTGCGGTTGGCGATCGGTACGCCGACACGCAGGTCGGTTTGCCCGGTGTAGCGCAGCAGTAGCACGTTGAAGGCGCCGAGCAGCAGCATGAACAAGGTCACGTTGTGCTGGCGGGCCAGTTCGCGCAGGCCGTCGGCCAACGCTGTGTCGATGGCGAATTCCAGGCGCCGGCCGCGCTGGCTTGGCAGCGCCGGGCGTGGATGATCGGTGGGCAGTTCAAGCGGATCGTGCTCGTTGCCGAGCGCATCCTGCCAGTAGCTTAGCTGACGCGCCTGCTCACCCGCCTCGAGCCAGCGTCGTTGCCACAGGGCATAGTCGGCGTACTGTACCGGCAACAGCGCCAGCGCAGGATTCTTGCCCAGCGCGAAAGCGTCGTAGCAACGAGTGAATTCTTCGATCAACACGTTCATCGACCAGCCATCGGAGACGATGTGGTGCAGGGTCAGCAGCAACACGTGCTCGTCGCTGGCCAGACGCAGCAGGCTGACCCGCAGCAGTGGGCCTTGCTCAAGGTCGAAGGGCTGCACCGCCTGGGCTTCGGCTGCCTCTCGTACCGCCTGCTCGCGCGCATCAATAGCCAGCGCCGAAAAGTCCTGATGAACGATGTGCAGCGGCTGCTCGGCGGGCACCTGCTGCACGCTGTCGTCATCACGGCGCCGGAATACAGTGCGCAGGGTCTGATGCCGCTCGATCAGGTTGGCGAAGGCGCGCTCCAGCGCGTTGATGTCCAGCGCACCTTTGAGCCGCACTGCACCGGGCAGGTTATAGGCGCCGCTGTGCGGGTCCAGTTGCCACAACACCCACATGCGCCGCTGGGCATAGGACAACGCCTGGCGATCCTCGGCGGGCACGTCGGCCGGGATCGGAAACTGGGCAAAATCCACCCCTTCGCGGGCCAATGCAGCGAGAAACAGCTGACGTTTCTCCGCCGGCAGGCCAATAAAGCGACGAGCGAGTTTCAGGGCGTCTTCAGCATTCATTGTGTGGGCATCCGAATCTATAGGCGTGGGGCGGTGGCGAACCATCCCTATAGAACGAATGCAACGAGGAAAAATTAGCGCCCGTGCGGGCTCAGAACAGCATCAATTGGCGGCCGGTCAGGGCGTTGAAATCGTCACCGACAAACGGCAGGATCGCGTCCGCCACCGGTTGCAGCTGGCGGCTCAGGTAATGCTCGTAGTCGATCGGCGACTGCAGGTTTTCCAGCGGTTCGGGGCCTGCTGTAGTGATCACATAGCTGATCCAGCCGCCGCGTTGGTACTGCTTGGGACGGCCCAGCCGCGCATTGAAGTCATCGGCCAGACGCGCCGCGCGCACGTGCGGCGGCACGTTGCGCTGGTAATCGGCCAGCGGCCGGCGCAGACGCTTGCGGTAGATCAGCAGTTCGTCCTGCGCGCCAGCGAGGGTGCGCTGTACGTAATCGCGTAGATAGTCACGATAAGGTTGGTTGCGAAAGATCCGCTCATACAGCCCTTGCTGAAACTGCCGGGCCAGTGGCGACCAGTCGGTGCGCACCGACTCCAGGCCCTTGTAGATCATCTGCAGCTCGCCATCGGCGCCCTGCACCAGGCCTGCGTAGCGCTTCTTGCTACCCTCCTCGGCGCCGCGGATGGTCGGCATCAGAAAACGCTGGTAATGGGTTTCGTATTGCAGCTCCAGTGCACAGTCGAGGTTCAGGCTCTGACGCAGGTGCTCGCGCCACCACTGGTTGACCTTGGCCACCAGCGCCTTGCCGATGCTCGCCGCCGCCTGCTCGTCGTGGGCGTGCTTGAGCCAGACGAAGGTCGAGTCGGTGTCACCATAAATGACGTCGTAACCCTCGGCCTCGATCAGGCCGCGGGTCTGGCGCATGATTTCGTGGCCACGCAGGGTGATCGACGAGGCCAGGCGCGTGTCGAAGAAGCGGCAACCGTTGGAGCCGAGCACGCCGTAAAAGGCGTTCATGATGATCTTCAAGGCTTGCGAGAGTGCCGCGTTACCGTCGCGCTTGGCCGCTTCCCGGCCTTGCCAGACGCGCTCGACGATGGCTGGCAGGCAATGCCGGGTGCGGGAAAAACGTGCGCCGCGAAAACCCTCGACCGAGTGCTCGTCATCGGGCTGGCTGAGCCCTTCGACCAACCCGACCGGGTCGATCAGAAAGGTGCGGATAATCGACGGGTACAGGCTCTTGTAGTCGAGCACCAGCACCGAGTCATACAGGCCGGGGCGCGAGTCCATGACAAAGCCCCCAGGGCTGGCAGTGTCCGGCTGGCTGCCCATGTTTGGCGCGACAAACCCCATCCGGTGCATGTGCGGAATGTACAAATGGCAGAACGCCGCGACCGAGCCACCGCTGCGGTCCACCGGCAGACCGGTGACGCTGGCGCGCTCCAGGAGGAATTCGAGCAGGCGGGTATGGGCGAAAATCCGCGTGACCAGCTCGCAGTCCTTGAGGTTGTACCGGGCCAGGGCCGGCTTGTCCTCGGCGAACATGCGGTTGATTTCGTCCATGCGCTGGTACGGCGTATCGATCGCCTTGCCTTCGCCGAGCAGGGTCTGGGCGACGTTCTCCAGGCTGAATGAAGGGAAGCTCCAGGTCGCCGAACGCAGCGCCTCGATGCCGTCGATCAACAAGCGGCCCGGCGCCTCGACGAACACATGGTTGCGCTCGGGGTGTGCGCGCAGGGTGAGTGGTGCGCCGTTACGGCCAAGCAGCAGCGGCACCTGCAAGCGCGCGGCGTGCTCGTGCAGCAAGCGCAGATCGAACTGCAGCACGTTCCAGCCGATGATCGCATCTGGGTCGTGGCTGGCCATCCATTGATTGAGGCAGTGCAGCAGTTGCGCGCGGTCGGCGCAGTAGTGCAGATCGAAGTCGACGATGCTGTGGTCGCCATTGGCCGGCCCGAGCATGTACACCTGACGCTGGCCGCAGCCCTCGATGGCAATGCTGTACAACTCGCCACGCTCGGTGGTTTCGATGTCCAGCGAGGCCAGGCGCAACGGCGGGCGGTAATCGGGGTGCGGCTTGAGCTGACCGTTGCAGAGCACGCCGTGGGCATCCGGCTGGCCGCTGAAGAGCACCGGCGCGGTAATGAAGCGCTCCATCAGGTAGCGTTCCGGTGGACGGATATCCGCCTCGTATACATCGATACCAGCGCTGCGCAGACGGTGCTCAAGCTGGATCAGTTGGCGATGTTGGCGGCAGTACAGGCCCAGCACCGGGCGTTGCTCGAAGTCGCGCAAGCGCAGTGGTTTGAGCTCAGCACCCTGCTCGCCCTTGAGCACTGCGCGGGCGTGGGCGGCGAACCGCTCAGGGATGAACGCCACCGATTCCTGCGGCGCCAGACGCAGCTGGCGCGGGCCCTGATCGGTCGCCAGCCAGAACTCCACGCAGGTGCCTTCGGGCGTATCGTGCCAATGTCGGGTGAGGACAAAGCCCTGCTGCAACTCCACTGCGATGACCTCTGTGATACGGCGTGCTGAGCAGGGATTCTACCCTGTTGCGTCAGCCGTAGAGGTAGTTGATCTCCTTGGACACCAGCGGCGGCACCTGGGCCAGCAGAAAATCGCGCAGCCGCAGCATCTGCCGAGCCTTGGGGCTGGCCTTGAGCCAGGTCATGTAATAGCCGTCGCCGGTTGCCACGGCGTGCTTGAACGGCATTACCAGGCGCCCGGCAGCGACGTCGGCGCTGGCCAGCACCAGGTCCACTACCGAGATGCCCAGGCCTTGCTGGGCGGCGGAAATACCTTGATCAAGGGTGTCGAACACCTGCCCCTGGTCGATGCTGATGTGCAATGCGTCCATCCGCGCCAGCCAGCGCCGCCAGTCACGCCGGTCGGTCGAGGGGTGCAGGAAGTCGCACTGACTGAGTATGGCCAGATCCGGGTTGGGGTCTTGCAGGTAATCGGGGTGGCAGACCGGAATCAGCCACTCGTCGAACAGCTTGAAGCCCTCGACGTCGGCAGGGAAACGACCGTTGGCCAGAAGAATCGCGCAGTCGTACGGTTCTGAATAAAAATCGACGCTATCGATGTCCATCCACACGCTCGACAGCTGCACGCTGCAGCTGTTTTCCACCTTCTTGAAGCCATCCAGCGCGCGCAATAGCCAACGTACGGTGAGCGTCGACGGTGCTTTCAGGCGCAAGCCATAGCGATCCTGACGCAGCAAGGCGCAGGCGTTTTCGATGATCTTGAAGCCGACCTTGAGCTCCTGCGCCAGCAAGCGGCCATGTTCGGTCAGGCGCAGCTTGGGCCCGCGTCGTTCGAACAGGCTGCAGCCAAACATCGACTCAAGGGTCTTGATGTGATGACTGACGGCGCCCTGGGTCAGGGCCAGCTCTTCGGCTGCACGAGTGAATGAGCCGTAGCGCGAAGCCACTTCAAAAGCGCGCAGGGCATGCAGTGCTTGAATCCGTTCTGACATCTATGGCCGTCCGCAGCATGAGTGAGACTAATAGTAGGTCATAAATCCAGGCGTTTTACAACGCTGGGCGCATCTCAGAAAATGCCTGTAAACCATAAATACATAGAGCTAATCAGCCTTAGCTAGGCAGAAATGATCATTAGAACGTCTGGGGAAACCATGTTTACGGGATATGGAAACTGCTATCGCCTGGATGCGCTAGAGCTGGCCGCCGAACATGTCCAGAATACGAGTCACTGGACCTTCAAAACCATAGAACACTTTCGCGCAATTCTCGCCAATCCTGAATTTCCTTGTTTGTTTGGCCGCAAGGCGGTCGGTGCCAAGACGTGTCACATTGTCTTCGCCCGTGCTGAGCACATGGCTGATGACATGGCCAAGGGCTTGACCGACTACGTGCGCACCATCGAACCGATACCTCGCAAGCAACGCATCGGCACCCCGCTGCTGGTGTTCATCGAAACCGCCCCTGGCGGCAGCCTCGACGAGCAGCAGGCGCTGGCCTGGAAAGTGCTGCAAGGCGTGCATGCCCGCGACCCGCAGCCCTGGCCTCAGGACGTGCCTGGCGACCCGCACGATAATCAATGGTCGTTCTGCTTCGCCGGCATGCCGCTGTTCATCAACATGAACTTCCCGGCGCACCGGCTGATGAAGAGCCGCAACCTGGGCGACAGCATGGTCTTCGTGATCAACCCCCGCGAGAGCTTCGAAGAAGTCGCGAGTGCCCAGACCGAGAGCGGTCAGCGCATTCGCGCGCGGATTCGTGAACGGGTCAGCCACTACAACGACGGTGTCGTGCCTGACTCGCTGGGGTACTTCGGCCAAGACGACAATTTTGAATGGAAGCAGTACCAGTTGCAGGAGCAGGGGTCGCTGAACCCGTCGCGCTGCCCTTTCCATGCCCACAAGGCACCCGACACACTGATCGAGAACTGAATCGTGAATACCGCCCTGACTGCCACCTATGCCCTGACCGTGCTGCTGCTGATCGCCACCCCCGGCCCAGTCGTCGCCCTGATCGTCAACACTGCTGCAGCGTCCGGCTCACGCAAGGCGCTGTTCACGGCCATCGGTACCAACTGGGCATCACTGGTCCTGATCGGCGCTGCGGCCTGGATCATCATGACCAGCGCCGCCATCGACAAGGCCTGGCTCAACGGCATGAGCCTGCTCGGTTGCCTATTCATCGGCTACATCGCCGTGGCGACTCTGCGCGAGGCACTGCAACCGCCTACGGCTACAGCGGCAGCCGTGGCAGAAACGCCGCAACCGGCCCGCGGCGGCTTGCTGCAGGGGTTCATGGTGGGCATTTCCAACCCCAAGGACATCATCTTCTTCATCTCGTTCTTCCCGCAGTTCATCCAGATCACCGAGTCGTTCGGCAAGAGCATGGTGGTGCTGTCGCTGCTGTGGATCGCCATCGATTTCGCCGTACTCAGTCTGTATATCTTCGCCATCGGCAGGATCGCTTCGCAGCGCAGCAGCCGCATGATCAGCCTTGCCTCCGGCGTAGCGCTGCTGCTGATTGCAGCGGTCGGCCTGCTTTACAACCTGAAGGAACTGACGGCCTGAGCCGCACACGCCTGCTGACCGAGTGAGGAGGTTTGATGAGCCTGATCGATAGCGCCACGGACGGCCAACTGCTTCCCTTGCAACTGGACTACCAGCGCTTTATGCAGCTGGGCAGCCGGCGTTTGCCGCAAACCCTGTACATGCACGAACGGGGTTATCGCTCGGATACCGTCAATACCGATGCATTGGGCTTGCGCTATAGCCACTGGGCGGGCAAGCGCTACTCGCCCGCCGAACGTGGCAGTACGGCGCGAGTCAACTTGCTGGTGGGCGGCTCGACCGCTTTTGGCATAGGCGCGAGCGGTGATGACGCTACGGTTGCCTCGCACCTGTCGGCGCTCACCGGTGAGGTCTGGCTGAGCCTGGCTGGCTGCGGGCTGAGCGCTACGCAAGAGCTGCTGCTGTTCCTTACACACCAGCATCGGCTGGGCAAGATCGGCCATGTGGTGATCCTCAGCGGGCTCAACACGTTGGCCCAGGAGGCCCTCAGCGAGTTACTGGCCACGGGTTCCGACCCGCGTCAGGCATACCTGAACAGTTTCAATGAGACCTTGCAGGCACCGCCCTGCAAAGACGTCGAGTCGCTCTGGCAACGCTTGCGCCAGGCGTTGGTGCCACGCCGCGAGCAGCCTGCCTTGAGCTGGTCGCTGCCGCCTGCGGACAAGCGCCTGATGCGCGCTGCCGACTGTATTGGGCGCACCTTGCGCCAGTGGGACCGCTTGCTGGCCGACAGCCATGCCACCCTCACCTTCATCTTGCAGCCGCTGCTGCCCTGGTGCCGCGAAACGGTGCCCGCAGCTGAGCAGGCCAGGCTTGATGCCTTGCAACAGCAGCCGGTACCGTTCGATCAGTTGCTGGCGGGCGTTTTCGATGCCGAACGGCACTCGGCATTCTTTCGCCGGATCAAGAACCAAGCCGATTCTGTCGCCTGTTATGACATGAATTGCATGCTCGACAGCTCACCGGTATTCGCCCAGTCACTGTTCGTAGATCGCTTGCATTTCAATGACTTGGGGAACAATACCTTGGCCAAGGTGATCACTGCCAAGCTGGGCCTGGCGCAGGATAAACAACGCCTGCGCAAGGTGACGCCGATCAAGCTCGTCTGATAAACGCGGCCATGGTCTATCGGCATGGGCCTCGGGATGGCTAGAATAGCCGGTCATCGCTGTGATTTACCGAGGCATATGCGCATCTGCAAAGAACATCGAAGCTCCAACGCTGCCAACAGCGGCACGCCACGTTCAATCGTCACGCGTGCTGTCCTGTTCTCGCCCCTGCTCATCGCCCTGGCTGCGCCCATGGCAGACGCGCTTGAGAGCCAGATCGACCCGCACGCTGATCTGCTCTACCGGCAGGCCTTGCCGCTGCTCGAGCAAGCCGACAGCGTGAGCGACAGTCCCTCGCCGCTACGCTCGGTTGCCGACAGCGACCCCGAGCTGAGCCGCCAAGGCCAGGCGCTGGCGCAGACCCTGCCGACCGCGGTGGCGTTGCTGAAAAAGTCGGTGGCGCTGGGGCATCCGGTGGCGCAATACCGGCTGGCGCTGTATTACATGACCTACCTGCCTGCCGCGCAGATTCCCGACGCCGCCTGCCCCTTGCTCGAGGCCAGCCTGCAGCAGGGCTTTGCCCCGCCCGCGCCGGCCATTTCGACCTGGTGCCCACCGTACAACGCCAGCCCGGCGTATCGCGACGCGATGGAAGCCATCCCCAACATGGCCACGTTGTACGCGCAGTACTACCCGCAACCCGCTGTGCGCCTGGCCTGTAACCGCAGCCAGCCACAAGGGTTGCAGATGCAATGGGGGCGGCAGCGCGATTATCAGGCCGAGGTCTACCGGTTGCTGGGTGATCTGGACCCGCAGCATCGGCAGACACTGCTGCAGAAGGCAGTAGAGATCAACGGCTGCGCCGCTGCGCAGCAACGCCTGACCAGCAATCGCTGAAGCACAGGCTGGCCGTAGACGAGCAAGATCGTTCAAGCCAGCCTTGACCTGTTCTGCCATGCTGCGCTGCCTTGTTGTTTGCAGCCGTCATCATGCCCAGCAGTCAGCCAATCACTCGCCACGCCTTTCTCCACGGTGCCATTGCCAGCCTGCCGCTGTCGCTGGCGGTTGCTCCCTGGGGCCTGCTGGCAGGCTCGATGGCCATCGAGGCGAACCTCAGCCCATGGCAAGGCCAAGGCCTGTCGGCGATCGTGTTTGCCGGTGCAGCGCAGTTGGTGGCGATCGGGATGCTCAAGGGTGGCGCCAGCCTGCTGTCGATCCTGCTCACGACCTTGCTGCTGACCTCCCAACATTTGCTCTACGGGCTGTCGATGCGCCCGCTGCTGTCGGGCCAGCCATTGCGCTGGCGGCTGGGCCTGGGTTTCCTGCTCACCGATGAATTTTTTGCGCTGACCAGCCACTACGACCAACAGCAGTTCAACCGCTGGTATGCCTTGGGCGTTGGCCTGACCTTCTACGTGGCGTGGAACCTGTTTACCTTGGCCGGCATTGTGCTCGGCCAGAACATCCCGCACCTGGACCAACTGGGGCTGGATTTCTCCATCGTCGCCACCTTCGTTGCCCTGATAGCGCCCACCGTGCGCAACGTGCCGGCATTGGTGTGCGTGCTGGTATCGCTGTTCAGCTCGGTGCTGTTCACCTACTGGCACTGGGAGACCGCATTGATTGCAGCAGGGTTGCTGGGCATGGGTGCAGGCTTTGTCTGTCAAAAACTGGCTGGAGCACGGGCATGATCTGGTTGTTGATCCTGGGCATGGGCCTGCTGGTATTTCTCAACCGCTACGCGTTTCTCGAACCGCGTTTACCGCTGCGCCTGAGCTCCAACGCACGGCAGTTTCTCGGTTTTGCCGTACCCGGCATGCTCACAGCCATCTGCGGACCAATCATCTTCCTGCCTGAGCACCAGCTTGACCTGAGCCTGACCAATCCGTACCTGCTCGGTTCGGTGGTGGCTGTGGCGCTGGTGCTGTTGACCCGCAGTGTGCTGCTGAGCATGCTGGTAAGCATGTTGATCTTCTTCCTGCTGCGCAGCTGGCTGGCATGAGCACACCCCTGCGTGAACAAACCCACCTCTGGCAGGCGCCGGCACTTGGCGACGTCGAGATGCTGCACGCGCGTTATGTGCAGCAACGGTTTGCCCCGCATGTGCATGAAGGCTATGTGTTCACCGTGATCGAATCGGGCGCGCAGCGCTTCTGGCACCGTGGCAGCGAGCACCTGGCGCCGGTGGGCAGCATGGTCCTGATCAACCCCGACGAACTGCACACCGGCGCTACTGCGCACGAAACCGGCTGGCGTTATCGGGGCTTTTATCCCGAGCAGGCACGAGTTACGGGCGTGCTCGACGAGCTGGAACTGAGCGGCCAGGGCATGCCGTACTTTCAGCAGAGCGTGATCAATGATCCCGCCCTGGCGGCGTCGTTCAGCCAGTTGCACCAGCTCTCGGAAGCCGGGGCTAGCGCCTTGCAACAGCAGACTGCCTGGCGCCAAGCGGTGCTGGCCCTGGCCCAGCGGCACGGCCAGTGCAGCGCGCCACGCGATCCAGGCCGTGAGCCGCTGGCTGTCGCCCGCGCTCGTGAGCTGCTGGAAAGCCAGCTCGCCAACCCGCCTTCGTTGGAAGCGTTGGCGGCGGCGGTTAACTTGTCTGCCTTTCACTTTGCCCGGGTATTCTGCCGAGCCACCGGCCTGCCCCCGCACAGCTGGCTGAAGCAACGGCGCCTGGCCCGCGCGCGGGAGCTGCTCAAGGGTGGCATGGCCGCTGCCGATGCCGCGTTCGCCCTGGGCTTTGCCGATCAAAGCCATCTCAACCGCCAGTTCAAGCAGGCCTACGGCGTCACCCCTGGCGCCTACCGCAGCGCCTGCCTGAGCCGCTGAGGCGCCCGGCAAATTCTGCCAGCGCTGCTACACTTCAAGCGCTGAACGGAGGAACCTGCCATGTCTGCAAAAGAGCTCAACACCCTGCTGACGTTGATGAATCAGCGCCAAACCCACTTGACCAGCGCGTGCAAGGAAATTGCCGCTTGGATCGACCGGCAGGGTGATGTGCCCGCAGCCGGCAAGATCCGCGACAGCTTGCGGGCACTGGAGGCTGAAGAAGCACAGGTGCGCAAAACGCTGACCTCGCTGAAGACCGACCGCCCGCTGCCACGTTTTCGCGGTTGATTCTCGGCAAAAAAAAGCCGCTCTCCAGGGAGCGGCTTTCTTTACTGAGCGAATAGCTCCGGCAGCTGTCAGTGCTGATGCGCGTGCTCGTGGCCACCAGTGTTGCCATCGGCTGTCAGGCCACGCACGGGCGCCTGGACCTGCAAGGTCTGCTTGGAGCCCTTGGCGTCTTCGATGGTCAGCGTCAGCGGCACTTGGGCGCCTTCCTTGACCTGCTCATGCAGGCCCATCAGCATCACATGGTAGCCGTTCGGATCCAGGCTCACGGCTTTGCCGGCAGGCAGCTCGATCGACTTGACCTGACGCATGCCCATGACGTCACCGTTCATGGTCATCTCATGCACTTGCACGTCCTTGGCTACTGGCGAAGCGACCCCGACCAATTTGCTGTCGGTGGTGGCAGTCAGCACCATGAAGGCGCCGGTAGCATGCTGCTGCGGCACGGTTGCCCGCACCCAGGCATCGCTGACGCTGGTCTCGGCCAGGGCCGGCAGCGCCATGCCCATCAGTGCCAGAGCGGCCAGGCCGCGCTTGATCGGTTGCAGCGAAATTGCCATTTAGCAGATCTCCATCAGGGTAAGCAGGTCTTCTGTGCATTCCTTGGCATTCAGGGAATGCCCCAGGCTCAGGCGCAGTGTGCTGCGCGAATCGTAGACGTAGCTGGTGGACGAATGGGAGATGGTGTACGTGTCGCCGGTGGGGACCTTTTCGTAGAACACCTTGAACTCCCGCGCAACCGCGGCGATCTCTTCCGGCGTACCGGTCAGGGCCGTGAACGATGGGTCGAATGCCTTGACATAGGCGTCAAGCACTTCGGGCGTATCACGTTCAGGGTCGAGGGTGATGAATACCACCTGCAAGAAGCCAGCATCGCGGCCCATCAGCTTCTTGATCTGGGCGGCACGCGCCAGCGCAGTCGGGCACACGGCCGGGCACTGGGTGAAGCCGAAGAAGATCATCGGCATGGTGCCGTAGAAGCTCGACAAGGTCCGCACGTTGCCTTGGCTATCGGTCAGGCGGAACGAACGGCCGAGGATTTCGTTGCTCATGTTCTTGCCGTACTTGAAATCAAGGCCGCGCGCCGGGTTGCAACCGGCCAACAGGCCAAGCCCGAGTACGCCCATGCCGGCGACAACGGCACGCCGGCTCAACAGATCAGTCATGGAACCATCCTTTACAGGGAAGGTGCCAGCCCCTGGGCAGGGCCGGTCAAAAAGCCGCGGCATTCTGGCATGACCTCTGTTGGCTATCTACCCAACAAAGCCGGTGATCGGCCTGCAGCCCTTGTAATACGCGGCTGCGACCTGTTGTCGCGGGGGTTGAATCAGTAACAGATTGTTGCTAGAAGCGCGACCCGCGCGTTGCTGCCCGGGTCTGCTTGCGCACCACTACCGCTATCAGTAGTAGGCGTTTTCTTTCTGGGTATGGTCGGTCACATCGCGCACGCCCTTAAGCTCAGGAATGCGTTCGAGCAAGGTGCGCTCAATGCCGTCCTTGAGGGTCACGTCGGCCTGGCCGCAGCCTTGGCAACCACCACCGAACTGCAGGACGGCAATGCCGTCGTCAACTACGTCGATCAGGCTCACTGCGCCACCGTGGCTGGCCAGCCCTGGATTGATCTCGGTTTGCAGGTAGTAGTTGATGCGCTCGTTGATCGGGCTGTCTTCGTTGACCATCGGCACTTTGGCGTTTGGCGCCTTGATGGTCAGCTGGCCGCCCATACGGTCGGTGGCGTAGTCGACCAGCGCGTCATCCAGAAACGGTTCGCTGACGGCGTCGATGTAGGCCGTGAAGCTTTTCAAGCCGAGGGCAGTGTCCTCTGGCTTCTCTTCGCCCGGCTTGCAGTAGGCAATGCACGTCTCTGCGTACTGGGTGCCTGGCTGGGTAATGAATACGCGGATGCCGATACCCGGGGTGTTCTGCTTGGAGAGCAGATCGGCCAGGTAATCATGGGCGGCGTCGGTAATGGTTATAGCGCTCATGGAAGTTCCTCACAGACTTGCTGGCAAGTGTACGCCAACCCAGGCCCCGAACAAAGTCCTAGCATTTGACTCGGGATAGCTCCCAGGCTGGCTGCTGCGCCGAACGTGCATCGATCCAGGCCTTCATCCGTTGATACAGGCCGCGTTCCAGCCATTGGTAGCTCAGCCACGACATTAGTCCAATGGACGGCACGCAGAAGGCGAAGACCAGATAAGGGTTGAGTGCAAAGCGCTCGCTGACGAACCAGCCAGCATGCAGCACCAGCACATGGATCAGATATACCGAGTAGGAGCAGTCACCGAGCATCTTGAGCAGCTGGTTGCCACGGAAATACGGCTCAAGCGAGATGAACGCCAGCACCACCAGCGCGCTCGGCAGGCCCCAGTGCAGCAGGCGCAGCGACGCATCCAGCCGGTATAGGGCAAACCCGGCCAGCGCCAGCAATGCCAACGGCAGCCAAAAGCCCTCGCGGATCAGACCTCGGCGGTAGAGCACGCCCAGGCCGATCCCTAACAGAAATTCGTAGATGATGCCGTTGTTGTAGAAGTGGCTGACCACCCCCAGCCGCCCCAGAACTTCGCTGACCAGCAACAGCGCGGCCGTGACCAGCAGCAGGTGCAGACGCCGACGTACCATGAAGGCGAGGCCGAACAGCAGATAGAAGAACATCTCGAAATTCAGTGTCCAGCCCACATTGAGCGTTGGATACATGCCGTAGCCGCCGGGGTTTTCTGCCGGGATGAACAGCAACGACAGCAGCAAATGCTGCCAGTCGAACACCTGATGCGGCATCCAGCGGCTGGCGCCGAACAGCAGCAGGGCCATCAGAGCGGTGTAAAACCAGTAGGCGGGTATGATGCGCAACGCGCGGTTGAGCAGAAACTGACTGGGGACGATGTCCTTGTCACGTGTCGACAGGTAGATCACCAACCCGCTGATCACAAAAAAGATGTCCACCCCAACTGCGCCGCGCTCGGCGAGCAGGGCGCCAACGGGGCCGCTGGCGTGGAAGTCGAAGAATATCTGCATGAAATGGTGGCAAACCACCACCCAGGCGGCGAACGCCCGAAGTGCCTGAAGCGAGTACAACATGCAATGCCCTGTGGTCCTGGTGCATTCAAGCCTGGGGTTCGGCGCAGACGCGCCACCGAGAGCGGCGAGCCGAACCACAGACCACTTGCTATTGGGACCACGACATCGATGAAAAGATCAGCCCTCCTGCCGGGCGGTCAACTCACAGGTTTTCATAGCGGTTCATGTCCAGCACCCCCGCTTCCAGCGGATCGGTCTCCTGGATAAAGGTATTCAGATCGTGGAAGTACTGCCAGAACTGCGGGTGACTGCGGCGCACGCCCCAACGCATGACGATGCGCTCGAACTTGGCCGGATCATCGCGCGCAGCTTCCATGTCTTCGACCCACTCCGGGACATCGCTGGCCGGGATGTTGAAGATGAAATTGGGGTAGCTGCTGAGCACGCCCGGCACCAGGGTCAGGGTGTCCAGACCCGGCTGATAGCGCGATTCCTCGCCCAGCAGGAACGCCACGTTGCTGTGCGCACGGTTGCGCAGCAGGCTGTAGACCTGGCGTTGCCCACCCTGCCCTTCGATACGCAGCATGCTCGCTTCGGGCAGCTGATTGATTACCTTCAGGCCTGCGGCAGGACGTGATACCAAGCGGCTGAGGCTCTGCTCGACATCGCGAAACTCGGCGCTCATCTGCGGCCGCGAGCAGTACGCGCCCTGGCAGCGGTTGATCGGGTCGGGCGTGACATTGAGGCTCTTGGTGCGCTGCAGCAATTGCAGACCGAAGTCGCGCTTGGGGTCACGTTCGTCGAGCTTGAAAGCGCTTGCCGTATCGGTGTCGATGTCTTCGTAATCCAGCCACATCTTGACCTTGCCGGTGGTCTGGTACCAATCGCTGAGGATCGCGCCGCGCTGGTCAGCGGGCATCAACCGCAGGAAATTGACCTCGGCGCCGTTACGGATCAGGTCGAAGTAGAGCCGGGTCTGCAACTGGTGCGAGACGTTGCCGAACACATCGAAGTTGACCGCCAGTTGGTAATAGGTGCGCTCAAGCAGCGGGTAGTCGAACAGCCAGCTAGTCAGTGGCACGTCGCCGATCAAGCCTTTGCTCACCGAGGCGCTGTCGAAGTGGCGGAAGATGCTCAGCAGCGCGTTGTCATTACCGGCCCACAAGGTCGACCAGCTCGGCGCGGGGGCCTCAGCATAGGCTTCGCGGCGCAGCTTTTCGTATTCGTTACGCTTGTCGCGGTAGGAATGCCAGAGGCTGATCACGCTGCCAACGTCGTCGATCTGGCCGGGCATGGCCAACAACGGCGTCGCCTCACCGCGATAACGTGCGTCGGTGATGTACAGGTCATGTGCAGGCTCCTGGAACAATGCCCAGAAGTTGTCGCGAATCACATCGGTGGCAATCTGCCCACGGCAGACCGGCCCGCGGATGAACGTGCGCACGAAGTACTCG
This sequence comes from Pseudomonas sp. EZ-C24, assembly GCF_014525325.1. Taxonomy (NCBI): domain Bacteria; kingdom Pseudomonadati; phylum Pseudomonadota; class Gammaproteobacteria; order Pseudomonadales; family Pseudomonadaceae; genus Pseudomonas; species Pseudomonas sp. EZ-C24. The sequence goes on along the minus strand of NZ_JACDIU010000013.1, from coordinate 87,191 downwards.
GCGTTATCCAGCATGAACTGGTAGCGCGCCACCGCCGGGATCGCTTCGAAGGTCTCGAACGGGTTGGCCCGGTGCCTTGGGCCATAGCCTGGCAATGAGGTGGCATGCCAGTCGCCACTATAGAACAGCTGCTTGACCCGTTTGAGCTTCTGCGGCCCGAGCGGGTAGCTGATGTGCGTTTTGTGAACGATCACGCCTTGCACCGGGACCAACCGGTAATAGAAGTCAGTACCGGGCGGGTCGTTGGGTCGGCGAGTGGCGATGATGTCGGCCGGCTGACCGCTGGGCGTGCGCGAACGCACCCACTGGAAGAAGTGCCCAGGCTGGCCACCGACGAAGTCGATATGGGCAAGAAACAGATGTTCGTACAGCCAGCGACCGATCAACGCCTCGGATGAGCCTGGGCGGTTTAGCAACGCTTCCCACTCGGCGATCTGGCTGGCTTCCGCAGCGCTCGGCTGTAGCGCCTGGGCATCGACCGGCGCGCCGGCTGCCAGCCAGCGCTGCAGGGTCTGGTATTCCTGATCGGTCAGGCCGGTGACGGCCAGGGGCATACCTTCGCCAGGATGAACACCGGCGTAGGCATCGAATTCATGGGGCAACGGGCACATATTGTTGCGATTGAGGCCCAGCACAATGCTCTCGGGCAGTTTGGCGTTGGGCGTCAGCGGCGTCTTGTGGCCCAACTCGAGCATGCGCGCCATCAGCGCCGCCTGACTGCCCTGGCCGTCGAGCACCGAATAGAAGCCCTGCTTGCGCCAGGCCTGCTCGCTATGGGCGTCATAGAACAAACGCGTGGTCGGCACCGCCTGGCTGCGGTCGCCTTGATACACCGGCACCTTGGAGGCGCCGCGCTGGGCGCCGTCGGCACTGCCCAGGTTGAGCTGGCAGGCAGCGTCGTTGCAGGCGTGGCAGGCCACACACTTGTTGGTAAAGATCGGCTGAATGTCCCGGGTGTAGGAGATTGCCGGGCTCGATTGCGGGGCCTGCCCCAGCGCCATGCTGCTGACCGACAGGGCCAGCGTGCCAGCTAGGGCAAGTAAACAGCGGTGAATCATGTGCCGAATGTCCTGGTTTCGAATAAAGCCATCACGGTGTATCTAACGGGCCGGCGGGATGCGTAAACATGAGAGAAATTCATGCAAAAGCCCTACGCACCTAAAAACCGCGCAGCTTTGCTATCATTCCGCACCTTCTGTTTTTCGCCCGACCAGGTAGTCCTATGTCCGACCGTAGCGCTCGTCTCCAAGCACTCCAGCACGCACTCAAGGAGCGCATACTGATCCTCGACGGAGGCATGGGCACTATGATCCAAAGCTATCGTCTCGAGGAACACGACTATCGTGGCACGCGCTTTGCCGATTGGCCAAGTGACATCAAGGGCAATAACGATCTTTTGCTGCTGACCCAGCCCGATATCATTGCCGCGATCGAGAAAGCCTACCTCGACGCTGGCGCCGATATCCTCGAAACCAACACGTTCAACGCCACGCAGATTTCCCAGGCCGACTACGGCATGGAAGCGCTGGCCTATGAGATGAACCTGGAAGGCGCGCGTATTGCCCGCCAGGTGGCCGACGCAAAAACCCTGGAGACGCCAGACAAGCCGCGCTTCGTCGCCGGCGTGCTCGGCCCGACCAGCCGCACCTGCTCGATTTCGCCCGACGTCAACGACCCGGGCTATCGCAACGTCACCTTCGACGAGCTGGTAGAAAACTACATCGAGTCGACCCGCGGGCTGATTGCCGGGGGCGCCGACCTGATCCTGATCGAAACCATTTTCGACACCCTCAACGCCAAGGCGGCCATCTTCGCCGTGCAGCAGGTGTTCGAAGACGACGGCATCGAGCTGCCGATCATGATCTCCGGGACCATCACCGACGCCTCCGGGCGGACCTTGTCCGGGCAGACCACCGAAGCCTTCTGGAACTCGGTGCGTCACGCCAAGCCCATTTCGGTCGGCCTCAACTGCGCCCTCGGCGCCAAAGACCTGCGCCCGTACCTGGAAGAGCTGTCGACCAAAGCCGACACCCACGTTTCTGCGCACCCCAACGCCGGCTTGCCGAATGCCTTTGGCGAATACGACGAAACCCCGGCAGAAATGGCCGAAGTGGTCGAAGAATTTGCCGCCAGCGGCTTTCTCAATATCATCGGCGGTTGCTGCGGCACCACCCCAGGGCACATTCAGGCGATTGCCGAGGCCGTGGCCAAGTACCCGCCGCGGGTCATCCCGGAGATCGCCAAGGCCTGCCGGCTGTCGGGCTTGGAACCATTCACCATCGACCGCCAGTCGTTGTTCGTCAACGTCGGCGAGCGCACCAACATTACCGGTTCGGCCAAGTTCGCCCGGCTGATCCGCGAAGAGAACTACACCGAGGCGCTGGAAGTCGCCCTGCAGCAGGTTGAAGCCGGCGCGCAGGTGATCGACATCAACATGGACGAAGGGATGCTCGACTCCCAGGCTGCCATGGTCCGCTTCCTCAACCTGATTGCCGGTGAACCGGACATCTCGCGCGTGCCGATCATGATCGACTCGTCCAAGTGGGAAGTGATCGAAGCCGGCCTCAAGTGCATCCAGGGCAAGGGCATCGTCAACTCGATCTCGATGAAAGAAGGTGTAGATGCCTTCAAACATCACGCCCGCCTCTGCAAGCGCTATGGCGCAGCGGTAGTGGTAATGGCCTTCGACGAACTGGGCCAGGCCGACACAGCGGCGCGCAAGCGCGAAATCTGCCAGCGCAGCTACGACATTCTGGTCAACGAAGTGGGCTTCCCAGCTGAAGACATCATCTTCGACCCGAACATCTTCGCCGTTGCCACCGGCATCGAAGAGCACAACAACTATGCCGTCGACTTCATCGAGGCCTGTGCCTTCATTCGCGATCATCTGCCCCACGCACTGACCAGTGGCGGCGTCTCCAACGTATCGTTCTCGTTCCGTGGCAACAACCCGGTGCGTGAGGCGATTCACTCGGTGTTCCTCTACCACGCGATCCAGAATGGCCTGACCATGGGTATCGTCAACGCCGGCCAGCTGGAGATCTACGACGAGATCCCGCCTGCGCTGCGTGAGAAGGTCGAGGACGTGGTGCTCAACCGCACCCCCGAAGGCACCGACGCGTTGCTGGCGATTGCCGACGACTACAAGGGCGGCGGCGCCACCAAAGAGGTCGAGAACGAAGAGTGGCGCTCGCTGCCGGTCGGCAAGCGCCTCGAACACGCACTGGTCAAAGGCATCACTGCGTTCATCGTCGAAGACACCGAAGAATGCCGGCAGCTGGCGACGCGCCCGATCGAGGTTATCGAAGGGCCGCTGATGAGCGGCATGAACGTGGTCGGCGACCTGTTCGGCGCGGGCAAGATGTTCCTGCCACAGGTGGTCAAGTCGGCCCGCGTCATGAAGCAGGCGGTGGCCCACCTGATCCCGTTCATCGAAGCGGAAAAAGGCGACAAGCCCGAAGCCAAGGGCAAGATCCTCATGGCCACGGTCAAGGGCGACGTGCACGACATCGGCAAGAACATCGTCGGCGTGGTGCTCGGTTGCAACGGCTATGACATCGTCGACATGGGCGTGATGGTCCCGGCCGAGAAAATCCTGCAGACCGCCCGCGAGCAGAAGTGCGACATCATTGGCCTGTCCGGGCTGATCACGCCGTCGCTGGACGAAATGGTCCATGTCGCCCGCGAAATGCAGCGCCAGGACTTCCACCTGCCGCTGATGATCGGTGGCGCGACCACCTCCAAGGCGCACACCGCTGTGAAGATCGAGCCCAAGTACTCCAACGACGCGGTGATCTACGTGACCGACGCCTCGCGTGCGGTCGGCGTGGCCACCCAGTTGCTGTCCAAGGAGCTCAAGCCGGAGTTCGTCGAGCGCACTCGCCTGGACTACATCGAAGTCCGTGAACGCACCGCCAACCGCAGTGCCCGCACCGAACGCCTCAGCTACGCCCAGGCGATTGCTGCCAAGCCCAAATACGACTGGGCCGAGTACACCCCGGCAGTGCCCTCCTTCACCGGCGTCAAGGTGCTGGAAGACATCGACCTGCGGACCCTGGCCGAGTACATCGACTGGACCCCGTTCTTCATCTCCTGGGACCTGGCCGGCAAGTTCCCGCGCATCCTCACCGACGAAGTGGTCGGCGAAGCGGCTACCGCGCTGTATCAGGATGCCCGCGAGATGCTCGACAAACTGATGGACGAGAAGCTGATCAGCGCGCGTGCGGTGTTCGGCTTCTGGCCGGCCAACCAGGTCGCCGACGACGACATCGAAGTGTACGGCGCCGATGGCCAACCGCTGGCCAAACTGCACCACCTGCGCCAGCAGACGATCAAGCCCGACGGCAAGCCCAACCTGTCGCTGGCCGACTTTGTGGCACCGAAGGACAGCGGCGTCAGCGACTATATCGGCGGCTTCATCACTACCGCCGGCATCGGCGCCGAGGAAGTGGCCAAGGCTTATCAGGACAAGGGCGACGACTACAGCTCGATCATGGTCAAGGCGCTCGCCGACCGCCTCGCCGAGGCCTGCGCCGAGTGGCTGCACGAGCAGGTGCGCAAGGACTATTGGGGTTATGCCCGTGATGAGCACTTGGACAACGATGCGCTGATCAAGGAGCAGTACAGCGGTATCCGCCCTGCCCCGGGCTACCCAGCGTGCCCAGACCACACCGAGAAGGAAACCCTGTTCCGCCTGCTCGACGGCACGGCCATTGGCGAGACCGGCCAGAGTGGTGTGTTCCTTACCGAGCACTTCGCGATGTTCCCGGCGGCAGCGGTCAGCGGTTGGTACTTTGCCCACCCCAAGGCGCAGTACTTTGCCGTGGGCAAGATCGACAAGGACCAGGTCGAGCGCTACAGCGAGCGCAAAGGCCAGGCGCTGAATGTCACCGAGCGCTGGTTGGCACCTAATCTGGGTTACGACAACTAAAGCGTGCCAGGGGCTGCTGCGCGGCCCCTGCCTGCTGAAGGTCTACACTGTGCACTGATCGCCTGCGCTACCTACAGGAGGCCAGCATGGACGACCCCAGCCAAGGCAAACCGCCGACCTTCTGGCAGATGCTGCACAGCGTGCTTGCCGCTGCCCTGGGCGTGCAGAGCGGCAAGAACCGCGCTCGCGACTTCACTCATGGCAAGGCCAGCCATTTCATCGCCCTGGGCGTGCTGTTCACGCTGGTATTCGTACTGGTGCTGATTGGCCTGGTGCAACTGGCCATGCACCTGACCGCCCGTTGAAAGGCAAGCCGCCCGTGGCGGTGCCTGCCACGGGCGGTTCAGGTTGCAATCACGGTCGACAGCAGTGATGCGCTACTGATGGCTGACCCAGTACACCGCAGTAACGACGACCAGCACGATCAGACACAGGATCGCCCAGGCATCGACACTGCTGTCGCTTTTGCGCAGCTTGGTGGAGTTACCCATTGCATTGCCTCTTGTAGTGGTTATGGGAATGCACATACACCATCAGCAGTTAAGTCGAGCAATGCCCTTGATTCAAGCAGGGTCTTTCAATAGTCGACCGGTGACGTCAGAAACGGGTAACGATAATCGGCTGGTCGCCCTTCGGCGCTGAAACGGTGGAAGTCCAGACCATAATCGTCGCCCTCCTGCAGGGCCAGCCAGCGCCGCGCCTTGGCCTGATCGATTGACTGCAGCACCGGCAAGCTGTATTCGCCGCCACCGTCGCGATTGATGGCGATGCCCTGGGCGTGGTCATGCAGCATGACCATGGCCCAGCCGCCGACAGTGAAATGGCCGCCCATCAATACGCTGAGGCGCCCGTCGATACGCGCGCGCAGCGCTTCAGGCGAGCTGTTGACCGCACCGAACAGCACATCGACGCCAGGTTTGCGCCCCGCTGCCTCGAACGCCTGCATCGCTCCAAAAGCCATTTCGTCATTGGCCGACCACACCAACTGCGCTTGCGGATAGCGCTCGAGCAGCAGCTGCGCTTGCTCGAACGCGCGCTCGCGGTTCCAGCCGCCGTATACCACCTGGCGCAAGCGCACCTGCGGGTGATCGGCCAAGGCCCGGCGCATGCCATGCTCGCGGAGTTGCGAGGCTGGGGTGGTCTTGACGCCGGCAAATGCCAGCAGGTCGATCGGCTCGTCCGATGGCGGCAACTTCGCGACCATCTCGCGCAGCATCTGGTAACCGGCCTGCTCATCGTTACTGGTCAGCGTGCCCAGCACTGGCGGGTATTTGTCCGGTTGTGCCCGGACGCTCTCGAGCTGGTTATCGGTCAGGCCGTTGTTGACCAGAAACAGCTGCACGCCGCTGTCGCGGGACAGGCGAATGATCTCCGGAGCGACATACAGCTCGTTGACCAGCACCAGATAGTCGGGGCGCTGCGGCCCGCTCAAGATAGCCCGCGCCTGGCTCAACACCAGATCGGCGCGGCGCTCGCTGTATTCCACCCGCAGCTGCATGCCGAGATCGTCAGCGGCGGCCTGCATGAAGCGCGTGTATCCCACCCAGAAGTTCTCGTTGGCATGACCCGGGTTGAGAAACACCACGGACGCCGCCTGCGCACCGGCCGATAACGGCAGAAACAGGCACAGACTCTGGCACAGCGCTTTGAACATGGGTGCATCTCTGTGGAGCAAAGCGCGGATTATACCCAGCGCAGACGCCTGGAATAAATGCCAGTCAGTCTCACTTAGTCCGTTTAGTTCTTTTCATATGCAAAAACATCACTTTAGCGCATAAATGCAACCTGATATCGTTCCCCGGCTCCGAACCGGAGTGCGCGGCCGTGCGCGCGATTAGCTGCATGCAGCCTGAGACAGGACTTTTATGTACGTATACGACGAGTACGATCAGCGGATCATCGAGGACCGCGTCAAGCAGTTCCGTGATCAGACCCGCCGCTATCTGGCCGGTGAACTGAGCGAAGAAGAATTCCGCCCTCTGCGCCTGCAGAACGGCCTGTATGTCCAACGTTTCGCCCCGATGTTGCGGGTGGCCGTGCCTTACGGCCAACTCAACTCGACGCAAGTGCGTGTGCTGGCGAAGATCGCCCGCGACTACGACAAGGGCTATGCGCACATCAGTACCCGGCAGAACGTCCAGTACAACTGGCCGGCGCTGGAAGACATCCCGGACATCCTTGCCGAGCTGGCCACCGTGCAGATGCACGCGATCCAGACCAGCGGCAACTGCCTGCGCAACACCACCACCGACCAGTTTGCCGGCGTCGCCGCCGACGAGCTGATCGATCCGCGCCCATGGTGCGAGATCATCCGTCAGTGGACCACCTTCCACCCCGAATTCGCCTACCTGCCGCGCAAGTTCAAGATTGCCGTGAACGGCTCGAAGGACGACCGCGCGGCCATCGAAGTGCACGATATCGGCCTTGAGCCGGTGCACAACGAAGCCGGCGAACTGGGCTTCCGCGTGTTGGTCGGCGGCGGCCTGGGGCGTACCCCGGTGGTCGGCTCGTTCATCAACGAGTTCCTGCCGTGGCAGGACCTGATCAGCTACCTCGACGCGATCCTGCGCGTGTACAACCGTTACGGTCGTCGTGACAACAAGTACAAGGCGCGGATCAAGATCCTGGTCAAGGCCCTGACCCCGCAAGTGTTCGCGGAAAAGGTCGAAGCCGAAATGGCCCACCTGCGCGGTGGCAACACGACCCTGACCGAAGCCGAGATCGAGCGCGTTTCGCGCCACTTCGTCGACCCGGCCTACCAGGCGCTGGACAACGTCGACTACGCCGAGCTCGACCAGGAGTTCCCAGGCTTCGCCCGCTGGCGTTCGCGCAACACCCGTGCGCACAAGCGCCCAGGCTATGTGGCCGTGACCCTGTCGCTGAAGCCGACCGGGGTTGCCCCGGGCGACCTCACCGACAAGCAGCTGGACGCCGTTGCCGATCTGGCCGAGCGCTACAGCTTCGGTTTCCTGCGGACCTCGCACGAGCAGAACATCATCCTTGCCGATGTCGAGCAGCGTCAGCTGCACACGCTCTGGCAAGAGCTGCGCGAAAGCGGCTTCGCCACGCCGAACATCGGCCTGCTGACCGACATCATCTGCTGCCCGGGTGGTGACTACTGCTCGCTGGCGAACGCCAAGTCGATCCCGATTGCAGAGTCGATTCAGCGTCGCTTCGACGACCTCGACTACCTGTTCGACATCGGTGAGCTGGACCTGAACATCTCTGGTTGCATGAACGCCTGCGGTCACCACCACGTCGGCCACATCGGCATCCTTGGTGTCGACAAGAAGGGCGAGGAGTTCTACCAGGTCTCGCTGGGTGGCAACGCCGCCCGTGACGCGAGCCTGGGCAAGATCCTCGGCCCATCGTTCGCTCAGGACCAGATGGCCGATGTGATCGAGAAGCTGATCGACGTCTACGTTGAACAACGTACCGAAGAAGAGCGCTTCATCGACACCTACCAACGTATTGGCATCGACCCCTTCAAGGAGCGCGTCTATGCAGCGAATCATTAAGAACAACCAGCTGGTCGACGAAACCTGGCACTTGCTGCCCAAGGATGCCTCGTTCGACGAACTGACCAACTGCGACGACTACATCGTGCCGCTGCAACTCTGGCGCGATCACGCCCATGCGCTCAAGGCCCGCGATGGCGGCCTTGGCGTATGGCTGGACAGCGACGAAGAAGCTGAAGAAATCGGTGACGACGTTGCGCATTTCCAGGTAATCGCCCTGAACTTCCCGGCCTTCACCGACGGGCGCAACTACTCCAATGCGCGCCTGCTGCGTGATCGCTATCAGTTCAAGGGTGAGCTGCGCGCAATCGGCGATGTCCTGCGTGACCAGCTGTTCTACCTGGCGCGCTGCGGCTTCGATGCATTTGCCATTCGCGCTGACAAAGACCCCGTCGATGCCCTGGAAGGCTTGAAAGATTTTTCGGTGACCTACCAGGCCGCGACCGACGAACCGCTGCCGCTGTTCCGCCGCCGCTGATCGTCTGTGCTTGAGCAATCAGCCCGCCCTTTGGCGGGCTGATTTGTTTCTGGCTGGCGCAGCCCCGCCAATACCTGCATGAACGCTAAGGTTTTGCCTGACCGTGCCGATACCTTGGGTTAGACCCTAGATCTGCACGGAAGCCGACCATGAATGCGATAACTGCTGCGCAGCGCCTAACCCCAATCTACAACGCTCCGCCTCCTGTTCAAGTGCAGGCGGTTGCCCAAGCCAGCCAACCCCTGACCTCGCCAAGCACTTCGGTCAGCCTCGGCCAGGCGGTGGACGCTACCCCCGACCCGACCTACACCGCCAACGGTACGCTGGCCAACGGTACTCTGGCTGGCCCGCAGGTGCGCCACGTCTGGGAGCGGGAAGGATCGGACAAGCTCAGCATTGCCCTGAAGAACAGCATCCAGTCGTCGTCCAATGGTGGCCGCTTCCAGAACATCGGCGCCGCGCTGCTGGAGCAATTGGCAGGCAATGGCGGCAAGGCCGTTTCGCAGTCCATCATGACCATCGCCAGCGGCGAGCAGCCCAATGAGGCTGCCCTGCAATTGCAGCTGGCCAACCTGCGCTCGCACCCCACCAATGGGGTGACATTCAGCCTGACCACGGCCTCCGGAGCGACCGTCAACCTCTCCCTGGCGAGCAGCGCACAAGGCCTGGCCGTGAGCGCCGAGGTGCTTGGCGGTGAACTGAACGACGAAGAACTCCAAGGCCTGGCGGCAATGGCCGACGACTTCCAATCGGCGCTCGACGGCCTGACCCAGGTGCCACCGCGCTTGCAGCTCGGTAACCTGGTCAAGTTTGACACGACGCTGTTCAGCGGCCTGCAACTGAACGCCAAGCTGGACGTCAACGGCGAACCACAGACCTTTGACCTCAGCGTCAACGAGCAGTCGCGCAACCTGACACTGGACGGCCCCTCCGGGCGCGTACAGATGAACCTCGACACGCCGGACGCTGCCAAGCTGGGCAGTAGCAGCCAGCGCCAGGCCGCCATCAGCAATTACCTGAGCCAGTTCGACGCCGCGCAAAAGCGCGGTAAAGGCGATGAGAACCTGATGAACCTGTTCAAGGACGCCTTCACCCAGCTCAACGCCGTCGATGACGGCAAGCAGGCGGTGACCGAGCGTGGCTCGTTGCAGAGCGCCAGCGACCGCGCCCTGCTCAGCGGCCTGGCCGACTTCAATGCCTCGATCAGCCAGACCTCGCAGCAGAGCAACCCGATGCGCCTGGAAGAATCCGACCGCTTCGATTACCGCGCGTCGCAATCGACCAGCATTACAGGTGGCGGCCAGCTGACCCGCTCGGTGCAGCAGGATCAGCAGAGCGCACTGAAAGCGGGTTACCACCTGGGCCTCAACCCGCTGACCAACATGCAGCTAGGGCTGGACCGCGAATCGCAGAACTACCGCTATCACGAGATCAACGACCAGGCCAGCAGCAGCACGCGCCTGGCCTTCGACAAAGGCCGCCTGGTCGAAGCCAGCGCCTCGCAATCCGCCAGCCAGAGCGAGCGGGTGCGTACTTATGTGAATGGCGACCTGACCGATGACGTGACCACGCCAAGCTCGAGCAGCCGCAGCCAGAGCCTGCTGACGGTACTGGACGACAGCTTCCGCCAGGAGCGCATCGCACGCGAGCAGAGCGGCATCTCGATCCTTGATGATGCACTGCAGTCGCTGCGCAGCCGCTGGCAGCTGCAAGGGTCGACTGCGGCCATCGGCGGCTAACGCCTGACCGCGCTCGAGCAGACGCCCGCAATGGGCTGATGCTCGAGCGCGGCTCCCCATTGCAACATTTCGATGCAGACCCCTCGCCCACCTTGACTGCCAACTCTGTATAATTCGCCGCCTGGCGTGTGCTGCGTGCGCCCGGGAGCTATCCCGAATACGGAGAACATTCATTTGTTTTCCGAGAGTCCATCCATGTTGCACGCAGCCTTGCTATTCCTTTGGCGTATGCCGTTTCCGCGTTTTTTGCCGGGTACGTGCTCGCTGCATCCCCTTCCCTTCTTCTCGCCTATTGTTGCAGTGGCCCATTCGGTGCCAGCGCTTTGCCATGGCCGTCGTTCGGCCAATGCCTGCAGCATCCAGGGCGAATCCATGAACGAGGACCTCGCATGACCGTTTCTCTGAACAACGCCCAGCGGCGCCCATTGCTGCAGCGCCTGCTCGCCAGCGAAGCCGCAGGCGGCGTGGTGCTGATGCTTGCCGCAGTAGTGGCCATCATCGTCGCCAACAGCCCATGGGCTGCGGCCTACCAACACCTGCTGCACCTGCCCCTCGGCCCCACCTTCACGGACAAGCTCGGGCCGATGACCGTGCACCTGTGGATCAACGACGGCCTGATGGCGATCTTCTTCCTGATGGTTGGCCTGGAGATCAAGCGCGAGATGGTCGACGGCCGCCTGGCCACCTGGGAGCAACGCCGGCTGCCAGCGCTGCCAGCGCTGATGGGCATGGCAGTGCCAGCGCTGATCTACCTCAAGGTGTCCGCTGTAGAGCCCGGCCTGGCCGGTGGCTGGGCAATCCCCGCCGCCACCGACATCGCCTTTGCCGTCGGCGCCCTGGCGCTGCTCGGCAAGCACGCACCGCTGTCGCTGAAAGTGATGCTGGTATCGGTGGCGATCATCGACGACATGGGCGCAGTAGCGATCATCGCGCTGTTCTATACCTCCTCGATCAACCTCATCGCCCTCGCCGGCGCCGGCGCTATCGTCGCCCTGCTGCTGGGCTTGAACCGCCTGCGCGTGGTCAGCCTGTGGCCATACATGATCGGCGTCGCCGCCCTGTGGTACTTCACCCTGCTGTCCGGCGTGCACGCGACCATCGCTGGCGTGGTCGGCGCACTGCTGATCCCTTACACCGCCGGCGATGCCAAGAGCCCGCTGCTGACGCTGGAGCATGCCATTGCGCCGTGGGTAGGTTTCCTGATCGTACCCGCGTTCGGCTTTGCCAATGCCGGCGTGGCGTTTACCCACTTGAGCTGGAGCGACGTGTTTGCGCCCCTGCCGCTGGCGATTGCCCTTGGGCTGTTGCTGGGCAAGCAGCTTGGGGTGTTTGCCGGGGTGTTGCTGGCGGTCAAGACTGGCCTGGCTTCGAAGCCGCAGGGGGCCAGCTGGTTGCAGATTTACGGGGTGGCCATGCTCTGTGGGATTGGTTTCACCATGAGCCTGTTTATCGGTGAGTTGGCGTTTCCGGGGCAGGCTGAGCTGATTGATAAAGCCAAGATCGGGATTTTGCTGGGGTCGCTACTGTCGGCGGTGATTGCTTGTTTGATATTGCGCTTTGCGCCTAAGACGGTGGAGTGAAGGGGAACGGCGCCGCGTCAGCGGCGCCGTTCAGCCGCGGCTGTCATGGCTAGGAACCACAACTTTTCACTCGCCATCTGTTGGTACATCCTCTGCCGCCTGTTCAACGTCAAAGCTGCAGCGCCGCCTGCTGAAGCCTTTGAAGAGGCACCCGCACGCGAACCGTCGCGCAAGAAAAAACTATACGGTCGTCGCCGCACACGACTCCCCAAAGAGTAGTTTGCCCACGGCCTCTGCACGCAAAACCACACCGCAATAGCTGCCGAGGCCATCCACAACCCACCACTGTTCACCCACCCTGAATACAAATTGCCGCCCAAGCTCCAACGCCCTATCCTGATCCCGCCCTACCCCTCGCTCGTCAGCAGCAACTGAAAACCGCCCCACCGCTCCCGAGGCCCACATGCAGATCGACGAAGAGCTCACCCTGAAGAAGCTCGAAATATTCCTCGCCTTCATGCACAGCGGTAACCTGGCCCGTGCAGCCAGCGCGCTGGACACCAGCAGTGTCAGCGTGCACCGGGCCATCCATTCCCTGGAAAACGCCCTGCGCTGCCCACTGTTCAAGCACGAGGGCCGTACATTGACGCCGCTGGAGAGCGCCTACGTGCTTGAAGAGAAGGCCCGCAAGCTGATCCAGGACACCACCGAGATGGTCCGCGCCACACGCGAGGCGGCGGGCTTTTCGTCGGAGCGGTTCAAGCTAGGCGCGCTGTATTCGCTGACGGTGAAAACCGTGCCGCTGCTGGTAATGGGCTTGAAGCTGCGCCGCAGCGAGCTGAACATCGACCTGACCTTGGGCTCGAACGTGGACTTGATGTACCGCCTGAAAAACTTCGAGCTGGACGCGATTCTGGTCTCGCTGGATGAGAGCACCTGCGATGCGGCGTGCGAGCAGTTGCCGCTGTTCTCGGACGATATCTTCCTGGCGGTGCCGACCGATTCGCCATTTGCTCAGGAGCAGGAGGTCGACCTGGCGGATCTGGCCAATTCGACCTTCATCACCCTGACCCAGGGCTTTGCCACCCACCGCGATGGCGAGCGGGTATTCGAGCAGGCGGGGTTCAAGCCGAATGTGGCGATGCAGGTGAATGACATTTTCACCCTGCTGAGCATGGTCAGTTCCGGGGTGGGTTATGCGCTGTTGCCGGGGCGGATTTCGGCGGTGTACGAGAACCGGATTCGGCTGATCCCGCTGCAGGCGCGTTACCGTCATCAGCAGCATATCGGTGCGGTGTTCTTGAAGACTCGCGAGCGCGACCCGAACCTGCTCGCCTTGGTTGCCGAATGCCGGATGTACAGCCGCCAACGCGAAGGCTGAAACGCAAACGCCCCGGCGTTCGGGGCCGGGGCGTTTGTCAAAGGTACTATCAGCCGACCAGGCCGCGTACGCAGAAGTACAGGATCGATGGCCCCATCAAACAGCCAAGTCCGGTGTGGAAGGTTGCGGTCAATGCGCCATATGGCACCAGCCTGCGGTCGGTTGCCGCGAGGCCTGCGGTAACGCCGCTGACGGTACCGGCAAGGCCGCCGAAGACCATCGCCGAGCGTGGGTTGTCCAGCGCCAGCCAGCGCGCCGAGACGGGGGTGAAGACCATCACCAGAATAGCTTTGATCAGGCCGGTGGCGATCGACAGCGCCATCACTTCGGAACTGGCGCCCAGCGCGGCACCAGTGACCGGACCGACGATGTAGGTGACGGCGCCGGCACCGATGGTGGTGATACTCACCGCGTCGCGGTAGCCGAAACTCCAGGCGACTGCCGCACCGACCACGAACGGCAGCACTGTACCCAACAGCAGTGCGATTGCGCCGATCATGCCGGCCTTACGTGCTTCGGTGGCCTGCACTTCAAAGGCGGTGGCGACGATAGCGAAGTCGCGCAGCATGGCGCCGCCCATCAAGCCGATGCCGGAGAACAGGGTCAGGTCGGCCAGGCCTTTTTGCCCGCCGGTAAGGGTGCCGCCCACCCAAGCCAGCACCAGGCCGATGACGATGGCAATCGCCGAGCCGTGCACGCGGCCAAAGGTCAGGCGCTTGGAGAGGATTACCGAGATCCACATCACTGCGCCGACTACGGCGAAGGCAGTGATCAGGCTGTTGTGTTCAAGTGCTTTGAGGATGACTTCCATATCAGCGACCTCCGACCGGTGCGACTGCGCTGGAGGTTTCAACGACCTCCTTTTCCAGCGGTTCTCCCCGGTGGGTGCGGCTGATCAGGGCGATGGTGGCGCCACACAGCAGGACCGAGCCGATCGCTGCCAGCAGCGCGACCGGGCCGCCATGCAAGGCGGTGACGACGTTTTGCTGCGCAGCCATGGCCACCACGATGGGGATGTACATCGCGCCCCAGAAGCCCACGCCCAGCTCGCACTCTTTGCTCATGCCGCCGTTACGCTGCATGTACAGGCGGGCGAAGATCAGCAGGATCATGGCAATGCCGACCCCGCCGACGTTGGATTTGACCCCGAGCAGAACGCCAAGGAAGTCGCCGAGGATGACACCGGCAAGCGTGCAGATGGCCAGCAAGGCCACACCGTAAATGATCATTGTTGTTTTCCTCACGTTGAATCGAAGTTGTTTTGTTGTTGTTCTTCGAAATGCGGGCAGTCAGTCGCTGGCGTTCACCTCCCGCCGCAACAGGGCATCCAGGGTGTCGGCGCGGGCGCCTTGGCAGGCGATCACCGTACCGGAGTTGAATACACGCCGCGCCAGGCCGCTGAGGACGGTGCCGGGGGGCAGTTCGATCAGCAGCCGTACACCGCGCTCGTAGGCATTGCACAGCGTGCCGTACCAGTCGACGGTGCGGCACATGTTCAGCGCCAGGTCGCGGCGCAGGGCTTCTGGGTCATGCAGTTGGCGAGCGCTGGTACTGCTCAGGTAACCCAGTTGCGGGCGTTTGAGCGGCACCTCGGCGAATGCAGCCGCCAGTTCGGCGGCAGGCGCATCGAGCAGCGCACAGTGGGACGGCACGCTCATCGCCAGCCGCTTGCACGCGCCGGCACCCAGCGCCAGGGCCTGGCGGGCAAGCGCGGCCATGGCCGTATCGCTGCCGGCGATCACGAACTGGTTGTCGGCATTGATGTTGGCCAGGTACAGCGGCTGCGCCGAGTCTTGAAGCAGTCGTTCGACAGTGCCTTGATCAAGCCCGATGATCGCGGTCATGCCGTAGCCCTCGGGATAGGCCTGTTGCATCAGTTCGCCGCGCAACGCCACTAGCCGCAGGGCATCGGCGAAGGTCAAAGCCCCGGCTATGACTGCCGCTGGGTAAGCGCCGATCGACAGACCGGCAACGTAGTCCGGCGCCGGGCTGCGCTCCAGCAACCAGCGCGCATGGGCGACACCGGCCACCAGCAGACACAGTTGCACCGCACGGGTAGACGCCAGCGACTGCGCCGTGTCGAGCTGCAACACCGGCTGCTGCAGCACGTCGCTGGCCTCCTCCACGCAGGCACGCACCACGGCCGCATCCGGCAATTGCTGGAGCATGCCGGGCCGTTGCGCGCCTTGGCCGGGGAAGGCAAACAAGCTGCTCATGCCGACAGTTCCAATACTGACCACGGGTCGCTGACCAGGCATGCACCGTGGCGGCTTTTGAGCAGCACCCGCTTTGAAGCGCCGGCCCATTCAGCCAACGCGACGGCGCCGAAGGGTGTTTCCAGCTGCAGGTCGATACGGCACGGTGCAGCGCACAACACCTGATACAGCGCTTTCGCATCGACGCGAGTCAAGGCTGCGGGCGTGCGCAAAACCAGGTCCAGATCGCTGCCGTGGTGCAGCACAGCGATCCCCGTCGCCAACTGATAGCCCACCCCTCCGGTCGGCCCCCAAGACAGGCCGAGGCTGTCCATAAACGGCGTAACAGCGTGCAGTGCCTGCAGCGCAGCCAGCTCTGCCCTGCCCTCGCCGCGCAGCTGTTCAGGGCTGCAACGGCGCTTGATCGAGGCGACGGGCATTTCAGCCGCCAGACGCTCGCCGCGCTGACTGCCACGCACGCCGACCGCCACGCGCCCCGCACCGGCTACGGCGCGGCGCACCACCACCGGCTGACCGGCCAGCAGCATCTGCCGCGCCCACGCGGGGGCGTCTGCAGGCAAATGGTCCGGGGCCATGCCCCACAGCAGGTCGTGTGCGTTCATGCTTTCACCATTGCTCGCGCAGCAGTTGCCGAACCTGGGCAGACATCGCCCGGTTGGGCGCGCCCAGTCGCCCGCGCAGATCAGTACTGCTGCCGATGTCGTCCACAGCGCTTTCCAGCACCGCGCGCACCTTGCCGATATCGGCGGCAGTCGGCTGCTCGACCGCGTCCACCTTGACCCGCTCCCAGAGCAGGCCGAGCGAGGCATAGCTGGCGATGTCGTAGGCCATGGGCGGCACTTTTGCAGCCAGAGCCTCCAGCTCCTCGACACTGCGCAAGGTAATCCGCGCAGCTGCCGCCTTGCCCATGGCATGCACCATCACCCCTTGATCATCCAGCGCGATCAAGCGCTGCGCCTGATAGCCGTGGGCGAGAAACGCCCCGGACATGGCCTTGCCCACCAGCAGTCCAATCAGTGCATGCCCTGCCAGGCGCGCCCGGGCATAAGCATCTACCGCGCCAGCCAGCGCTTGATGGATCCCCAGCGCCTCTTCACGGCGGCCGTAAGCCTGGCTGGGCACATCGACCACGGCGACCAACACCCGCGGCGTGCCGCCCTGGTCAGCCTTAATCGCCTCATCGACAGCTTTGGCCAGGCCCCAGCCTTCGAGCAGGCCGACCTCGCCATCGCGAGCCCTTGGGAAGGGGTTTTGCGCGTCGGGCACAACCGCGATGAAGCGTGCAGGACGGTTGCCCAACTCGCCGTCGATGACTTTTACCGAGGCGGGATAGCCTGGCAGCTCGCTGCCCTGGGCCAGCGCCCGAATCCACTCAAGACCACGGCTCATTGCAGTTCTCCTTGATACAGCGCCCGCGTCAGCGCAGCGTCGACTTGCGCACAGTCAGTGCCCAGCGTGGCCAACAGCGCGAGGAAGTCAGCGTGGCGACGGCTGCGCGGCAACGCCGGTTCGCCTGCAGCGAGTTGTGCTACCAGCGCCTCACGTACCTTGGCCAGATCATCCGCCACATAGGCGTCGGCCAGGCCGCAGGCGTGGCGTTGCTCGCCGCCGGTCAGGCTCCAGATGAACGGCCGGTCGCGCGAGTCGTATTCCTCGATGCCGGCTTCCTGCTCGATGACCTGCGGCCCATTCAGGCCCAGGCGTGCTTCGCGGGTGACGATCAACCGGCTGCATAGCCCAGCGGCAATCGACATGCCGCCAAAACAACCGACTGAACCTGCGATCAGGCCGATCACGGGCTGGTACTGGCGCAGCTCGACTATCGCGGCCTGGATCTCGGCGATCGCGGCCAGGCCGAGGTTGGCTTCCTGCAAGCGCACGCCACCGGTTTCCAGCAGCAGCACAGCGGCGGTGGGTATGCCGTTACGGTTGTCTTCGACCGCCAGCTCCAGCGCCCCGGCGATCTTGGCGCCGCCGACTTCGCCCATGCTGCCGCCCTGGAATACGCCTTCGATGGCGGCCACCAGCAACGGCTGGCCATTGAGGCTGCCCTTGGCGATGATCACGCCATCGTCAGCCTGGGGCACGATGCCTTGCTGGGGTAGCCACGGCGACATCATCCGGTCAAACGGCCCAAGCAATTCGCGAAAGCTGCCGGCATCGAGCAAGGCGCGGGCGCGCTCGCGGGCGCTGAGTTCAACAAAGCTGCAGGCCTGCAGTAAACGGTCGATGTCAGTCATGGTTGATCTCCTCGAAGCCTTGTTCCAGCCTCAGCCGTACTACGCCAGGCGTGGCGCCGAAGTCGTGGATGTCGATGTTCATGGCGGGCAGGCTGTGCTCGGCGAACAGGCGCTGAAAAAGCTGCTCCCAGCGCGGCGCACTGCCGTTTACCGAGGTCACTACGTTGATGTTCAGTACACCGCTGGTGCCAGGTTCGAGCAGCACTTCGAGGTCGCCTGAGCCGACACAGCCGACCAAGGCTCGGTTGGTTGCCGGCGCGCCGGCCGGAAATCTGAAAGACAAGGTTTCCATGCTCAAAGGCTCCCGAAGTTATCAAGCAGCAGGCAGGCCGCCAGCAGGTCAGCGGCGCCGCCCGGTGAGGCGTTCAGCGCCAGCAGGCGCGTATCCAGTTGGCGCAGCGCACGGCGCCCGGCCAGGGTTGCGCTGCCGCCAGCATCCAGTACGCCACGGGCACCTTGGTGCATGGCCTGCAGGCCTTCGAGGCCTGCCCGCCAGAGCACGCAGGTATCGTGCAACTGGCTCATGATCGCCAGCAACGCGTCCAGCCGCGCGTTCTGCTCGCCACTGCCAGCAGCGCGGCTTTTGGCCAACTGCGGCAAGCCGTAGGCGAGTACCGTCGGGAAGCCCAACTGCGCCTCTTCGCGGGCACCACGCACGCCGAAGCGGCGCTGTACTTGCAGGCCATGACTGTCGTGCTGACGCGGCGCATAGCGGTCGTCGATCAGGGCGATGCGCCCTGCCCGTGCGGCAATCGATGCGGCATCGTTGTTGATTGGATCAAGGGCACGGGCAGCGACCAGCAAGCCCAGTGCCCAGATGGCACCACGGTGAGTATTGATGCCGGCAGTAGTGACGCGCATGGCTGTCTCGCCTTCCCGGCCAATGCGGCCGAGGGCTTCGCGCAATGGCTGGCCGACCTCTCCGTGGAGCATGGCGGCCTCGGCCATCTCCTTGAAGCATGGCCAGAGCGACAGCGCCGAAGCGTGCATCAGGCCAAGGTGCAAATCACTGTGGGCGCCGCTACCACGGCGGTCGACCAGGGCCGGTTTGGGCGACAGATCGGCTTCGTCGATCAGCGCTTCAACCGCCAGGTCGGCCAACTGGTGCGACAACGGCAGTGGTGCGTGGATCTGAATGGATGCAGTCATCACCAGCTCCTGAAGCGTGCGGGCGGGTTGTACAGGCCGCCGGACCAGTCGACCAGCTCGGCGATGCTCTTGGCGGCGAGCAACGCACGCGAGGCCTGATTGCGATGGATGCCAAGGTCTTCGGGCAAGGCGATCAGCCCTTCGCGGCGCATGCGTGCGGTGTCTTTAGGGTCGTGGCGCAAGCCGATGCTGGTCACGCCGGCAACCGCCGCGATCATCGCCTGGCGCTCTTCGAGCGTGCGTGCCTTGTACAGATAGGCAATGCCTTCTTCGGTGAGCAGGTGGGTCACGTCGTCGCCGTAAATCATCACCGGCGCCAGCGGCATACCGACCTTCCTGGCTACCTCGACCGCATCGAGGGTATCGACGAAGGTGGGTTTGCCGCCCTCCTGGAAGGTCTCGACCATCTGCACCACCAGCTTGCGACCGCGTTCGAGCATAGTCACCGGGGTGGTCATGTCGAGCCAGGCCGGCGTTGCATGGCGCCGACCGCGGGGGTCGTGGCCCATGTTCGGCGCACCGCCAAAGCCGGCCAGGCGGCCACGGGTGACGGTCGAGGAATGACCGTCGCCGTCAACCTGCAGCGTGGCGCCGATAAACAGGTCGACTGCGTACTGCCCGGCCAACTGGCACATCATGCGGTTGGAGCGCATCGAGCCATCGCGGCCGGTGAAGAACACGTCTGGGCGCTGGGAGATGTAGTCCTCCATGCCCAATTCAGTGCCAAAGCAATGCACGCTCTGCACCCAGCCGGTTTCGATCGCGGGGATCAATGTCGGGTGCGGGTTCAGTGTCCAGTTGCGGCAGATCTTGCCCTTCAGGCCCAGTGACTCGCCGTAGGTCGGCAGGATCAGCTCGATGGCCGCGGTGTTGAAACCGATGCCATGATTGAGCGACTGCACGTTGTGTTTTTCGTAGATGCCGCGGATCGCCATCATCGCCATCAGCACGTGCACCGGCTTGATGTGGCGTGGGTCGCGGGTGAACAGCGGTTCGATATAGAACGGCTTGTCCGCGACCACCACGAAGTCGACCCAGGACGCCGGGATATCCACCCGCGGCAGGTCGCGCACGTCGTCAACCAACTGATTGACCTGAACGATGACGATGCCATCGCTGAACGCCGTAGGCTCGACCAGCGCCGGAGTGTCTTCGGTGCTGGCGCCGGTGTAGATATTGCCCTCGCGGTCGGCCATGAAGCCGGCAACCAGGGCAACGTTGGGGATCAGGTCGACCAGCAGGCGCGAGTACAGCTCGATGTATGTGTGAATGGCGCCGACTTCGAGCAGGCCGTCTTCAAGCAACTGGCCGATGCGCAGACTCTGCGGCCCAGCGAAGGAGAAGTCGAGCTTGCGGGCGATGCCGCGCTCGAACAGATCAAGGTGCTCGGCACGGCTGACACTGGGCATGATCATGTGCAGGTCATGCAGGCGAGCGGAGTCGGCCTTGGCCAGCGAGCGCGAGAGAAAATCTGCCTGCTTCTGGTTATTGCCTTCGAGTACCACCCGGTCACCAGGGGCGATCAGGCGCTCAAGGGCTTCGACGATCCGCTCGCTGGGCAACACCACGCCATCGGCAAGGTCTCGCACCTGCTCAAGGCGGCGCTGCTTTTCGCTGCGCCGCCGCGACCATTGCGGTGGGGGGGAGGTTCTTGTTGTCATTCTGCAACTCCACGGGTGCGCTTTCGTGGAGTCATTTAAGGCTGGCAGTTCAGGCCGATCAATCAACGCCCGGGGCTGATCATTACTCTCAGGTTAATGATTACTTAATTTAGAAAGCGCTAATAGCTGAGGGCTGATTTTCGTTACACGTTGATGCGGACAGTGCGCTTCAATCCAAGGGCGTTGCCCCATTCCTTTCAATCTTTGCCGAGTGAACTCCGATGCAAACACCGCGATTTGTCCTCTCAGCCTTGACCGGCGCCTTCGCCATGCTAGTGGCTGGCACCGCACCCGCTGCCAGCCCAGTCAGCGAGCCGCCCGCCATGACCAGGCCTGCGCATCAGGCATTGACTGTGGATGTGTTCAATCCAGGCGAAGCGGCAATCTTTGCCGTGTCATCGGTACTGGTCGAAGGCAAGCAGGACGCAATCCTGATCGACGCCCAGTTCTCCGCGCAGGAGGCCGCCAAACTTGCAGCCCGGATCAAGGCCTCCGGCAAGCATTTGACGACCATCTACATCAGCCATGGCGACCCTGACTATTACTTCGGGCTGGACACTTTGGTGCGCGCATTCCCTCAGGCAAAAGTTGTCGCCACCGCGCAGACCGTTGCCCATATCAACGCCAGCAAAGACGCGAAACTGAAAATCTGGGCTCCCGAGCTTGGCGCCAATGCGCCGCGGCAGATCGTGGTGCCGCAGCCCCTCAGCGGCGATACCCTGATGCTGGAAGGTCAGCCACTGAAGATCATCGGCCTCGATGGCCCGACGCCAGAGCGCACCTTTGTCTGGATTCCTTCGATCAAGACGGTGGTTGGCGGCATTCCGGTGCAATGGGGTGAGCATGTGTGGATGGCTGATACGCAGAGCGCCGCCTCCCATGAGCACTGGTTGGCGACGCTGGAGCAGATCAAGGCACTGGCACCGGCCACGGTGATACCAGGGCATTTCAACGGGACATTCCCTAAGGGCCTGCAAGCTGTTCAGTTCACCGCTGACTACATTCGCGCGTTTGACAAAGAGACTGCCAAGGCTGACAACTCCGCTGAGCTGATTGCGGCGATGAAAAAGCGCTATCCGGATTTGGGCGGGGACAGCTCGTTGGAGCTGAGTGCCAAGGTGGCCAAGGGCGAGATGCAGTGGGAGTGATCCGACTCGGCAACCAAGCCGTCGACTTTGCCGTCAGCGGCTTCAGTGCTGATCATTTCAGGAAGCAGCCCTATCATTTTTGCCAGTTGTGAACCTGTCTTGCCCAACATCAATCAAAAAACCACAGCCCTCCTGCCAGCGTTCATTGCGCTGCATTCTCATGTGTTCGGCGCGGATCGCTCTCGATCTTGGCGTCCCAGTACCCGCTGTCATCGACATAACTACCGCACGCGCCGGTGACAACGCGGGCTGAATGAGCGTTTTGCGCTCATTGGTGCGTTATGAAAGATACTCTATTCCCGGACACTTCCGTTGATACCCTCATAGCAGATCGCTTACCAGACTGGCTGACCGCGGCTACCGCCGATCAACGTTCTGTTCTGCATCAGGCACTGATCGCGCAACAGCGTGCGCGCGAACAGCTGACGCTTCTTTTCGCCCAGATAGAACCCCTGGACAGCTTCGCCAGCACATCGCTGGACGCAGCGCTGCAAAGGCTCGCGCAGCGCCCAGTGGATGTCCACACGGCCAAGCTCCGCCGGGTGGTACACGTGCGTTACCCATCAGGTGTCAGCACAGTTCCCGATCGTGTGGTCCCCACAACCTCGGAGCAAAGCCTGCTGGCCTGCGCCCTGCACAACTTCGAGCGCCGGGAAACCTCCGAGTCGGCCTGGTTGCCAGAGTCCAGGCTGCAAGATGCAGACGGTACGCTGATCGCGCTGCGACCTCGTGCATTTGCCGGCCTGTGCCGTTCTCTGGATGTGGGCGCGCTTTATCAGCAACATCTCAAGCAGGTGCTGTTTGCAGACGACAGCCGCCGGCGCAGCGTCAACGCCATACTCGAAGAAGCATGGCGCACGAACCTGCTGGCGGCTGCGCAACTGGCGCGCCTCAAAGGCGAGGTTGAGGGGGTGCTGCTTGATGAGATGCTGAACGCTGTATCGGCTCCAGCCGAAAGCGCCGCAGGTACGTTCAGCGAGCTTCGACTGCTGGGGCGGGTGATCACTGGTGTAACGGTGTTCCAGCCGCGCTCGAGTGCAACAACCACTGCGCCGCAGAGCCTGATGGTGTGGATCCCTGACGATCCGCATGGGGCCCTGAACGTCTATGGGTCATGGTCGCAAGTGTTCAACACCTTGGGTAGCCGTCTGCGCGATCCAGCCTATCGAACGTTCTTCCAACGGTTCATCAAAAAGCATGACCGGATGCACGTCAGCCAGCAATTGAAGGGTTTGCTGGGCCAAGGCGCTGCCCAGCAGCCGATGCACCTGGACGGGCGCCAGCAGCTTATTACCGGTTCGTTGGCCGAGCACCTGCGTCAGGTGCAGATCGATAAGGTACTGCAGGACGCTCAAGCCTTGGCAGTCCCCAACAGCGCTGTCGATAGCCAGGAACGCGACCGGCGCATGCATTTCTTCAAAGGACTCGGCGTGGACATGCTTGGGCTGGCCGCTTTCTTCGTACCAGAGCTTGGCTTGCCATTGCTTGCGCTGGCTGCGCACCAGGTAACAAACAACGTATTCGAGGGTTACCAGGACTGGGAGCTGGGCGATCGTGAGGCAGCGCTTAGCCACCTGATGTCTGTAGCCCAAAACGTTGCGATGATCGGATTAGGGGCGGCCGCCGGAGCCGCAACAGGCGGGATACTGGCTCGAGAAGCTGCCGTTGATGAGCTGGCACCCGTGCTCACGCCCACAGGTGAGCAGCGCCTGGCACGAGCTGACCTGCCGGGCTACTCGATGGCAGGCACCAGCCTGATGTCGGGCCAGCGAGGTGTTCTGCGGGGCAAGCCACACGTGTCGATCGCGCAGCAGGCTTACCGTTTGGGACAAAGTGAGGAGCGCCCAACCGTGGTGCACCCCGATCGTGCTCAAGCGGCAGCAATAGCCCTGGAGGAAAACGAGGCTGGTGGCGTGCACCACGCCTTGGAGCGACCACATGACTGGCAAGATGCGGGAATGCTGATGAGGAGGCTCGGTTCGAACCTCGGTTTGGCCAGGCATGACTTGGCCAGCTCGCTGCTGCGCAGTGTAGGCATGGATGAAGCGTGCCTACGGCGCCTGCATCTGGAAAACGCCCCTGCCCCTGCCCGGCTCTGTGACGCACTGCAACGGTACGTAGCCCACGAGTCGTTCCCACGCCTGCGCGGGCAAGCATTCGAGGCATACTGGCAGGAGACGCAGCCGGTTCCGAGCGACCCAGCACAGCCCTTGCACCGCGCCTTTCCTGGCCTGACGATCCGCTCGGGCAGAGCGTTGGTCGCAGCCGCCAGCGACAGCGATCTCACCCAGTTGCTGGAGCAACAGAGGGTGCCACTGGCGCTGGCCGAAAAGGCTCGCTGGGAACTGCGCGACGCACGCCTGGATCGCGCTTGCGCAGGCTTCGAGCAGCCAGTTGCTGTGACGCCTGACACAGAGCAGCTGGCCCTGGGCTTGCTTCACACCGCATGGCCCTGGCAATCGACGGTGCGAGTGGAGGTGCGCGACACACAGCTCAACGGTGATGTCGCGGCCAGCATTGGCGCTGAACAGCCCACGCAGACCCACTCTCTGATCCGCACCGTACGAGGCTACCTTGCTACCGACAAGGCAGGTTTCGCCAAGCCCGGTTCCCTGGCTGGCGACGATCTGTTCAAGGCCCTGCTGCATGTGCTGGACACGCAGCAACGGGTGGCGCTGGGCGAAGCCTCAGCATCGCCGGCGAAGCTGGCCAGCACCCTTGCAGATCTAGCCTTCGCAGACCGCAACGAGGCGGCACGGCTGCTGGGCATGGCGCCGATCGGCACCCCCCGACCTCCAATGCGTCTGGGTGATGGACGCATCGGCTATGTACTCAGCGGTCGCCCGGAAGGCTCACGACGCGCGCTGCTTCGCGGTTATCAGCAAATCTTCCCGACGTTGACCGACATGGAGATAGAGGTCTACCTGGAGCGCGTTCGCTTGCAGGGTGAGCAACCGTGGGACCACTTGCACAGCCTGCAGCAGCACCTGATCGGACTGGGCGAGAGCCTGGGCGCGTGGCGCCGGGAGGCCACTGTTGCGCCTCTGCCCGAGCGCCGCCGCCTGATCGCTCGACGCATTCGCCAGTGCTGGCGGCGCAAGCGGCCTGACGCGGACGGCGAGTACCGTCTGGTGATAGATAGCGAGCGTATCGATAGTCTGCCGGTGCTGCCGGCGCAGGTGACTTTTGACCATGTCACGCACTTAATTCTGCGCCGCGCGCATTTGACGCACATCACCGAGGGGTTTTTGCAACGGTTCGCCAACCTGCGCACCCTGGACCTCAGTGACAATCTGCTAGGCGGCATTCCAGATGGCCTGCAGGCACTGACCCAGCTCAGCGAGCTGCGCCTGACGCGCAATCAGATCGTGATCGACGATGCAGGCCTGGCCAGGCTCAGTGCATTGTCCAGACTGCGGGTGCTGGACCTGTCGCATAATCCGATCGGGCAGCTGCCGCCATTGGGCAGTCTGCTCAACCTCCAGCGCCTGCATTTGCGCCACTGCGGCCTGAGCGAATTGCCTGTAGAGGTGTACATGCACCCTGCG
Organism: Pseudomonas sp. EZ-C24; assembly: GCF_014525325.1. Taxonomy (NCBI): domain Bacteria; kingdom Pseudomonadati; phylum Pseudomonadota; class Gammaproteobacteria; order Pseudomonadales; family Pseudomonadaceae; genus Pseudomonas; species Pseudomonas sp. EZ-C24. The sequence continues at coordinate 61,663 of NZ_JACDIU010000013.1, read as the reverse complement.
CTTGAAGACATCGATCTGCGCGACAATCACATACAGGACATGAGCCCGACCCTTGCTCGGTCGCACCGCCGACTGGCCGGGTTGAGCCTGCATGACAACCCGTTACCCGAGCCGACCCAGACCGCCTTGCGCAGCACCCTGGGCGAGGCCGGTGCGGGAGCATTGCCTACGCGACGTCATGGGCCTGGCGGACAGGAGTCGCTCGAGCGATGGCTGGCCGACTTCAGCGTTGAGGAACGTGCCATCCGCTCCGAACAGTGGCTGGCCCTGACGCAACAACCGGGTTGCGATGATCTCATGCGGTTTCTCAACGACCTCGGCCGATCCAGTGATTATGACCTTCAGGGCATCGATTTGCGCAGGCGCATCTGGGCGCTGGTTGAGGTGTGCGTGGAGAATACACAAGTGCGGGAGGCGATTTTTCAGCAAGCAGCGGGCCCGCGGACCTGCGCAGACCAGATGCTGTTGATGCTCAGTTTGTTCGAGGTGCGCGCCTTGGTCGCCACCCGCACGGCCGGGCTGGGCAGCGCAGAGATGAGCCCGGCACTGGTGCAGCTGGGCCGCGAGCTGTACCGGCTTGACGAGGTAGATCGCGTCGCGGCGCAGCACATAAGGGAGCTAAGAACCAGCAACCCCCACGGGCTGATCGATGAAGTGGAAATACACCTGGCGTATCGCGCCGGTCTGGTGCGCCCGCTGGGGCTGCCGGCCCAGGCGCGCTACATGTATCACCGGATATTCTCCGACGTGAACGACGCTCGCCTGCGTGACGCCGCCCGGACCATCCTGCAGGCAGAGACCAACGCCCGTATCGCAGATTCGATGGCGCAGCATGGCTTTTGGATCGATTTTCTGCGTGAGACCTTTGCGGAACAATACGAGGCGCTGAACCAATCCTACCATGACCGCCTCGAAACGCTGCTGGTGCCCGAGGAAGGCGCCAACGAGCAGCAAGTCATTGAAGCGGTGGGCATGCTGGCTGATGAACGCAGCGCAGCCGAGCGCGAGCTGACGCTGACTTTGACGCAGGGATTGCTTACCGAGCACCCCTGGGGGGGCGTCTTGTAGAGTGTCTGGGTAGCCAGGAGTGAGCTGCAGTGAGAATACTCCAATCAGGCGACCGGAGTAGCGACGTCGCCTTTTGGCTCGGGCACACCGCGGGGATCCAGGTCTCCCGCTCCAGCGAATGGGAGTGCGGGCTTCATGGGCTGATTCCTGGAGCAAAAAGTCTGGCGGCCCATGGATCGGAGTGGTTTGGCCTGGAACGAAAAAAGACGCCGAAGCGTCTTTTTTCAAGGCCTTGCAGAAATTACCTTCCTTCTGCAGACCGATATTTGGAGCGGGAAACGAGACTCGAACTCGCGACCCCGACCTTGGCAAGGTCGTGCTCTACCAACTGAGCTATTCCCGCTTGGTGATGGCGCTATTCTAGCGATCTGCCAAACGCCGTCAAGCCCTTGATTCAAAAAAGTTTTATTTCGGCTCTGAACCTTCACGCAGATGCGGCCAGGCGGCGACCAGGTAATTGATCATGGAGATCAACGTCAGCGCTGCAGCTACCAGCAGCAGACCATAGCCCAGCACAACCCAGAAGCCAAAGACCGGCGGGTTGGCCAGCAAGATCACCAGGGACAGCATCTGCGCCGCAGTCTTCCACTTGCCCAGATTGGACACGGCAACATGTGCCCTCGCCCCCAACTCGGCCATCCACTCACGCAGCGCCGAAACAACGATCTCGCGGCCAATGATCACCGCCGCAGGCAAGGTCAGCCAGAAGTTCGCGTGTACCTGTACCAGCAGCACCAGAGCAACCGCGACCATCAGCTTGTCTGCGACCGGGTCGAGGAAGGCACCGAGCGCAGTGCTCTGCTGCAGACGACGGGCCAGATAGCCGTCCAGCCAGTCGGTGGCAGCGGCGATGGCAAACACCGTACTGGCAGCCATGTAGCTCCAGTGATAGGGCACATAGAACAGCAGAATGAAGATCGGGATGAGCAGGACGCGTAGAACGGTGAGCAGATTTGGAATATTCATCGGTACGACTGGCTGCGAGTTGAACTGGGCATTCTACTCGCTATGCAGGCTGGCATAAATCGACTCGGCAAGCTTTTTACTGATTCCGGGTGCTTTGGCTATCTCGTCGATACTGGCGCGATTGAGCTCCTGCAGCCCGCCGAAATGTTTCAGCAGCTCGCGGCGGCGCTTCGGGCCAACCCCGGCGACGTCTTCCAGGCTGGAGGTGCGTCGGGCCTTGCCGCGCCGGGCACGGTGGCCGGTGATAGCAAAACGGTGCGCTTCGTCGCGGATCTGCTGGATCAAGTGCAGCGCAGCAGAGTCGCCCTTGAGGGTGAACTCGTGGGCTACGTCGTTGAGGTAGAGGGTCTCGAAGCCGGCCTTGCGGGTCACGCCCTTGGCTACGCCGAGCAAGGTCAGGTCGCTGATGCCCAGTTCCTGCATGACGTCGCGGGCCATGTTCAACTGACCTTTACCGCCGTCGACCAGCAACACATCGGGCAATTTGCCCTCGCCGGCCTGGATCCGGCCATAGCGGCGCATCAGTGCCTGGTGCATGGCGGCATAGTCGTCACCGCCGGTAATGCCTTCGATGTTAAAACGGCGATAGTCGGACTTGATCGGGCCTTCCGGGCCGAACACCACGCAACTGGCTACAGTGGCCTCACCGCTGGAATGGCTGATGTCGTAGCACTCAAGGCGCTGCGGTACTTCATCAAGGCCCAGCACGCTGGCCAGGGCTTCAAAGCGTGCGGCCATGTGTTGCCGGTTGGCCAGCCGGGCGTTCAACGCCTGCTCGGCATTGGTCACGGCCAGTTGTTGCCAACGGGCACGGGTGCCACGCACGCGATGGGTAATAGCTAACTCGCGCCCGCGCAAGGTCTGCACGGCTTCGCTGATAGCGGCGAAGTCTTCGTGGACGACGTTGACGATCAACTCGCCGGGCATCTCGCGTTCGGCATTGCCCAAGTAATACTGGGCGAGGAAGGCCGCCATGACCTCGCTGACCTCCTCTTCTATGCCCACCTGCGGGAAAAAGTTCTTGCTGCCGAGCACCCGCCCGCCGCGCACGCTGATCAGGTGCACACAGGCGCCGCCCGGGTTGATGAAGGCCGCCACCACGTCGACCTCACCGGAGCCACCCTCCATGTACTGCTGGTCCTGCACCCGGCGCAACAAGGCGATCTGATCGCGCAGCTGGGCTGCCTTCTCGAAATTCAAGGTCATCGCCGCCTGTTCCATCTCGGCATTGAGCTCATTGCCCAACTGCTGGCTGCGGCCTTCGAGGAACATCACCGAGTGACGCACGTCCTCGGCATATTCCTCTGGGCTGACCAAGTCCACGCAGGGGCCTTTGCAGCGCTTGATCTGATATTGCAGGCACGGCCGGGTCCGGTTCGCGTAATAGCTGTCTTCGCACTGGCGGACCATGAAGCCCTTCTGCAACAGGCTCAGGCTTTCGCGGATGGCACCAGCACTTGGGTACGGGCCGAAATAACGACCCTTGGCCTTCTTCGCCCCGCGATGAATACCCAGGCGTGGGAACTGGCCGTCAGACAGGAATACATATGGGTAAGACTTATCGTCGCGCAACAGGATGTTGTACGGCGGCCGCCACTCCTTGATCAGGTTCTGCTCGAGCAGCAGTGCCTCGGTCTCATTGGCGGTGATGGTGGTTTCGACCTGGGCGATGCGCCCCACCAGGGCGGCAGTCTTGGGCGCCAGCCCGGTCTTGCGGAAATAGCTGGCCAGACGCTTCTTGAGGTTCTTGGCCTTGCCCACATAGAGCAGCCGCGCCTCGGCGTCGAACATACGGTACACACCCGGCCGACCACTGCAGGTCGCCAGGAATGCGCTGGCATCAAAAATTGGGGACATGGAAACTCAGAGGCTTGCGTCGACCATACCGTGGCGTACGGCCAGTAACGTCAATTCGACATCGCTGGTGACCGAAAGTTTTTCGAAGATTCGATAGCGGTAAGTATTGACGGTCTTGGGGGACAGACACAACTTATCGGAGATGATCTGCACTTTCTGGCAGCCGACGATCATCAAAGCGATCTGGATTTCTCGCTCGGACAGCGAGTCGAACGGCGAGCCCTGCGGCTGGAATGACTTCAGCGCCAGCTGCTGGGCGATCTGCGGGCTGATATAGCGCTGGCCGGCAAATGCCAGGCGAATGGCCTGGACCATTTCATCCAGCGCCGCGCCCTTGGTCAAATAGCCAGCGGCGCCGGCCTGCAGCAGACGCGTCGGGAACGGGTCTTCCTCACACACGGTGACCGCCACCACTTTGGTGTCCGGATGGCTACGCAGCAGCTTGCGGGTCGCCTCCAGGCCGCCGATGCCAGGCATCTTGACGTCCATGAGGACAACATCGGGTTTCAGCTCACGGGCCAGCTTGAGGGCTGTCTCACCGGAATCCGCCTCACCCACCACCTGCAAGCCGTCGATATCGGCAAGCATGCGGGTGATGCCGGTACGCACCAGATCGTGATCATCGACCACTAGGACCCTAATCAAGCAGACACCTCGTCAGTGGGGCGATTGGATCCCGCCACCATAACAAAAAATTACAAGGTCGACCTAGCCCTTCGCATCACGATTCCAGGCCTTTTGCTCGATCTGAACTGACTATCTGGTCAGGCTTTAGCTGGCGTCACCCAGCAAGCGCTCGGCGAGGTACCACAGCGCAGCCTGATCACTGGCGGACAGGCTGCGAAACGTACCCAGCAAGCGGGTCTCGTCTTCACTTAGATTGGTTATGGGCGGTGGCGTGCGGACACCACCGAGCACGTATCTGGCGTCAACGCCGCAAGCGACCACCGCGGCAAGGTAGTCAACACGCGGTGTGCGCTCGCCACTCTCGTATTTGCCCTGAGCATTGGGCTCGACGCCCCCGATCTCACCAAATCTGCGCTGGGTAAGTGCCAGACGTTCACGCTCTTCGCGCAGCCTAGGTCCGATTCCTTTCATGAGATGCCTCCTGTGCAGTAAAGGGCGATCGAGCACTTCCAGCACCCGAGGTGTAACCAAGTGCAACTATGCCTAGCACAGCCGCTCGACGCAAGTTGGCACCCGACGCAGTCAGCAAGATGAAAATAATACATAAACGACAGTTTACCGACGCCATTTTGTTGCCAATCAAGCAGCATCAGATTTTTGACGCCGAACTTACATCAAACTTTAAGTCGTTGTTTTAAAACGGTTTTTAAACTTTAACAAGCGACGATTAAAGTATTTTCACAAAGCCGCAGATCAACGCTTGCGGTTCTAACAGCAACCCCTTTAGGATGAAAAAAGACCAAAAAAAACAGCCTGTATTGCCACTTCCTCGCGGCTTGTTTCTGCGCGTCTGCCTAATTGAAAACTTCTTGAACTGAGCATCTCGGCCGGCCTTGCCGTGTCCTGGGAGAGGGATCTATGAACATCAGCATCTTTGGCCTTGGCTATGTGGGCGCAGTGTGCGCGGGCTGCTTGTCGGCGCGCGGTCATCATGTGTTGGGAGTGGACGTCTCCCAGGCGAAAATCGATCTGATCAACCAGGGCAAGTCGCCAATCGTTGAGCCAGGCCTTGAGCAACTGCTGCAAGACGGCGTCAACCAGGGCCGCCTGCGCGGTACTACCGACGTTCAGGCCGCGGTACTCGCCACCGACCTGTCGCTTCTGTGCGTCGGTACGCCGAGCAAGAAGAACGGCGACCTCGACCTGGTCTATATGGAAGCCGTGTGCCGTGAAATCGGCACGGTCCTGCGCGACAAGCAAAGCCGCCACACAGTCGTGGTGCGCAGCACCGTGCTGCCGGGCACCGTCAAGAATGTGGTCATTCCGATCCTTGAGCAGTACTCGGGCAAGAAGGCCGGCACCGATTTCGGCGTTGCCGTCAACCCTGAGTTCCTGCGCGAAAGTACCGCGATCAAGGACTACGACTTCCCGGCCATGACCGTGATCGGCGAGCTCGACACCCAGTCGGGCGACTTGCTGGCTTCGTTGTACCAGGGCCTGGATGCGCCGGTGATCCGCAAGTCGGTGGAAGTCGCCGAGCTGATCAAGTACACCTGCAACGTCTGGCACGCGACCAAGGTCAGCTTCGCCAACGAAATCGGCAACATCGCCAAAGCCTCCGGCGTCGATGGCCGGGAGGTGATGGACGTGGTCTGCCAGGACTACAAGCTCAACCTGTCGCGCTATTACCTGCGCCCAGGCTTTGCGTTCGGCGGCTCGTGCCTGCCCAAGGACGTGCGCGCCCTCACCTACCGCGCCGGCCAGCTGGATGTCGAGCACCCCCTGCTCGCCTCGCTGATGGCCAGCAACCGCAATCAGGTCGATATCGCCTTTGACCTGGTCGAGCGCACCGGCAAACGCAAAGTCGCCCTGCTCGGCCTGGCGTTCAAGGCCGGCAGCGATGACCTGCGCGAAAGCCCGCTGGTAACCCTGGCCGAGAAATTGATCGGCAAGGGCTACGACCTGCGCATCTTCGACGCCAACGTCGAGTACGCACGGGTGTTCGGTGCCAACCGCGACTACATCGAGTCGGTAATCCCGCATGTGTCTTCGTTGCTGCAGAACGACCTTGAGCAAGTGATCGGCGAAGCCGATGTGATCGTCCTGGGCAACAACGACGAGCGCTTTGCCAGTGCCCTGCAGAACAACGAGGGCAAACAGGTCATCGACCTGGTCGGGTTCATGGATGGCGTCAGCGACGAGCAACGCCAAGGCATCTGCTGGTAATCGATGCAGGTCGCACCCCCGGCAGTTCGCCGTGGGTGCGGCCGCAGACAGGAGCACACGCTACATGGAACGAACGCAACAGCGACCTTTCGAGGCCCCAGGTTACCTGCGCGCGGCCGCCAGCTTCTGCGCCTGGGCGTGCCTGGCCGGGCTGATCGCGCTGGCGTCGGAGATGATCGCCCCGGCTTATCTGGACCCGAGCCATCATCTGTTCATCTTTGTTATCGGCACGCTCGGGATGTGGCGCTATGGCAATGCCATCGTGCACTACCTGCGCGGCATGTATTTTCTGCATTGGCGGTTCCCACGCATGCGCCGCGAAGTCGAGCGCCTGGGTGATGCGGCACTGCCTTCGCACATGTTCATGGTGGTGACCAGCTTCCGTATCCCGACCTCGACCACCTTCAAGGTCTACCAGTCGGTGTTTCAGGAAGTGCAGCGGCTGAATGTGCCGTGCACGGTGATTGCTTCGATCGTGGAAAAGGGCGACGAAAATTTCATCAAGGACATCATGCGCAATGAAGTGCGCGACCGCGACGACATCAAGCTAGTGATCGTCCGCGCCCGCGGCACCGGCAAACGTGATGGCCTGGCCCACGCCTTCCGCGCACTGTCGCGGCAGATGCCGATGGAAGATGCGGTGGTCGGTGTGGTCGATGGCGACACCATGATGCTGCCCGGCTGTGTCGAGCGCGCCGTGAAGATGTTTGCCGTGCTGCCCGACGTCGGCGGCCTGACTACCAACGAGTTCTGCGAAGTCGAGGGTAGCCGCCTGATGCGCCAGTGGCACTCGATGCGCTTTGTCCAGCGGCACATCAACATGTGCTCGATGGCCCTGTCGCACCGGGTACTGACCCTGACCGGGCGGCTGTCGTTCTTCCGCGCCAGCGTGATGATCGACCCGGAGTTCATTCGCGACGTCGAAGCAGACTTTCTTCAGCACTGGCGCCTGGGCCGTTTCCAGTTCCTGACCGGCGACGACAAGTCCAGCTGGCTGAGCCTGATGCGCGCCGGCTGGGACACCTTCTATGTACCCGACAGCCACACCCTGACCGTCGAGCACCCGCCCAGCGACAGCTTCTGGATCGCCACCCGGCAATTGATGTTCCGCTGGTACGGCAACTCGCTGCGGCAGAACTTTCGCGCCACCGCCCTGCTCGGCCGCGCGCGTCTGGGGTTGTTCACCCTGTACGTGCTGTGGGACCAACGGGTGTCGATGTGGACCTGCCTGATGGGCCTGACCGCCTCGGTGGTGGCTGGCCTGGTGTTCGGCATCCAGTACCTGCTGGTGTACCTGTTCTGGGTATTGATCTCGCGCACTCTGGTGACCGTGCTGTTCGTGTTCGCCAAGCACCCGGTCAGCCCGATGTATCCGTTTGTCCTTTATTACAACCAGATCGTTGGCTCGGTAATGAAGGTCTACGCGATGTTCCATATGGACCAGCAAAGCTGGACCCGGCAGAAAACCACCCTGGCTACCGGCAGTGTCGATTTTGACACCTCGCTAAACCGCTGGTCCTCGAAGGCGATGTTGTTCTCCTCCATCGCCATCTTCTTCGGGGTCATCACCGTACTTCTTGAACTCACGCAACGTTAAAGGAAAGGCGCCTGCACATGAGCATGACCAACAGTCCCGCGGCCCCGGGCAAGACATCGGCCAACATCGTTCATGAAGCGGTTGACGAGCGCCAGTACGTACGCACCCGCATCAACGCCCGCGTGCGCCTCGCCAGCGGTGGTCAGACCGTCATCGAAACCACCCTGCAGGACATCTCGCTGGGCGGTATCGGCCTGCTGCATGAAGGCCCGCTGACCATCGGCGCGCTGTATGACGCATCGATCCAGCTGCGCCTGAATCAGGTCGACCTGTCGATCGATGGCAAGGTCAAGATCGTCTCCCAGCGTGGCAACGAAGTCGGCGCGCAGTTCGTCGACCTCGACGCGCAGAAGCGCGACATCCTGCGCTACATCATCACCGCCTACATGTCCGGCGAGATCGCCGACATCAATGGCCTGTTCAACGTGATGCAGCGGGAAAACTACATCAAGGAACGCAAACACAAGTACGCTTCGCCGCGTTCTGCCGGTGCTCGCCTCAAGGCCATGACCGGCACCTTGCTGTACAGCGCTGCTGGCCTGGCTGCCCTGGCATTCGTTGGCTACAAGGGCTACATGCTGTTCTTCCGCATCCCGGCCCTGCAGGCCCAGGTTGCGACCAACGCGCAGATCATCAGCATGCCCGACAACGGCTATGTGAAGTTCCTGCTGCCGGCCGGCACCACCGAAGTCAAAGCGGGTCAGCCACTGGCCAGCATCTCTACTCAGTTGGCCACCAGCTTCACCAGCCCGGCTGACATGAAGGCGGTTGCCGACCTCTCGCCAGGCGACCTGCAAACCCTGCTCGGCCGCGCCACCATCGAGACCGTGATCAACAGCCCATGCGACTGCCAGGTGTACTTCCCAAACCAGCCACTGGATGGCTATGGCTATAAAGAAGCACCGCTGATGCATCTGCTGCCGAAAGACCAAGGCCTGTTCGTACGCGCCAACGTGCCGTTCGACAAGCTGGCCGACGTCAGCCGCATTCGCTCGGTGGACATGCAGGTGTTTGGCCTGGATGAACACTTCAGCGGCAAGGTGGTCGATGCACGGGTTGACGAGGTTAACCGCAACCTGTCCCTGACCATTGCTCCAGACAGCCCGTTGCCGGCCACGGCCTACCAGAAAGCAGTGTCGGTAGACCTGTTCCTGGGCCTGCCGTTTACCGGCCAGAACTGAGTTCATCGAGAGAGCTGACGTCATGACCCTGAAGACGCCTTCGCGCCTGCTGCTGGCCAGCATCGCCCTCGCCTGTGCCAGCGCCGCCAGCGCTGGACAGAGCCTGGAGCAGATCCGCTACGCCTTGTACAAGGACCCGAGCGCCGACGTCACTGCCGACCTGCGCGAGCTGGCCGGCCGCGGTGACCTGGCCAGTGCCCTGCTGCTGGGCGACGTACTGGCCGGGCGGCCGGATGGCAAACCGCAAGAATCGGTGGCGCTGTATCACCAGGCCTTTGCCGATGGCCGCGGGTTGATCCCGGCGCTGGCTTCGCTGGCACGCTTGATCGAGCGCCAGCCAAGCCTGCGCCAGCCCCAACAGCCGTGGATGAAACAGGCACTGGAGCGCTACCCGAGCCGGCTCGACCCCCGCAACGCCAGCACTACGCTTGAGGTGTTTCTGGTCTACCCGGAGCTGGTCGACGTGCCGCAGGCCACCGAGCTGCTCGGCCTGTACGAACAGTCGTGCCTGCTCAACTGCCGGCCGCAGCTGTACAAGGCGGTGCTGGCTGAACGCAAGGGCGATCGCGCCGGCGCCGAGCGCTGGTACCGCGAGGCTGCGCGTTTCGATGTGCGTGCGGTCAACCGTTACTACGCGTTTCTCGGCGAACAACAGGATCCGGCCTTCCGCGCCTTCGCTACCGAGCTTGAGCCGCAGCGCAGCCAGCTGCCGGTAGAAGTCGTGCACGCGATTGCCTCGTTGCTGGACAACATCACCAGCGTGCAACGCGCCGAGCAGGACGCCGACCGTTACGAGCGCGAAGAGGCCAACCCGGCCGCTGCCAAGCTACCGCCAACGCCTGAGCAACTGGCCCGCGACAAGGCTCAGGCCGAGGCGCTGGCGGCGTCGATTGCGCAGGTTCAGCGCTGGCGCGATGACGCCGTCGAGCGCGGGTTTGTGCCGGCGATGGTGTCCAAGGCCAACTACATGATCTCTAACCCGACCGAGCACAACGCCGATGAAACCCAGGCGATGATCGATCTGGTGCAAAAGCGCGACCCGGTCCGCGGCAAAGCCCTGCAGGCATCGTTCTATATGGTCAACAACTGGCTGACGCTGGACCCGGACAAGGCCCTGGCCCTGATCGAAGAGCTGCGCGCCAGCGGTTACCCAAGCGCCGGCCTGTTGCTGGCCGAGTACTACAGCAAGGGCGTGGCTGATCAGCCCGATCAGGAAAAGGCCATGGCGTTATTCCAGGCCGAGGCCAACAAGGGTTCATCGGCTGCCTGGTACCGCATGGCCAGCCTGCACACCTTTGGCCGTGCCCTGTGCCATGACCGGGTCAAGGCCTACACCTACGCGCGGATTGCCCTGGACATGGGTGAGCGCAGCGCGCGCAGCCTGGTCCGACGTCTGGAAAGAACCTTGCCCAAGGATGATATCGAGCGTGCCCTGGCCGCACGCAACGACCTGTTGAAGGAGGCCACCCTGTGAAAGCGCATTCCCCCCTGTTCGGCGCCCTGCTTGCCCTGGCCCCAATGTCGGCAGCGTTCGCTGCTGAAGAAGTCACCGGCCCCGAGGCTGACAGCAACGAACCCGTGCGGGTTGCCGCTGCTGATGGCAGCGAGCCGGTGATCACCTCCGAGTTCTTCAACAAGCTCACCGTGCAAACCGGCTACGGCCCGGAAGACTCCCAGGTCGGCAGCGACCGCGAGATGTTCTACAGCTTGCGCTACGAGCCGTCGTTCGCCTGGTATTCGCCGGAGAAGCGCTGGGCCAAATGGATGGTCTATGGGCGCCTGTGGTTGAACTATGACTCCAGCCAGTCGAGCAACCTGACCAACGAAGGCACTACCACCAACGCCCGCGAACAGCCTGAAGGCTGGTACGCCGAGATGCGCGAGTTGTACGTCAAACGTAACTTGATCGGTGATGATCCACGTTTTTCAGCATCGTTCGGTCGCCAGCGATTCTTTGATACCTACGGCATCTGGTGGGACGACAGCCTCGAGTCGCTGCGCTTCAACTACAAAGACACCTTCTCTGACGCCTTCGTCGCGGTCGGGCAGAAGTTCCACAATTACAACACCGACGTCAACTCGCTGCCGGACAGCGAATCGCGCACCACCTATGTGATGAGCGAGTACGCCTACCGCTGGACCCAGAACAACCGCGCCGGCGTGCGCCTTATGTACGAAAACGACCACAGCGGACATGACGCAGACGATCGCTACGACTTCACTGGCGTGCGCTACGGCCTGTTCTTCAATGGCGACAACCTGCCCTCGCCGCTGGTCAGCGACTACCATCTGGAACTCGCCGCGCTCAACGGCAAGATGGACAACACCGACGGCAACGGCGTCACCAGCACCGGCAACACCAGCAAAGGCTGGGCCGCGCTGGGTGAAGTGGGCAAGCGCTTCGACGACCTGCCGTGGACGCCACGGGTGGCACTGCGCGGCGGCCTGACCGACAAGCCGAGCGATGAAAACGACGGCTTCCGCTTGAACTCGATTCAGTCGGACCGGATCACCCGCACAGGATCCTACAGCACGCGCCTGACCAGCTCGTTCGTCGCCCTCGACCTGCGCAACCTGAGCTACTACGGCATCGCCCTGGAAACCCGGCCGACGCCACGCACCGCGCTCGATATGCGGGTCACTCAGCTGAACCTGCGTGATGCCGATGGCACCTTGCCGATCCGCATGAACGGTGACCAGCGCTCCCAGCGTAACCGCGAGATCACTCAGGGCACGCAGGGCAGTGGCCGGAACGTCGGGCAAATGCTCGACGTCAACTACTACTGGAAGATGTTCCCGGTCGCCCTCGATGGCAAGCACCTCGATATCAACGCCCTGGTCAGCGCCAGCTACCTCAATGCCGGTAGCGCGCTGGAAACCGGCGATGACTATCAGCTGAGCCTCGGCGTAGTTGTCAGCTACTAAGGACGGACCTTGCCATGATCTTCGCCTCCAATGTGTTCCTGTTCCTGTATCTGCCGCTTTTCCTGGCCGTGTACTTCCTGGCCAGGCCGCAGTGGCGCTCGACCGTGATCGTTGCCGCCAGCTACATCTTCTATGCCTGGTGGCGGCCGGACTTCCTGCTGCTGTTCGTCGCGATCACCTACTGGAACTACTGGTTCGGCCTGCGCATCAAGGATCGCCTGGATGCCGGCGACAAACGCTGGGCGCTGCGCCTGCTGTGGATCGGCGTGATCGGCAACCTGTCGACCCTGGGTTACTTCAAATATGCCAACTTCGGCGCTGAAGTGCTGGCGGTGCTGCTGGCGCCACTGGGTATCAACACCTGGACGCTGGAGAACATCTTCCTGCCGCTGGGCATCTCGTTCTATGTGTTCCACGCACTGAGCTACATCGTCGACATCTACCGCAAGGACGCCACGCCAACCAACCGCTTCATCGACTTTGCCGCCTTTGTGGCGCTGTTCCCGCACCTGGTGGCCGGGCCGATCCTGCGTTACAGCCAATTGGCGCCGCAGTTGCGCGAGCGTACCCACTCTTGGGAACTGTTCTCGCTCGGTGTATGTCGGTTCATGCTCGGCTTCATCATGAAAGTGTTGATTGCCGACCGCCTTGCGCCGATCAACATGCTCTTCGTCGGTGAAGGCACGCTGCAGTTCAGCGATGCCTGGTTTGGCTTGGTGGTGTCGACCCTGCAGCTGTACTTCGACTTCGCCGGTTACAGCCACATGGCGCTGGGCCTGGCGTTGATGATGGGCTTCCGCTTCCCGGAGAACTTCAATCAGCCGTACGTAGCGCAGAGCGTGACCGAGTTCTGGGCGCGCTGGCACATGACCCTGGCGCATTTTTTGCGTGACTACGTGTACATGCCTTTGGTGCGCAAGCGCGTCACCGGCGCCCTGCCCGCGTTGGTCTGGACCATGCTGCTGTCGGGCCTGTGGCACGGCGCGAGTTTCGCCTTCATCTTCTGGGGGCTGTTCTTCGGCTTCGCCATGGTCATCGAGCGCAAGTTCCACCTGGCGACCAAGATCAACACGCCGTACAAGCTCGGCCGCAACCTGCGCACCGCGCTGCTGATCGTGCTGAGCATGCCGCTGTTCTTCACCATGGACCTGCGCCACAGCCTGGACATCTACCAGGCGCTGTTTGGTTTCAACGGCTTCGGCTCGCTGGAGCTGTACGTGCTGGGAGCCTCGAAGATGGCCATGGCGTTTGTCTTGGTGGCGGTGGTGTGGCTGCTGCTGGCCGGGATCAACAACGTGCGTTTCTACGCCGGCAACAAGGACGGCTACTTCATGCGCCACGTCGGCGCGCTGCACAGCGTGCTGCTGTGGGGCGGCTTCGTGCTGGCACTGAGCAGCCTGGCGGCGAATTCGTTCTCGCCCTTCCTGTATTTCCAGTTCTAGGAGACTGCCATGTACCCCGTGATGAATTCGGCCAGCAAGGCCAATGGCATTCTCTTCGTGCTGGTGCTGGCGGCGATGTTCGTCTATTCGCTGCCGCCGGTGTTCAGCTTTGCCCGCACCCAGACCGACACCTGGAACCTGTTTGTCGATGGCAAGCTGCTGCGCAAGTTCGAGCAGGTCTACGACAAGCGCTTCTTCCTGCGTGAGCCTTCGGTGGAGCTGTGGGCCGATGCCCAGTTCAAGCTGTTTGGTGAAGGCACCAAAGGCGTGGTCCTGGGCAAGCAGGGCTGGCTCTACACCAACCAGGAATACCGCGTCCCGAACGACCTGCAGGCCAACCTCAACACCCAGCTGGAGCAGATCGCCAAGATCAAGACGCAGCTGGCCGAGCACGGCAAGCAGCTGGTGATCCTGCCGCTGCCGATGAAGCTGGATGTGTATGCCGAGCATGCACAGCACCGCTTCGATCCACGCGTAGTCAGCCTGTACGACGATTTTGTCGGCGAACTGCAAGCGCGTCAGCTCGACGTGGTGCCGCTGCGCGGGGCGTTCCTCAGCAAACTGAACGGCCCGGAGTTGTTCCTCAAGTCCGATACCCACTGGAGCCCGGACGGTGCCCGCCTGGCCGCCTTCGAGCTGGCCCGGCAACGCCCGCAACTGGTCGGCGATCAGGCTTACGTGTCGCACAAGGCCGGCGAGAAAAGCGTCAAGGGCGACCTGATGAACTACATCCAGTTCGACCACAACCGCCTCGCGCCGCAGTTCGGCCCAAACCAGATCGACCTGTACGAGACGCTCAAGGCCGAGCAGAGCAGCGACGATTTGTTTGCCGAGCAGGAGCAGAGCCTGCTGCTGGTTGGCACCAGCTACAGCAAGATCGATGACTGGAACTTTGTCGGCTTCCTCAAGGAAGCGCTCAACCGTGACCTGATCTCGATTGCCGTCGAGGCCCGTGGTCCGTTCGAGTCGATGAGCCAGTTTCTCGCCAGCGATCAGTTGAGCAACCCACAGATCGACACCGTGGTCTGGGAATTCCCCCTGCGCACTTTGCTGGCACATCGCCCGGGCTCGCTCAGCCGTAGCGCCCAGCCGCAGCATTTTTGAAGAATCAAAGGAGTAACTGATGAAACTCACCCGCCTGTTTACCGCAATCGCCCTCGCCTTCGGCAGCCACCTGGCGGTCGCCGCCGAAGGCAACGCCGACCTGTACGATGCCGTCGCCCCGGCCGATTCGGCGTTTGTCCGCGTGCTCAACCTGTCGGAGAGCAACATCGACGTCAGCCTCAGCGGCAAGGTCAATCCGCAGAAAGTCGCCGCCGGCCAGCTCAGCGGTTACCGCTTCATCCCCGCCGGCACGCACAAGATCGCCGTCGGCGGCAAGGCCATCGAACCCCAGCTCAAGGCCAATGCCGCCAGCACCGTGGTCTACGACGGCAAGCAGCTCAAGTTGATCGCTGACAAATACGTCAACGAGCCGAAAAAAGCCCAGATCGCCTTCTACAACCTCAGCGACAAGCAAGCTGCGCTGAAGACCGTCGACGGCAAGCACGTGATCGTCGACCCGCTGAGCAACGGCCAGACCGGCAGCCGCATGGTCAACGAAATCAAGATTGGTTTCGCCGCCTACGAGGCCGAGCAGAAGGTCGCCAGCTTCGATGAGCTGTTCCTGAAGAAGGGCCGCTCGTACAGCTACGTGCTGCTGCCGGACAATCGCAGCATGAGCATGGCCAACAGCATCGACCCGACCGAGTAATTTCGCTGCAAGGATGAAATGGCAATGAAGATCCTCAAACCCCTGGGCCTCGGCGCCGCCCTCGCCCTGCTCAGCCAGACCGGCCACGCCGCCACGCCTGCGCAAGGCGCCAAGCCCGGCTGCGAAAACCTGCAGTGCATGGTCTGCCCGGCCTTGAGCGATCCTCAGCAGTATGCCGAGGGGCGCATGAAGCTGATGCGCGAGATCGTCCCTGGTCAGGAGCGCTGGCTGTTCCGCTCGGCGGTCGATCTGACCAACGAGTTCGGCATTCCGGCGCCGATGCGCCCTGAATTTGCCCGCCTGATGAAAACCTTCAATCAGCAGGGCATTCAGGTCGCCATGGCGATCCAGCCGACCCGTGGCCTGATGCACCGCGACCGGTTGATTGGCGAGCATCCTTACGGCTTTGACTACGCCCGCGCCAGCGCCAACCTGGCGGCTTACCTTGGCCAGCTCAAGCAAGGTGGCGCGGTGGTCGCGCCGATGATGCAGCTGGTCCAGCAGCCGCCCAAGGGCGAGTACTTCTTCCGCCGCGACCACCACTGGACACCGGTCGGCGCCGAGGCGACCGCGCGCTTGATGGCAGACGAGATCCGCCGTCAGCCGTTCTACGCCGGCCTGACCAAGAAGCAGTACCGCACCGAGCCTGGCGTGATGGTGCCCAAAGACGGCACCCTCAACCTGGCCATGAGTGCGATCTGCGGCAACAACTACGGTTTCCAGTATGTACGCGGCTACCAGACCATCCCGGTCGAGGCCAGCGCCGAAGCGCTGTTCGACGAGGCGCCGGACCCGGAAGTGATTCTGGTCGGTGACAGTAACGCGGCAGCGCGGGAAGACGAAAGCAAGCAGTTCAACTTCGACGGCTACCTCAAGCAGTACCTCAGCGTCGACGTGCTCAACTACGCCCTGCCCGGCGTTGGCGAGGACGGCTCGCTGCTGGAGTACCTGCTCTCCGATGACTACAAGGCCGACGCGCCGCCGAAGCTGATCGTCTGGGAACTGCCGGCCAACTACCGGCTTGACTCGCCGTTGATGTATCGCCAGCTGATCCCGGCGGTCAAAGGCGGCTGCGAAGCGTCCCGCGAAGTGCTTGGCAACAAGCTGCAGCGCTCGCCGCTGAAGGTCGGCGAACGAATCGAGCTGTTGTCCAACGCCGGCAGTGACCGCCAGGCGCTGAGCGGGTCGAACGGCTTTCTGGATATCCGCCTGAGCGACAAGAACGTCAAGGACTTCTACGTCATCGTCTATTACGACAACGGTGCTCGCGACAAGGTCTGGTTCCGCCGTGAAGCTGCAGTCACCGGTGGCCAGTACTACCTTGAGCTGAGCAAAGATCCGGCCTACGCCGGCGCCAACCTGCTGTCGGTGTTCCTTGAGCCGACCAAGGCCAGCGCTGCGCCTACCGATGTGGAAACCCGTCTATGCCTGTAAACCTGCAACGCGCGACGGCCAGCACTGGCCGCGCGCACGCGCGTCAACTGAGCCTGCTGGCTCTGGCTCTGGCCCTGCTCGCGCCTCAGGTGCAGGCGGCTCAGTCGATCTGGCCTGCGCGCAATACTCCGCAGGCAGCGATGATCGCCGACTACCGTACCCTTGAGTGCAGCAAGGCGCCGCCGCCGCCCTACACCGGCAGCCTGCGCCTGCAAAGCAAATACGACCAGAGCGACGCGAGCAAGTCGACCTTGCGCAGCAGCCCGGATGCCGACAGCGAACGGATCGGCAAGCAGGTCAAGGAGTTCATCGGCGGCCTGATCTATGCCAGCAAGCGCTTTCAGCGGGCGAAAAAACCGCAGGAGGCCAACATGGCCCTGGCCTGCCAGGACCAGTGGCTGGAACAGTGGGCCAGCGCCGGCGCGCTGCTCACCGAGGACGCCAGCAGCACCGGCATGGCGGCACGCAAATGGGCGCTGGCATCAATGGCCGGCGCGGTATTGCTGACCCAGTCGGCCAGCGATGGCAAGTTGCAGCTGACGCCGGTGCAGAAAGACTGGTTCACTCGCCTGGGCGAGCGCGTCATCGCTGAGTACGACCCACGCCGCAGCGCCCGCGGGGTGTACTTCAACAACCACGACTACTGGGCAGCCTGGGCAGTCGCGGCCACCGGCATGCTGGTCGGTCGTGACGATTTCATCCAGTGGGCCGACGGCAACCTGCGCCGCGGACTGGCCCAGGCGGTACGCAACAGCGATGGTAGCTACGCCTATCTGCCGCTGGAAGTCGCACGGGCCAAATTGGCGGCCAGCTACAGCCAGTACGCGCTGGTGCCACTGGTGCTGCTGGCCGAATCGGCCCGCGTCAACGGCCTGCCGTGGACGGCCGAAGACCAGCATACGCTTGATCTGCTGGCCAACTTCGCCGCTCGCAGCGTGCTCGATCCGGATGACCTGCCAGAACTCAAGGGCAAGTCGCAGGCGGACGTAGCGCCGTACAAGCTGGCCTGGCTGATCCCGTACCTGCAACGCAACCCGGGCAATAGCCTGGCGCGCAAGCTGTACGACAGCGAAGACGGCGAGGTCGACAACTACAGTCAGCTCGGCGGCCCGATCCAGCCTGCTTATTCCCATTTGCGTTGAACAAGGACGTGCCCATGGCCCCCTTCGCCCGTTTTTCCCTGACCTGCCTCGCCGCCCTGCTGCTGGCCGGTACTGCCCAGGCTGGCACGCAGACCTTGCCCATCAAGCAGACGGTCGACGTGCTGCCTGCCGAGCAATATCAGCAACATTTGCAGCAGCTGCGCCAGCAGGTCCGCCTGGCGGTAACCTTTGCCCAGGCCGAACGCGCACGCCCGGCGGGCCGCGCCAGTGTCAGCCTGCAACCGATGTTCTCGGCCCAGGCCGGCAGCTGGCCGTTCGAGCCGTTCGTCAATAATGGGCTGTTCCGGGCCATTGCTGGCTATCAGGCGCATCACCCGCAAGTGGTGACCCTGCGCGGCGGCAGCATCACCCTTGCTCAGTTGCACGATGCCTTGAACGACTCACGCATTCTCAAGCGCTACAAGGACGGTTACCTGCTCAGCTATCCGCTGATGATCGGCGCCGATGCCGGTCTGGTCCTCGAAGGCACCAGCCTGTATCTGTCGAGCTACTCCGGTACCGCGCTGATCAACCAGGGCTGGCTGGGGCTGAACAAGTCCAACCTGGAGAGCATGGCCGGTGACAAGGCGGGCAATACCGACCGCGCCTGGCGTCCGTTCGTGATCGCCTGGGCCGGCAGCCACACCCAGGTGGTTGGCTCGACCTTGAAGCGTCTGGGCTATAACGCCAACCTGTCGCGTGGCCTGACTACGGCGATCAGCACCCAGCAGCCGGCCAGCAGCCGCCCGGCGACGGTGGTGATCCGCGACAGCCAGTTCAGTGAGATGTCCAGTGCGCTCGAGCTGCAGCGCAGCCAGGCAACCATCGAGGGCAGCCGCTTCGAGCAGTCCCAGCAATATGCAATCGATGTCCGTGACAGCCAGGTCAGCGTGCGTGACAACCAGCTGCGCGGCATCGACAACAACAGCGGCGTACGTCTGCGTGGACAAACCCGCGCGCTGGTGGAAAACAACCTGATCCTCGGCGCGGGCAAGGCTGCCATCGAAGTCAGCGAGCAACAAGGCGCGGTGTTGCTGGCCGGCAACCGCATCGGCGACAGCCGTGGCAATGGCATCCAGCTGCGCAGCCTAGCGCCAACCCCGGCAGCGCCACTGGTGATCGACAACAACTTGCTCGGCAGCAGTGTCGGTAGCGCCATCGACGCCAGCGAAGTCGGCGCACTGGCGCTGCTTGGCAACCACATCACCAATACCCCCGAGTACGCGGTGAGCCTGCGCAACGCCACGCCCATGGCCGGCCCGCTGCTGCTCAGCGGCAACCGTCTGGGCCAGGTCGGCAAGGCCATCCTGCGGGTAGAAGGCATGCGCCAGGTCGAGTTGGGTGGTAACAGCTTCGACGGTAAGCCACTGCTGCAGAACCTGTTGATCGGCGACCTGTTGCCGCTGCAGGGCACCCTGCTCGAGTCGACCGTGCGCCAGGGCAATACCGTGCGCGTCAGCCAGCGTTGAGGTTCAGGCGACTGCGCGCTGCATGCGCACGAAGCAGTCGTCTTCGCCCATCTCGAGGAAACCCTGGCGCAGGTACAACTGCCGCGCCGGGTTGATCTTGAACACCATCAGCCGCAGCAAGCCCAGCTTGCGCCGCGCGGCCATCGCAGCCAGCGCTTGCAGGGCCCAGGTGCCAACGCCGCGGTTGCGCTGCTCGGGCACCAGGTGCAGTTCGCGAATGAACAGCGCCTGGCGATCCTGACTCACGCTGCAAAAGCCCAGCACAGTCTCGCCTTCCATGACAAGCCACTGTTCGCGCCAGCCCCAGGCCTGGTCGAAGGCTTCTTCGATCCAGCGCAGGCCGAATGCCTGATAGTACGGCAGCATGGCCTGGCGGGTGAGATCCCGCGCAAAGCTGCGGTAGCTGTCGCTGGCGCGGATCAATTCAAAGGCCATCGAACACCGCCGCGGCACGGGCCTGTCCATCGCCTGCAAGCTGTTCAAGGATCCATTTGCCGGCCATCATCGCTCGCTCCTGTAGCACTCAGTGCCGCTCAGCTCGGAATCGTCAAACCGCGCTGTACCGCTGGCCGAGCGAGGAAGTTGTCCAGCACCCGCTGCACGTCCTTGAACTGCTCGAACTGCACCAGTTCGCGTGCGTTGTAGCGGTCGACCAGGTTGCGCACCCAGGGAAAGATGGCAATGTCGGCGATACTGTAGTCGTCGACCATCCAGTCCCGGCCGTGCAGATGCCGATCAAGCACCCCGAGCAGCCGCCGCGATTCATTGACGTAGCGATCACGTGGGCGCTTGTCTTCGAAATCCTTGCCGGCGAAGAAATGGAAAAAGCCTACCTGGCCAAACATCGGCCCGATGCCGCCCATCTGGAACATCAGCCACTGCAGGGTCTGGTAGCGCTGGGCCGGGCTGACGCTGAGCAATTGCCCGCTCTTCTCGGCCAGGTACTGCAGAATCGCGCCTGACTCGAACAGCGCCAGCGGCTGGCCGTCCGGCCCGTTGGGGTCGAGGATGGCCGGGATCTTGTTGTTGGCACTGAGCGAGATGAATTCGGGGCTCAGTTGCTCTTCATGTTCGAAGCTGACCTTGTGCGCTTCATAGGCCAGGCCAATCTCTTCGAGCATGATCGACACCTTGACCCCATTTGGCGTTGGCAGCGAATACAGCTGCAGGCGCTCGGGATGCGCGGCTGGCCATTTGCGGGTGATAGGGAATGCGCTCAGATCGGTCATGCTCGCTAGCCTTTGTGCGTAGGAATGACACTGTAGGGCACAAAGGCCAGCACTGACTATCTCCCGTTGCAGCAGATCGGCTGCATCAGGACGCGGCCGGCGACCGTGCCTGTTAACGCGGTCGCGAACAGCCAGGCCGGCGGCGTATGCCACTGGCTGGCAGTGTTAGCAATCAAAGGTGTTGAACCGGGATGTTCAGGCGGCAGCCAACCGTTCGGCGCGAAGGCCGTGGTGGTGCACAGGATGAGGTGTATGTGAACATCGCGGAAAGCCTATGGTGAAAACCCCGCTAGGCTATTCCGCTGATCGGATGGGTCTCATAAGAATTGTCTGATTCAGACTGTTGTAGGAGCGGCCTTGTGTCGCGATAGGGCCGCGCAGCGGCCCCTCGATTCATACAGCGCTGCAAGAATGTCGGGCCAGCTGCGCTGGCCTTTCGCGACACAAGGCCGCTCCTACAGGGGCCGCGTTGTGTCGGCGATCAAGGGGCTAATCCAAAACGCTCAATCACCCGAAACCAGAATCGAGGAACGCCCCGGCCCACCCCGCCGCCGCGTAACCGCAACCAGCAAGATAAACGCCGTAACCCCAGCAGTCATCAACGTCTCATACCGATAAGCATCACTGAGCAGCATATACCCCAGCACCATCACAATCGTCCCGATCACCAACCAGGTCAGCCACGGGAACAGCCACATTTTCAGTTCCAGCACAGTCCCCAGCCGATCCGCCCGCCCACGCATGCGCAATTGTGAAATCGCAATCACCAGATACACCAGCAAAGCAATCGCCCCGGTTGTGGACAGCAGGAAGCCAAACACCTTCCCCGGGAACACGTAGTTGACCAGACACCCGACAAAGCCCGCCAAGGTCGACAACAGCACCGCTACCGTCGGCACGCCATTACCCGACACACGCCGCACCATAGCAGGCGCCTCCCCCCGCGAAGCCAGCGAGTAGAGCATCCGTGAAGCCGTATACAACCCGGAGTTCATGCAACTGGTAACCGCCACCAGCACCACCAGGTCGACCACCAGTTTCGCCCCCGGCACATTCAGCACCTCGAGCGCCCGCTGGAACGACCCCACCGCCTTCAGCGCAGGATCGTTCCACGCCACCAGCGACACCACCAGGAAGATCGACGCGAGATAGAAGATGCCGATGCGGTACACCACTAGGTTGGTCGCCCGGCGAATCTTGTCTTTCGGATTGGCCGTCTCATCCGCTGCAATGGTCACGATCTCGGCGCCAAAGAACGAGAAGATGGTGATCAGCACACCACCCAGCACCGTGCCGAAGCCGTTCGGCATAAACCCGCCGTTCGCCCAAAGCTGGCTCACACCGCGTGTCTCGGCCAATGGCCAGAAACCCAGCACCGCCATCGTGCAAACAACGATGAATGCCACAATGGCGATCACCTTGATCAAGGCGAACCAATACTCGAACTCACCAAAGTTCTTCACGCTGATCAGGTTGGTGCACGACAACACCAACATGATCAGAAATGCAAACAGCCATGACGGCACGTCAGGGAAATACGCATGCAGGATGTCTGCCCCGGCAATCGCCTCGACCGGAATGATCAGCACCCAGAACCACCAGTACAGCCAGCCGATGGTAAAGCCAGCCCAAGGCCCGATCGCCTCACTGGCATAGGTCGAGAATGAGCCGCTGTTGGGGTTGGCGATGGCCATCTCACCGAGCATGCGCATCACCAGCAGCACCAGCAAGCCGGTCATGGCGTAGGAGATCAGAATCGCCGGCCCGGCCGTGGCGATTGCGTTGGATGAGCCGATGAACAACCCCGCGCCGATGATCCCGGCGATCGAAATCATCGACACCTGACGCGAGGTCAGACCATGTTGCAAGGACCGCTGTTTCTTGTTTTTTAGCGAAGCCATGGAAAACCCTCGAGTGGGTCGGCCGCCGCTCGGGCGGCTGAACTTGGAGCAGAATT
The DNA here is from genome assembly GCF_014525325.1 of Pseudomonas sp. EZ-C24. Classification (NCBI taxonomy): domain Bacteria; kingdom Pseudomonadati; phylum Pseudomonadota; class Gammaproteobacteria; order Pseudomonadales; family Pseudomonadaceae; genus Pseudomonas; species Pseudomonas sp. EZ-C24. Next base: position 38,790 of record NZ_JACDIU010000013.1, on the reverse strand, counting down.
CGTACAATGCAAACGTGCATCTAGTTGTTGTTCTGTACGTACCGAGGCAGGCCTTTTGGTTATCCCGACCTACCCGGCCGCGATCATTGATCCACGTCAGTATTGATCTTTGGTGGAGCCCCAACAAACGACCTTTTTGCAGCACATGATTCCGCAGGGGAATGAACTCATGCCGAGATGACCTGACCGATCGGCCAAAAAATAAAAACCATCAACCACCTTGAGCCAGCGGTTTACGCCACGGTGCAAGTCACCGCTGAAAATTCAGGAATCAGGGGAATGACCGCAATCGAATTATTCGTTTGTGCGTGGGCGATCAAAGCGCTTGGATAGTCAGCAAAATCGAACAAGGTACGCGTGCCCCCATGAATCAGGAAAGTATCAGCCAGTCCATTTCCATCGTTCACCCCATCACACTTTCCCATGGCCTCAATGCACATGTCTGGGATACCGACGGTAACGGCTATATCGACTTCGTCGGCGGCATCGGCGTGCTCAACCTGGGCCACTGCAACCCGGCAGTAGTTGCAGCGATTCAACAGCAGGCCGGTCGCTTGACCCACTATGCGTTCAACGCTGCCGCCCACGGCCCGTACCTGCAACTGATGGAGCAACTGAGCAGCTTTGTGCCGCTCAGCTACCCCATGGCCGGAATGCTTACCAACAGCGGCGCGGAAGCTGCCGAGAACGCCCTGAAAGTCGCCCGCGGCGCCACCGGCAAGCGCGCGATCATTGCCTTCGACGGCGCCTTCCACGGCCGCACGCTGGCCACGCTCAACCTCAATGGCAAGGTCGCACCATACAAGCAGCGGGTCGGCGATTTGCCGGGCCCGGTCTATCACCTGCCCTACCCCAGCAATGACACCGATGTCAGCTGTGAACAGGCGCTCAAGGCCCTGGACCGGCTGTTCAGCGTCGAACTGGCAGTGGAGGACGTGGCTGCTTTCATTCTTGAACCGGTGCAGGGCGAAGGTGGCTTCCTCGCGCTTGATCCGACGTTCGCCCAAGCCCTGCGGCGCTTCTGCGATGAGCACGGGATTCTGTTGATCATCGACGAGATCCAATCCGGCTTCGGCCGTACCGGGCAGCGTTTTGCCTTCCCGCGACTGGGGATCGAACCCGACCTGCTGCTGCTGGCAAAAAGTATGGCCGGCGGTATGCCGCTGGGCGCAGTAGTGGGTCGCCGGGAGTTGCTCGCAGCGTTGCCCAAGGGTGGCCTGGGCGGCACCTATTCAGGCAACCCGATTGCCTGCGCAGCGGCGTTGGCCAGCCTGGCACAGATGACCGATGCCAATCTGGCGACCTGGGGCGAACGCCATGAGCAAGCTATCGTCGGCCGCTATCAACGCTGGAAGGCATCAGGGCTGTACCCGTCACTGGGTCGTTTGACCGGGGTCGGCGCCATGCGTGGCATCGAACTGGTCAATGCCGACGGCAAGCCAGCCCCGGCGCAGCTGGCCAAACTGCTGCAAGCGGCGCGGAGCAAGGGGTTGCTGCTGATGCCCAGCGGCAAGGCGCGCCATATCATTCGCCTGCTGGCACCACTGACCATCGAGGCTGAGGTGCTCGAAGCAGGCCTGGATATCTTCGAGCAGTGCCTGGCCGAGCTGGGCTGAGGCTTACAGGCCGAGCTCTTGCGGGGTGAGCATGTCGGACTCGAAGGCGATCCAGCCGCCTTCGAGTTCGGCGTGACCATTGACGATCGGGCCGTAATAAACCAGGCCGTTCTCCAGCGTCACACAGATGTGCGTGGCAGGTTTTTCCGGGGCCGCCAGTGCAGCGACGAAATGCACCTTCTTCAAGGTCTCGGTCACAGCCTCGATGCCAACCCGCATGTTGACGTTCTCCGATGCTTCAGTGTCGCCCCCGCGGTCTTCGCTGCTGACGGTGATGGTGGCGATGTACGGAAACTTGTTCAAGCGACTTGCCTCATGGGTTGGGATCGGCGCGCGGGCACCGGGGGCGCATAGGTTACGGCAGCACGCGGCGCCGCGCGAGTGGCAGACGACCGGATGTGCGCGGGCGCCAGCGCGCATGGCCGAAAAAGCGCCGATCTGTTAGGGTGCCCGCCGATGCACGCCACACCACACGAGGACACCGCGTGAGCGCTGAACAACCGATGACCGCCGACCTGTTCGAGGTCGACAAACGCCTTTCCCTCAAGCCCGTCGTGGACTTCAACAGCTACCTGCGCAACGCCTTCGGCGACGGCGCCTGCAGCTGCTACCGCTGCGTCGAAGGCGCAGGCGACGAGAGCAACTACAGCCACCGCCACACCTTCGAGCTGGAAGGCCGCACGCTCAACCGGCGCTTCGCCAACACGGCGGGCAGTGATGTGCTGCAGTACCTGAAGAAGGCCTGGCTGTCGTACACCAAGACCGACATGCAATTGCTCGGCGAGCTCGACCTGGATACCGTCAAAGGTTTCACCGACCCGGCCTTGCATCAACGTCTGCTGGCACTGCTGCCGGCCAGCGGCCTGGCGCGTGAAGTCGACGGCAAGTGGCAGTTGCAGGCTCAGGCCGACTGACACCGTTCCTCGTATAGCCGGCCATTGGGCTAGCAGGCGGCGTGCCGTCTGCTACCGTGGGAATACCCCTCCCGCGCATTCACCTCAGGTGACTGACCATGGCCCGCACGACCCCCATCGAGCTGTACCGCAACATCGGCATTGTCGCCCATGTCGACGCCGGCAAGACCACCACTACCGAACGCATCCTGTTCTACACCGGCGTCAACCACAAGATGGGCGAAGTGCATGACGGCGCAGCGACCATGGACTGGATGGCGCAGGAACAAGAGCGTGGCATCACCATCACTTCAGCGGCGACGACGGCCTTCTGGCAAGGCTCGACCAAGCAGTTCGCCGACAAGTTTCGTTTCAACATCATCGACACCCCCGGCCACGTTGACTTCACCATCGAAGTCGAGCGCTCGTTGCGTGTGCTCGATGGTGCGGTCGTGGTGTTCAGTGCGGCCGACGGGGTCGAGCCACAGTCCGAGACGGTCTGGCGCCAGGCCAACAAGTACCATGTGCCGCGCCTTGCCTACATCAACAAGATGGACCGCCAGGGTGCGGACTTCTTGCGCGTGGTCAAGCAGATCGACAAACGCCTGGGCCACCACCCCGTGCCGATTCAGCTGGCGATCGGCAGCGAAGAAAACTTCATCGGCCAGATCGATCTGCTGAAGATGAAAGCCATCTACTGGAATGACGCCGACAATGGCGCCAGCTACCGCGAAGAGGACATCCCCGCCGAGTTGCAGGCACTCGCCGACGAGTGGCGTGCGCACTTGGTCGAGGCGGCCGCCGAGGCCAACGACCAGTTCATGGAGCTGTATCTGGACGGCCAGGAGCTGAGCAACGAGCAGATCAAGGCCGGCCTGCGTCAGCGCACCATCGCCAATGAAATCGTGCCGACCGTACTCGGCTCGTCATTCAAGAACAAGGGCGTGCCGTTGATGCTCGACGCGGTCATCGACTACCTGCCCGCCCCCAGCGAAATACCGGCCATCAAAGGCACCGACCCGGACCACGACGACCGGCCGCTGGAGCGCCACGCCGACGACAATGAGCCGTTTTCGGCGCTGGCGTTCAAGATCGCCACAGATCCGTTCGTAGGCACGCTGACCTTCGCGCGGGTCTACTCCGGCATCCTCAGTTCGGGCGATGCCGTGCTCAACTCGGTCAAAGGCAAAAAGGAACGGGTCGGCCGTATGGTGCAGATGCACGCCAACCAGCGGGCCGAGATCAAGAACGTCTGCGCCGGCGACATCGCCGCGCTGATCGGCATGAAGGACGTCACCACCGGCGATACCTTGTGCGACCTGAACAAGCCGATCATCCTTGAGCGCATGGACTTTCCCGACCCAGTGATTTCGGTGGCGGTCGAGCCGAAAACCAAGGCCGATCAAGAGAAAATGGGCATTGCCTTGAGCAAGCTGGCCCAGGAAGACCCGTCGTTTCGGGTCAAGACCGACGAAGAAACCGCACAGACGATCATTTCCGGCATGGGCGAGCTGCACCTGGACATCATTGTCGACCGCATGCGTCGCGAGTTTGGCGTCGAGGCCAACATCGGCAAGCCGCAGGTCGCCTACCGCGAGAAGATCCGCAACACCTGCGAAATCGAAGGCAAGTTCGTCCGTCAATCCGGTGGCCGCGGCCAATACGGCCACTGCTGGATCCGCTTTGCGCCAGGCGAGGAAGGTAAAGAGGGCCTGGAGTTCATCAACGAGGTGGTCGGCGGGGTCATACCGCGCGAGTACATCCCGGCCATCCAGAAGGGCATCGAAGAGCAGATGCACAATGGTGTGTTGGCAGGCTATCCGCTGATCGGCCTCAAGGCGGCAGTATTCGACGGCTCCTACCATGATGTCGACTCCAACGAGATGGCCTTCAAGATCGCGGCGTCGATGGCCACCAAGCAACTATCGCAGAAAGGCGGCGCGGTATTGCTGGAGCCGGTGATGAAGGTTGAAGTGGTCACCCCCGATGAATATCAGGGCGACATCATCGGCGACCTGAGCAGGCGCCGCGGCATGATCCAGGAAGGGGAAGAGACGCCGGCCGGCAAGGTGATCCGCGCCGAGGTGCCGTTGGGTGAGATGTTTGGCTACTCGACGCAGATGCGCTCGATGACTCAGGGCCGGGCCAGCTACACCATGGAGTTCACCAAGTACGGTGAGGCGCCGGCCACTATCGCCGAGGCGATCATCAAGAAGAACACCGGCAACTAGGCCAGCGCGTTGTTATGCCTGAGCCGCGCATCCACGCCGGCCCAGGCATGATCGATCAGTGCTGGGCCCCTGCCCGCTTGAGCAGCTTCTTGCAGCGCTCGGACAGATGCACAACACGCAGATGCTTGCCGGCCTTGCTGTAACGCTCGCGCAAGGTTTGCAACGCCGCCACCGCCGAGTAGTCGACAAAGCTCAGGTGCTTGCAATCCAGCGTCACCCCATCAGGGTCCTGCGTGGGCTCGAACTGGTTGAGGAACGCCGCCGTGGAAGCAAAAAACAGCGTGCCGTGTACCTGATAGTGCTTGTTGCCATCACTATCGACATGGCTGTCGGCGTACAGCTCGCGGGCATGCTGCCAGGCGAAGTTGATCGCCGCGAGGATGATCCCGAACAGCACCGCCATGGCCAGGTCGGTGAATACCGTGACCACGGTCACGGCAATGATCGCCAGCACATCACTGACGGGTACCTTGTGCAACACCCGCAGTGAGGCCCAGGCGAAGGTCTGCTGGGCCACCACGAACATCACCCCGACCAGTGCCGCCAGTGGTATCCGCTCGATCAGTGGTGACAGGAACAACACGAACAGCAGGATCATGCCGCCAGCCACTACCCCCGACAGCCGCCCACGGCCATTGGAGCTGAGGTTGATCATGGTCTGCCCGATCATCGCACAGCCACCCATGCCACCGCACATGCCCGAGACCATGTTGGCCGCGCCCAGGGCCACACATTCACGGTCTGGAAAGCCGCGGCTCTCGGTGATTTCGTCGGTGAGGTTAAGGGTCAGCAGGGTTTCCAGCAGGCCGACCATGGCCATCAGCAGCGCATAGGGGGCAATGATTTTCAGCGTGTCAAGCGTCCATGGCACCTGCGGCCAAGCCAACTGCGGCAGGCCGCCGGCGATATGTGCCATCTCACCCAGGGTCCTTGTCGGCAGATCAAGCAGATACACCAGCAGGCCGACGCCGAGGATGGCCACCAGCGCTGGCGGCACGCTGCGGGTCAGGCGCGGCAACACATAGACCACCAGCATGGTCAACGCTACCAGGCCAATCATCAGGTACAGCGGGGTGCCACTGAGCCACTGCTCGCCACTTTTGAAATGCTCGAGCTGGGCCATGGCGATGACGATGGCCAGGCCATTGACGAAGCCAAGCATCACCGGGTACGGCACCAGCCTTACGAGCTTGCCCAAGCGCAGCACGCCAAACAGGATCATCAGCAACCCGCCCAGCAGCACCGTTGCCAGCAGGTACTGCGCGCCGTGCTGTACCACCAGCGCGACGATCACCACCGCCATCGAGCCGGCCGCGCCGGAGATCATCCCCGGCCGGCCGCCGAACAGCGCTGTCAGGGTGCAGATGATGAAGGCGCCGTACAAACCCATCAGCGGGTTGAGATGGGCGACCAAGGCAAAGGCGATGCACTCGGGTACCAGGGCGAAGGAAGTAGTCAGGCCGGCGAGAAGATCGGCGCGTAGTCGGGCGGGTTTCATGGGCTTCCTGAGATCAGTCAATCTGTGCAAGCGCTGGCATCTGGGCATGCAGCGAGCGGGGGCGCGATGTTACGGAATTTGTCCGGGGGCAACCACCTGTGCGTGGCGACTGAGCGCATTTGACTCAGGTTGTGATCCTCATCCGGCATAACCGTGACAAATTTGCCATCATGTCTGTTCTACCTGCGGAGAACTCCAACATGCTGCTACGCCCCCTGCTCGCTTCACTGCTGCTGGCTACCAGCCTTGGCGCCCAGGCCGCCACCGAAGTGCTGCCCTTGCAGCACCGCAGCAGTGCCGAACTGCTGCCCACCGCGCAGGCCTTTATTGGCAAGGAAGGCAGCGTCAGCGCCTTCGAGAACAAGCTGATCGTCACCGCCAGCCCCGAACGCATTGGCGACTTGCGCGCGCTGCTGCAGCAACTCGACAGCAAAGCCAAGCGCTTGCTGATCAGCGTCGACAACAATGACAGCAACTTTCAGGACAACCGTGGCAATGCTCGGGTGATTCGCTACGGCACCAGCAACCGGGAGGGCGGCCTGCAGCAGATCCAGGCCAGTGACGGCCAGCCGGCGCTGATCCAGGTTGGCCAGAGCGTGCCGATCACCAGCAGCAGCACCGACGGGTACGGCCGCGTGCAGAGCAACACTGAATATCGCAATGTGACCCAGGGTTTCTATGTCACACCCAGCGTCAGCGGCGACACGGTGCGGCTGGCAATCAGCAGCAATAATGATCGAATGAGCAGCGAACGTCCCGATGTAGTGAAAGTGCAGAGCACCGACACAACCGTGACCGGCAGGCTTGGCGAGTGGATTACTTTGGCCGGGTACAACCAGCAGAGCCAGGCTGAACGGAGTGCGTCAAGCCACAGTTACGGCACGCAACGAGGAGAAAACATGACTTTGCGTGTCAGAGTCGACCTTCTCGACTGAACCCAGGCAATTCGAGGCTTCGACCAAAGGCCTTGAAACTGACTGTGGAGTCGCATTAGACCAAAGATGTAGTAGACCCAGAAAAGCACTACAAAACATTTGACAGGCACTTTTTGACAAGGGCATGATGGCCTCGCTCCCGCTAATCAGAGGCCCTGGCAAGGGTCTTCGAGGCGCGCTCCGGCTACCCCTGGAGGCGTCTCGTGTCTATACGGCCCACAAGGCGGTTCGACCGGATTGCGACTGCAACGAGAAGTTGTCCCGAGGGACGGAAGCGCATCACCGCAGTCACCAGGCAAATCCTGTCGCGCCACAGCAAGGCATCCACGAGCCGACCTGTCGCCGCACCTTGCCCGAGCTGCGCCCTCCTTCCCCTTCGAGCCTTGGCGTTCGCCGTCGTACCTCCTTCGAACAGGACAGCCGTCAGGCGCTCTGATCCGCGACTTTTGAGCATCAGCACCACAACTACCCCAAGAATGATGCGACGAGGTTTTAATCACATGGCACTGACACGCGAACAGCAAATTGCAGCCCTCGAGAAAGACTGGGCCGAGAACCCGCGCTGGAAAGGCGTGACCCGTACCTACTCCGCCGCCGATGTCGTTCGTCTGCGTGGCTCGCTGCAACCGGAGCACACCCTGGCCCAGGTTGGCGCAGAGAAACTCTGGAAGCTGGTCACCCAAGGTGCCCACCCGTCCTTCCGTCCGGACAAGGACTTCGTCAACTGCATGGGAGCGCTCACCGGCGGCCAGGCAGTGCAACAGGTCAAAGCCGGCATCCAGGCTATTTACCTGTCCGGCTGGCAGGTTGCCGCCGACAACAACTCGGCAGAGTCGATGTACCCCGATCAGTCGCTGTACCCGGTTGACTCGGTGCCGACCGTGGTCAAGCGCATCAACAACTCGTTCCGCCGTGCCGACCAGATCCAGTGGAAAGCGGGCAAGAACCCGGGCGACGAAGGCTACGTCGACTACTTCGCGCCGATCGTGGCCGACGCCGAAGCCGGTTTTGGCGGCGTGCTCAACGCCTACGAGCTGATGAAGAACATGATCGAAGCGGGCGCCGCCGGCGTGCACTTCGAAGACCAGCTGGCCTCGGTGAAAAAATGCGGCCACATGGGCGGCAAGGTCCTGGTACCGACCCAGGAAGCTGTACAGAAGCTGGTGGCTGCGCGCCTGGCTGCTGACGTTGCGGGCGTACCGACCATTATCCTGGCCCGTACCGACGCCAACGCCGCCGACCTGCTGACCAGCGATTGCGACCCGTACGACCAGCCGTTCGTGCTCGGCGAGCGCACCCGTGAAGGTTTCTATAAAGTACGCGCTGGCCTCGATCAGGCAATTTCGCGTGGCCTGGCCTACGCGCCGTATGCCGACCTGATCTGGTGCGAAACCGCCAAGCCAGACCTGGACGAAGCCCGCCGATTTGCCGAGGCGATCAAGAAGGAATACCCGGACCAGCTGCTGTCGTACAACTGCTCGCCGTCGTTCAACTGGAAGAAGAACCTCGACGACGCAACCATCGCCAAATTCCAGCGCGAGCTGTCGGCCATGGGTTACAAGCACCAGTTCATCACCCTGGCCGGCATCCACAACATGTGGCACGGCATGTTCAACCTGGCGCATGACTATGCGCGCAATGACATGACCGCCTACGTGAAGCTGCAAGAGCAGGAATTCGCCGATGCCAGCAAGGGCTATACCTTTGTTGCGCACCAGCAGGAAGTCGGCACTGGCTACTTTGACGACATGACCACCGTAATCCAGGGTGGCGCTTCGTCGGTGACAGCGCTGACCGGCTCGACCGAGGAAGAGCAGTTCCATTGAGGTAGCGGTTGGTTGATGGAATGAGCAGGCCCAGGCTCCCGGTGAGGGAGTCTGGGTTTTTTTATGGTTAGCGAGAAAGGGCCGACCAGCTCCCAGGCAGCGTATGAGCAAAAAACCGGATCAGGTCTATGCTCCCAGAAGCGAACAACCCGCCCCAGTACTCACCAGACCATTGATCCAGAGCGGGGCAAACCGTTTAAAAAGCTGCTAGAACGAGAGCCCTTCGCATTTGCAACCAAAAAGCACCGCCAGCAACTTTGCAAGCATCAGACCAAGTAAAATGAACCGCACCACCCCAAACGATATTAATTATCATTACGCAACTTGCATTCCGTTACATGATGCAGGAAACATAATTAACAAAACCAGCCGCAACGCCCGAAAATCAAGGCTTTCAGCCAGTTACAATCGGTTTTTGTAGTTAAACCGAAGAATTAATTTGCCATAGAAATTTTACTTGCTCTTGGTTTACCCATAAAATCAGCGCGATTGATTCAGCTGCGACATTTGGTCACTGCACCCGCGACACCGCGTCGCCGCGTTACTTATTTCAGACTGCAGAGCTGGGTCTCTGTATAAGGATTTCTAGCATGTCGGATTCAGCAGGACTCATCGCCCACAACTGGGGCTTTGCCATCTTCCTTCTGGGTGTCGTCGGCCTGTGCGCCTTCATGCTCGGCCTGTCCGCCCTGCTCGGCAGCAAAGCCTGGGGCCGCGCCAAGAACGAACCCTTTGAATCCGGCATGCTGCCTACCGGCGGGGCGCGCATGCGCCTGTCGGCAAAATTCTATCTGGTCGCGATGCTCTTCGTGATCTTCGATATCGAAGCCCTCTTTCTCTTTGCATGGTCTGTGTCCGTCCGCGAAAGCGGCTGGACCGGATTCGTCGAAGCACTCGTTTTCATAGCAATTCTGTTGGCAGGTCTTGTCTACCTATGGCGCGTCGGGGCCCTCGATTGGGCTCCCGAAGGTCGTCGCAAGCGGCAAGCGAAGCTGAAACAATGAGGCTTTGGCATGCAATACAATCTCACCAGAATCGATCCGGATGCACCCAACGAGCAATATCCGGTCGGTGAGCGGGAAACCGTTACCGATCAATTGCTCGAAGACCAGGTCCACAAGAACATCTACATGGGGAAACTCGAAGATGTGCTTCGTGGTGCGGTCAACTGGGGTCGCAAGAACTCCCTGTGGCCGTATAACTTCGGCCTGTCCTGCTGCTACGTGGAAATGACCACGGCGTTCACGGCACCCCACGACATCGCCCGCTTCGGCGCCGAAGTCATCCGGGCCTCGCCGCGTCAGGCCGACTTCATGGTCATCGCCGGTACCTGCTTCATCAAGATGGCGCCGATCATTCAGCGCCTGTACGAGCAGATGCTCGAACCAAAATGGGTCATTTCCATGGGTTCGTGCGCCAACTCCGGTGGCATGTACGACATCTACTCGGTCGTTCAGGGGGTCGACAAGTTCCTCCCCGTGGATGTCTACGTACCCGGCTGCCCGCCACGCCCCGAGGCGTTCCTGCAAGGCTTGATGCTGCTGCAGGAATCGATCGGGCAAGAACGACGTCCGCTCTCCTGGGTAGTAGGCGATCAAGGCATTTACCGTGCCGAGATGCCTGCCCAGAAAGACCTGCGTCGTGAACAGCGTATTCAGGTCACCAACCTGCGCAGCCCCGACGAAGTCTGATCCAGCGACCTGCCGCCCGCTCCCCCTGGAGCCGGCGGCCTGGCTTCATTCTCTACGTTGACCGAAAGCGACCGAGACCATGACAGCGGACACCGCTATTTATATTCCGCCTTACAAGGCTGACGACCAAGATGTGGTCGTCGAACTGAACAACCGCTTTGGCGCCGACGCCTTCGTCGCCCAGGAGACCCGTACCGGCATGCCGGTGCTGTGGGTCAAGCGCGCCCAACTCAAGGAAGTGCTGGCGTTTCTGCGCAACGTGGCCAAGCCGTACAGCATGCTGTTCGACCTGCACGGTGTCGACGAGCGCCTGCGCACTCATCGCCGCGGCCTGCCGGCAGCTGACTTCAGCGTGTTCTACCACCTGCTTTCGGTAGAACGTAACAGCGACGTGATGATCAAGGTCTCGCTCAGTGAAGGCGACCTCAACCTGCCTTCGGTGACCGGTATCTGGCCAAATGCCAACTGGTACGAGCGTGAAGTCTGGGACATGTTCGGCATCGACTTTGCCGGCCACCCGCACCTGACCCGTATCCTGATGCCGCCGACCTGGGAAGGTCACCCGCTGCGCAAGGACTTCCCGGCGCGCGCCACAGAATTCGATCCGTTCAGCCTGACCCTGGCCAAGCAGCAGCTTGAAGAAGAGTCGGCGCGTTTCAACCCGGAAGCCTGGGGCATGAAGCGTCAGGGCGCCAACGAGGACTACATGTTCCTCAACCTGGGCCCGAACCACCCGTCTGCGCACGGTGCCTTCCGTATCGTCATGCAGCTGGACGGTGAAGAGATCGTCGACTGCGTGCCGGACATCGGTTACCACCACCGTGGCGCCGAGAAGATGGCCGAGCGTCAGTCCTGGCACAGCTTCATCCCCTACACCGACCGTATCGACTACCTCGGTGGGGTGATGAACAACCTGCCGTACGTGCTCGCGGTCGAGAAGCTGGCGGGGATCCAGGTGCCGCAGAAGGTCGACGTGATCCGCATCATGCTCGCCGAGTTCTTCCGCATCACCAGCCACCTGCTGTTCCTGGGAACCTACATCCAGGACGTCGGCGCCATGACCCCGGTGTTCTTCACCTTTACCGACCGCCAGCGCGCCTACACCGTGATCGAAGCGATTACCGGTTTCCGCCTGCACCCGGCCTGGTACCGCATCGGTGGCGTCGCCCACGACCTGCCACGCGGCTGGGAGAAACTGGTCAAGGACTTCGTCGACTGGCTGCCCAAGCGCCTCGATGAGTACAACAAGGCCGCCTTGCAGAACAGCATCCTCAAGGGCCGGACCATCGGCGTTGCCGCCTACAACACCAAAGAAGCCCTGGAATGGGGCGTCACCGGTGCCGGCCTGCGTTCCACTGGCCTGGACTTCGACCTGCGTAAAGCGCGGCCATACTCCGGCTACGAGAACTTTGAGTTCGAAGTGCCGCTGGCCAACAACGGCGATGCCTACGACCGCTGCATGGTCCGCGTCGAAGAGATGCGCCAAAGTATCCGCATCATCGACCAGTGCATGCGCAACATGCCGGAAGGCCCGTACAAGGCGGATCACCCGCTGACCACGCCGCCGCCGAAAGAGCGCACCCTGCAGCACATCGAGACCTTGATCACGCACTTCCTGCAAGTCTCGTGGGGCCCGGTCATGCCGGCCAACGAGTCGTTCCAGATGATCGAAGCGACCAAGGGCATCAACAGTTACTACCTGACGAGCGACGGCGGCACCATGAGCTATCGCACCCGGATTCGTACGCCGAGCTACCCGCACCTGCAGCAGATCCCTTCGGTGATCAAAGGCAGCATGGTCGCGGACATGATCGCGTACCTGGGCAGTATCGACTTCGTTATGGCTGACGTGGACCGCTAAGCATGAATAACACGCTTATCCAAACCGACCGTTTCGCCCTGAGCGAAACCGAGCGCTCGGCCATCGAGCACGAAAAGCACCACTACGAGGACCCGCGTGCGGCGTCTATCGAAGCCCTGAAGATTGTCCAGAAGCAACGCGGCTGGGTCCCGGACGGCGCCATTTATGCGATTGGCGAGCTGCTCGGGATTCCTGCCAGCGACGTCGAGGGTGTGGCCACCTTCTACAGCCAGATCTTCCGTCAGCCGGTCGGCCGGCACATCATCCGTGTCTGCGACAGCATGGTCTGCTACATCGGCGGCCACGAGTCGGTGGTCAGCCAGATCCAAAGCGAGCTGGGCATCGGCCTCGGCCAGACCACTGCAGACGGGCGTTTCACCCTGCTGCCGGTGTGCTGCCTGGGCAACTGCGACAAGGCCCCGGCGCTGATGATCGACGATGACACCTTTGGCGACGTGCAGCCTGCTGGCGTGACCAAACTGCTGGAGGGTTACGTATGACCATCACTTCCTTCGGCCCGGCCAACCGCATTGCGCGCGCCGCCGAGACTCACCCGCTGACCTGGCGCCTGCGTGACGACGGCGAGCCGATCTGGCTCGACGAGTACCAGGCCAAGGACGGCTACGCCGCTGCCCGCAAGGCACTGGCGCAGATGTCCCAGGACGACATCGTTCAGACCGTCAAGGACGCCGGCCTCAAGGGTCGTGGTGGCGCCGGCTTCCCCACTGGGGTGAAGTGGGGCCTGATGCCCAAAGACGAATCCATGAACATCCGCTACCTGCTGTGCAACGCGGATGAAATGGAGCCCAACACCTGGAAAGACCGCATGCTGATGGAGCAACAGCCCCATCTGCTGGTGGAGGGCATGCTGATCAGCGCCCGCGCCCTCAAGGCCTACCGCGGTTACATCTTCCTGCGTGGCGAATACACCACCGCCGCGAAAAACCTCAACCGTGCGATCGACGAAGCCAAGGCCGCTGGCCTGCTGGGCAAGAACATTCTCGGCAGCGGTTTTGACTTCGAGCTGTTCGTTCACACCGGTGCCGGGCGTTACATCTGCGGTGAAGAAACCGCGCTGATCAACTCGCTCGAAGGCCGCCGCGCCAACCCGCGCTCCAAGCCGCCCTTCCCTGCCGCCGTTGGCGTATGGGGCAAGCCGACCTGCGTGAACAACGTCGAGACCCTGTGCAACGTGCCGGCCATCGTTGGCAATGGCGTCGACTGGTACAAGTCGCTGGCCCGCGAAGGCAGCGAAGACCACGGCACCAAGCTGATGGGCTTCTCCGGCAAGGTGAAAAACCCAGGCCTGTGGGAACTGCCCTTCGGCGTGACCGCCCGTGAGCTGTTCGAAGACTACGCCGGCGGCATGCGCGATGGCTTCAAGCTCAAGTGCTGGCAACCAGGCGGCGCCGGTACCGGCTTCCTGTTGCCTGAGCACCTCGACGCGCAGATGTACGCCGGCGGCATCGCCAAGGTTGGCACCCGGATGGGTACCGGCCTGGCCATGGCAGTCGACGACAGCGTCAGCATGGTGTCGCTGCTGCGCAACATGGAAGAGTTCTTTGCCCGTGAGTCGTGCGGCTGGTGCACACCGTGCCGTGATGGTTTGCCGTGGAGCGTGAAGATGCTGCGTGCGCTGGAGAACGGCCAGGGCAAGGCAGAAGACATCGAGACGCTGCTCGGCCTGGTCAACTTCCTCGGCCCTGGTCGTACCTTCTGTGCCCACGCACCGGGTGCCGTCGAGCCGCTGGGCAGCGCCATCAAATACTTCCGCTCCGAGTTCGAGGCCGGTGTCGCTGCTACCAGCGAGCACACCCTGCGCCCGGATTTGGCCAAGCCGATCCAGGTCGAACCGACTGTGGCCGGCGCGTAACACAACTGCATGCGGGTGGTCCGTGCCACCCGCCAGCCTCGCAGGCGCGCACGGTATTGACCGATGCGAGCCGCAGGCACACAGATTTCCATTAGCCACGCCCGCTTACGCGGGCCAACGAAGAACTTTGAACCATGGCCACTATCCACGTAGACGGCAAAGCGCTCGAAGTCAACGGTGCAGACAACCTCTTACAGGCCTGTCTGTCGCTCGGCCTCGACATCCCTTATTTCTGCTGGCACCCGGCGCTTGGTAGCGTCGGTGCCTGCCGCCAGTGTGCGGTCAAGCAGTACACCGACGAAAACGACACCCGCGGTCGTATCGTCATGTCCTGCATGACTCCTGCCAGCGATGGCACCTGGATTTCCATCGAAGACGACGAGTCGAAGGCGTTTCGCGCCAGCGTCGTCGAATGGCTGATGACCAACCACCCGCACGACTGCCCGGTCTGCGAAGAAGGCGGTCACTGCCACCTGCAAGACATGACGGTAATGACCGGCCACAACGAGCGCCGTTACCGCTTCACCAAGCGCACCCACCAGAACCAGGACCTCGGCCCGTTCGTCGCACACGAGATGAACCGCTGCATCGCCTGCTACCGCTGCGTGCGCTTCTACAAGGACTACGCCGGCGGCACCGACCTAGGTGTTTACGGCGCCCATGACAACGTCTACTTCGGTCGCGTTGAAGATGGCGTGCTCGAGAGCGAGTTCTCCGGCAACCTCACCGAGGTCTGCCCGACCGGTGTGTTCACCGACAAGACCCACTCCGAGCGTTACAACCGTAAGTGGGACATGCAGTTTGCCCCAAGCATCTGCCATGGCTGCTCAAGCGGTTGCAACATCAGCCCGGGTGAGCGCTACGGCGAACTGCGTCGTATCGAAAACCGCTTCAACGGTTCGGTCAACCAGTACTTCCTGTGCGACCGTGGCCGCTTCGGTTACGGCTACGTCAACCGCAAGGACCGTCCGCGCCAGCCGCTGCTGGCCGATGGCAACAAACTGAGCGTCGATGCTGCGCTGGACAAGGCTGCCGACCTGCTGCGCGGCCGCACCATCGTTGGTATCGGTTCGCCACGGGCCAGCCTTGAAAGCAACTACGGCCTGCGCGAGCTGGTCGGTGCCGAGTACTTCTACTCCGGCATGGAAGCTGCCGAGCTCAAGCGCGTGCGCCTGGTGCTGGACGTGCTCAACAACAGCCCGCTGCCGGTGCCGACCCTGCGCGACATCGAAGACCACGATGCGGTGTTCGTACTCGGTGAAGACCTGACCCAAACCGCAGCGCGCGTCGCCCTGTCGGTTCGCCAGGCCACCAAAGGCAAGGCCGAGGCCATGGCCGACGCGATGCGCGTACAGCCGTGGCTCGACGCCGCAGTGAAAAACATCGGTCAGCACGCGCTGTACCCGCTGTTTATCGCAAGCCTTGCTGAAACCAAGCTCGATGACGTCGCTGAAGAGTGCGTGCACGCCGCCCCCGCCGACCTGGCGCGCCTGGGCTTCGCTGTCGCCCACGCAATCGATCCAAGTGCTCCAGCGGTAATCGGTCTGGACGACGAGGCCAAGGCCCTGGCCCAGCGTATCGCCGATGCCTTGGTCGCTGCCCAGCGTCCGCTGGTGGTGTCGGGTGTTTCCCTGGCCGAACCTGCATTGATCGAAGCCGCCGCCAACATCGCCAAAGCGCTCAAGCTGCGCGAGAAGAATGGTTCGCTGAGCCTGGTGGTGCCTGAGGCCAACAGCCTCGGCCTGGCCATGCTCGGTGGTGATTCGGTGGACGCTGCGCTGGATGCGGTCATCAGCGGCAAGGCTGACGCTATTGTCGTGGTCGAAAACGATCTGTACGCCCGTGTTCCGGCGGCCAAGGTCGACGCTGCTCTGGCTGCGGCCAAGGTGGTCATCGTTGCCGACCACTCCAAGACTGCCACCAGCGAGCGCGCTCACCTGGTCCTGCCGGCGGCATCGTTTGCCGAAGGCGACGGTACTCTGGTCAGCCAGGAAGGCCGCGCCCAGCGCTTCTTCCAGGTGTTCGATCCGACCTACATGGACAGCAGCATCCAGATCCACGAAGGCTGGCGCTGGATGCACGCCCTGCGCGCGACCCTGCTCAACAAGCCGGTCGACTGGACTCAGTTGGACCACGTCACCAGCGCCTGCGCTGCCGCCACGCCGCAACTGGCCGCGATCGTCAACGCCGCGCCTAGTGCTGCGTTCCGCATCAAGGGCCTGAAGCTTGCCCGTGAGCCGCTGCGCTACTCCGGCCGTACGGCCATGCGCGCCAACATCAGCGTGCACGAGCCGCGTACTCCGCAAGACAAGGACACCGCGTTCGCCTTCTCCATGGAAGGCTACTCGGGTTCGGTCGAACCGCGCCAACAAGTGCCGTTCGCCTGGTCGCCGGGCTGGAACTCGCCGCAAGCCTGGAACAAGTTTCAGGATGAGGTCGGTGGCCATCTGCGTGCAGGTGACCCAGGCGTGCGCCTGATCGAGTCGCAGGGTGACCGTCTGAACTGGTTCAGCGCGATCCCGGCAGCGTTCAGCCCGGCCCGTGGTACCTGGACAGCGGTGCCGTTGTTCCACCTGTTCGGCAGCGAAGAAACCTCCTCGCGCGCTGCACCGGTGCAAGAGCGCATCCAGCCAGCCTATGTGGCCTTGGCCAAGTCCGAAGCAGACCGCCTCGGCGTCAACGAAGGCACGCTGCTCAGCCTGACCGTCGCTGGCGTCTCGCTGCGCCTGCCGCTGCGTATCAATGAACAGCTGGGCGCAGGCCTGGTCGCGTTGCCGAAAGGCCTGGCCGGGATACCACCGGCCATCTTCGGTGCATCCGTCGAAGGCCTGCAGGAGGCAGCACAATGACCTGGTTCACCCCCGAAGTGATCGACGCGATCATCGCCGTGGTCAAGGCCGTTGTGGTCTTGCTCGCGGTAGTGGTCTGCGGCGCGCTGCTCAGCTTTGTCGAGCGGCGCCTGCTGGGCTGGTGGCAGGACCGTTACGGTCCGAACCGGGTTGGCCCGTTCGGCATGTTCCAGATCGCAGCCGACATGCTGAAGATGTTCTTCAAGGAAGACTGGAACCCGCCGTTCGTTGATCGGGTGATCTTCACCCTGGCACCAGTAGTGGCCATGAGCGCACTGCTGATTGCCTTCTCGATCATCCCGATCACCCCAAGCTGGGGTGTTGCCGACCTGAACATCGGCCTGCTGTTCTTCTTCGCCATGGCCGGTTTATCGGTCTATGCGGTGTTGTTCGCAGGCTGGTCGTCGAACAACAAGTACGCCCTGCTCGGTGCCCTGCGGGCCTCGGCGCAGACCGTGTCGTACGAAGTGTTCCTGGGCCTGGCGCTGATGGGCGTGGTCGTGCAGGTTGGCTCGTTCAACATGCGCGACATCGTCGAATATCAAGCGCAGAACCTGTGGTTCATCATTCCGCAGTTCTTTGGCTTCTGCACCTTCTTCATCGCTGGCGTGGCCGTGACTCACCGTCACCCCTTCGACCAGCCAGAAGCCGAGCAGGAACTGGCCGACGGTTACCACATTGAATATGCCGGCATGAAGTGGGGCATGTTCTTCGTCGGTGAGTACATCGGCATCATCCTCATCTCGGCGCTGCTGGTAACGCTGTTCTTCGGTGGCTGGCATGGCCCGTTCGGCATCCTGCCGCAGGTGCCGTTCCTCTGGTTCGCCCTGAAGACCGCGTTCTTCATCATGCTGTTCATCCTGCTCCGTGCGTCGATCCCGCGTCCGCGCTACGACCAAGTGATGGATTTCAGCTGGAAGTTCTGCCTGCCGCTGACCCTGATCAATTTGCTGGTGACCGCTGCGATCGTGCTTTACAACACGCCAGCCGTCGCGGCCCAGTGAGGATTTGACCCATGTTCAAGTATATCGGCGACATCGTTAAGGGCACCGGCACGCAGCTGCGCAGCCTGGCCATGGTGTTCTCCCACGGGTTCCGCAAGCGCGACACCCTGCAATACCCAGAAGAAGCTGTGTACCTGCCGCCGCGCTATCGCGGCCGCATCGTCCTCACCCGCGACCCCGATGGTGAGGAGCGTTGCGTAGCCTGCAACCTCTGCGCGGTGGCCTGCCCGGTCGGCTGCATTTCGTTGCAGAAGGCCGAGACCGAGGACGGTCGCTGGTACCCGGAGTTCTTCCGCATCAACTTCTCGCGCTGCATCTTCTGCGGCCTGTGCGAAGAAGCCTGCCCGACCACCGCAATCCAGCTGACTCCGGATTTCGAAATGGCCGAGTTCAAGCGTCAGGACCTGGTGTACGAGAAAGAAGATCTGCTGATCTCCGGCCCCGGCAAATACCCTGACTACAACTTCTACCGTGTTGCGGGCATGGCAATCGCTGGCAAGCCGAAAGGCGCTGCACAGAACGAAGCCGAGCCGATCAACGTGAAGAGCTTGCTCCCATAAGGACAGAAAGATGGAATTCGCTTTCTACTTTGCATCCGGGATTGCCGTGGTTTCCACCCTGCGGGTGGTTACCGGCACCAACCCCGTACACGCCCTGCTCTACCTGATCATTTCGCTGATTTCCGTGGCGATGATCTTCTTCTCGCTGGGTGCACCGTTTGCCGGTGCCCTGGAAGTGATCGCCTACGCCGGCGCCATCATGGTGCTGTTCGTGTTCGTGGTGATGATGCTCAACCTGGGCCCGGCTTCGGTCGCCCAGGAGCGCGGCTGGCTGACCCCAGGGATCTGGGCCGGGCCGGTGCTGCTGGGCGCTTTGCTGCTGGCTGAATTGCTCTATGTGCTGTTCGTTGCGCCAAGCGGCGCGGGCATCAGCGGCACCACCGTGGACGCCAAGACCGTCGGCATCAGCCTGTTCGGTCCGTATCTGCTGGTGGTCGAACTGGCTTCGATGCTGCTGCTTGCTGCGGCCGTCACCGCCTTCCATTTGGGCCGCAACGAGGCGAAGGAGTAAATCATGGGTGCTATCCCGATGGAACACGGCCTGGCAGTCGCCGGCATTCTGTTCTGCCTTGGTCTGGTTGGCCTGATGGTCCGCCGCAACATTCTCTTCGTGCTCATGAGCCTGGAAGTCATGATGAACGCTTGTGCGCTGGCGTTTATCGTCGCCGGCGCGCGTTGGGTACAACCCGACGGCCAGGTCATGTTCATTCTGGTGATCAGCCTGGCAGCCGCCGAGGCCAGCATTGGCCTGGCGATCCTGCTGCAGCTGTATCGCCGCTTCCACACTCTCGACATCGATGCTGCCAGTGAGATGCGCGGATGAACCTTCTCTTCCTGACTTTCGTCTTCCCGTTGCTGGGCTTCCTGCTGCTGTCGTTCTCGCGCGGGCGGTTCTCGGAGAACCTCTCGGCGCTGATCGGCGTTGGCTCGATCGGCCTTTCGGCTGCTGTCTCGGCCTATGTCATCTGGCAATTCAACGTTGCCCCGCCTGAGGGCGGCGCCTACAGCCAACTGCTCTGGCAGTGGATGTCGGTGGATGGCTTTGCGCCGAGCTTCACCCTCTACCTGGACGGCCTGTCGGTGACCATGCTTGGCGTGGTCACCGGTGTCGGCTTCCTGATCCACCTGTTCGCCTCCTGGTACATGCGTGGCGAAGCCGGCTACTCGCGCTTCTTCTCGTACACCAACCTGTTCATCGCCAGCATGCTGTTCCTGATCCTGGGCGATAACCTGCTGTTCATCTACTTCGGCTGGGAAGGCGTGGGCCTGTGCTCGTACCTGTTGATCGGTTTCTACTACAGCAACCGCAACAACGGTAACGCCGCCCTCAAGGCCTTTGTCGTGACCCGTATCGGCGACGTGTTCATGGCCATCGGCATGTTCATTCTGTTCGCCCAGCTGGGTACCTTGAATGTGCAGGAACTGCTGGTGCTGGCACCGCAGAAGTTCCAGGCTGGTGATACCTGGATGGTACTGGCAACGCTGATGTTGCTCGGCGGTGCGGTTGGTAAATCGGCGCAGCTGCCGTTGCAGACCTGGTTGGCTGACGCCATGGCTGGCCCGACGCCGGTTTCGGCACTGATCCACGCCGCGACCATGGTCACGGCTGGCGTCTACCTGATCGCGCGTACCCACGGCTTGTTCGCCCTGGCGCCGGATATCCTCCACCTGGTCGGTATCGTTGGCGGTGTGACCCTGGTACTGGCCGGTTTTGCCGCGCTGGTGCAGACCGACATCAAGCGCATCCTCGCCTACTCGACCATGAGCCAGATCGGCTACATGTTCCTGGCCCTGGGCGTTGGTGCCTGGGAAGGCGCGATCTTCCACCTGATGACCCACGCCTTCTTCAAGGCGCTGCTGTTCCTTGCCTCCGGTGCGGTGATCGTTGCCTGCCACCACGAGCAGAACATCTTCAAGATGGGCGGTCTGTGGAAGAAACTGCCACTGGCCTACGCCAGCTTCGTGGTCGGTGGTGCGGCGCTGGCTGCCCTGCCGATCCTGACCGCAGGCTTCTACTCCAAGGACGAGATCCTCTGGGAAGCGTTCGCCAGCGGCAACAGCGGCCTGCTCTACGCTGGCCTGCTCGGCGCGTTCATGACCTCGCTGTACACCTTCCGCCTGATCTTCATTGCCTTCCATGGCGAAGCCAAGACCGAAGCTCATGCTGGCCATGGGATTTCCCACTGGCTGCCACTGGGCACGCTGATCGTGCTGTCGACCTTTGTCGGTGCCTGGATCCATCCACCACTGGCGGGTGTGCTGCCGCAGAGCGTCGGCCATGCCGGTGGCGAAGCCAAGCACAGCCTGGAAATCGCCTCGGGCGCCATTGCCATCGCCGGTATCCTGCTGGCGGCCATGCTGTTCCTGGGCAAGCGTCGCCTGGTCACGGCCATCGCCAACAGCGGCATCGGTCGCCTGCTCACGGCCTGGTGGTTCGCCGCCTGGGGCTTTGACTGGATCTACGACAAGCTGTTCGTCAAACCTTACCTGCTGATCTGCCACTTGCTGCGCAAGGACCCGGTAGATCGCGGCATCGGCCTGATTCCTCGGCTGGCACGTGGCGGTCATGTCGCCATGAGTAAGACCGAGACCGGCCAGCTGCGCTGGTACACCGCTTCGATCGCCGTAGGTGCAGTACTCGTACTCGGCGCCGTGCTGGTGGCTGCGGTATGACTTTCACACTTGCGAACCTTGCGACTTTGCCAAAGGAAACGAACCCGTCATGATTTTGCCTTGGCTGATCCTGATTCCCTTCATCGGCGGCTTCCTGTGCTGGCTGGGTGAGCGCTTCGGCTCTACCCTGCCGCGCTGGATTGCACTGCTGACCATGTCCCTGTTGCTCGGTATCGGCCTCTGGCTGTGGGCCAACGGTGACTACACCCTGGCCCCTGCTCCGGGCGCCGAACCTGCCTGGGCCTTCGAATACAAAGTCGAATGGATCAAGCGCTTCGGCATCAGCATCCACCTGGCGCTGGATGGCCTGTCGCTGCTGATGATCCTGCTCACCGGCCTGCTCGGTGTGCTTTCGGTGCTGTGCTCGTGGAAAGAGATCCAGCGCCACGTCGGCTTCTTCCACCTCAACCTGATGTGGATTCTGGGCGGCGTGGTCGGTGTGTTCCTGGCACTGGACCTGTTCCTGTTCTTCTTCTTCTGGGAAATGATGCTGGTGCCGATGTACTTCCTCATCGCGCTCTGGGGTCACAGCTCGGCGGATGGCAAGAAGACCCGGATCTACGCGGCGACCAAGTTCTTCATCTTCACCCAGGCCAGTGGTCTGATCATGCTGGTGGCGATTCTCGCCCTGGTACTGGTCAACTACGGCAACACTGGCGTCATCACCTTCAACTACAGCGACCTGCTCAAGGCCGACCTGCCGGCCGGTACCGAGTACCTGCTGATGCTGGGCTTCTTCATTGCCTTCGCGGTAAAGCTGCCGGTAGTGCCGTTCCACTCGTGGTTGCCTGATGCTCACGCCCAGGCGCCGACTGCCGGTTCCGTCGACCTCGCCGGTATCCTGCTGAAAACCGCTGCCTATGGCCTGCTGCGCTTTGCTCTGCCGCTGTTCCCGAACGCGTCGGCCGAGTTTGCCCCGATCGCCATGACCCTGGGCTTGATCGGTATCTTCTACGGGGCCTTCCTGGCCTTCGCGCAGACCGACATCAAGCGCTTGATCGCCTTCTCCAGCGTCTCGCACATGGGCTTCGTGCTGATCGGCATCTACTCCGGCAGCCAGCAAGCCCTGCAAGGCGCGGTGATCCAGATGCTGGCACACGGTGTTTCGGCTGCCGCGCTGTTCATCCTCAGCGGCCAGTTGTACGAGCGCCTGCATACCCGTGACATGCGTGAAATGGGCGGTCTGTGGCACCGTATCGCCTACTTGCCGGCCATCAGCCTGTTCTTTGCAGCTGCTTCGCTGGGCTTGCCGGGCACCGGCAACTTCGTCGGCGAGTTCCTGATCCTGATCGGCAGCTTCGCCCACGTGCCGTGGTTCACCGTGATTGCCACCACTGGCCTGGTGTTCGGTTCGGTCTACTCGCTAATCATGATCCACCGCGCCTACTTCGGCCCAAGCAAGTCCGAGACTGTGCTTGCTGGCATGGACGGCCGCGAGCTGATCATGGTGCTGGGCCTGGCCGTGTTGCTGATCGTGCTCGGCGTCTACCCGCAGCCGTTCCTCGACACCTCTGCCGCCACCATGAGTGGCGTGCAGCAGTGGCTCGGTTCCGCATTCACTCAACTCGCTTCGGCACGGTAAGAGCGCTATGGAATTCACCACTCAACACTTCATTGCATTGGCGCCGATGCTGATCACCACCCTCACCACGGTTGTGGTGATGCTGGCGATCGCCTGGAAGCGCAACCACTCGCAGACCTTCCTGCTGTCGACCATCGGTCTCAACGCTGCACTGCTGTCGATCCTGCCAGCACTGAAAGTCGCGCCGCTGGCGATCACCCCGTTGATCACCATCGACAAGTTCGCCTGCCTGTACATGGCGATCATGCTGGTCGCTACGCTGGCCTGCGTAACCCTGGCCCATGCTTATCTGGGCGAAGGTTCCAAAGGCTACCCGGGTAACCGCGAAGAGCTCTACCTGCTGCTGCTCATGTCGGCACTGGGCGGCCTGGTACTGGTCAGCGCCAACCACCTGGCGGGGCTGTTCATCGGTCTGGAGCTGCTTTCGGTGCCGGTCTACGGGCTGGTGGCGTACGCGTTCTTCAACAAGCGATCGCTGGAAGCCGGTATCAAGTACATGGTGCTGTCGGCTGCAGGTTCGGCGTTCCTGCTGTTCGGTATGGCGCTGCTGTATGCCGATGCAGGCACCCTAAGCTTCGACGGTATCGCCAAGGCGCTGGCCAGCACCAACATGCCAAGCCTGCTGGCTCAGATGGGCCTGGGCATGATGCTGGTCGGTCTGGCCTTCAAGCTGTCGCTGGTACCGTTCCACCTGTGGACCCCGGACGTCTACGAAGGCGCCCCGGCGCCGGTCGCAGCGTTCCTGGCCACCGCCAGCAAGGTTGCCGTGTTCGCGGTGCTGATGCGTCTGTACATGATCTCGCCTGCTGCCAGCAGCGGTGTACTGAGCACCGTGCTGGCGGTAATCGCCGTAGCTTCGATCCTGATCGGTAACCTGTTGGCGCTGACCCAGAGCAACCTCAAGCGTCTGCTCGGTTACTCGTCCATCGCCCACTTCGGCTACCTGTTGATCGCCTTGATCGCCAGCAAAGGCCTGGCCATGGAAGCCATGGGTGTTTACCTGGTCACCTATGTGATCACCAGCCTTGGCGCGTTTGGCGTGATCACGCTGATGTCGTCGCCATACGCCGGCCGTGACGCCGACGCCCTGTACGAGTACCGCGGCCTGTTCTGGCGTCGTCCGTACCTGACTGCGGTGATGACCGTGATGATGCTTTCGCTGGCGGGTATACCGCTGACCGCAGGCTTCATCGGCAAGTTCTACATCATCGCCACTGGCGTCGAGTCGCAACTGTGGTGGTTGGTCGGTGCACTGGTGATTGGTAGCGCCATCGGCGTTTACTACTACCTGCGCGTCATGGTCACCCTGTACCTGGTCGAGCCGAACCTGCGTCGCCACGACGCGCCGCTGAAGTGGGAGCAGCAGACCGGTGGCGTGATGCTGCTGGCAATTGCCCTGCTCGCCTTTGTCCTCGGTGTATACCCGCAGCCGCTGCTGGAGATGGTCCAGCAGG
The DNA here is from genome assembly GCF_014525325.1 of Pseudomonas sp. EZ-C24. Taxonomy (NCBI): domain Bacteria; kingdom Pseudomonadati; phylum Pseudomonadota; class Gammaproteobacteria; order Pseudomonadales; family Pseudomonadaceae; genus Pseudomonas; species Pseudomonas sp. EZ-C24. Next base: position 14,244 of record NZ_JACDIU010000013.1, on the reverse strand, counting down.
CCGGCCTGCAACTGATCGGCTGATCATCCGGCAAGATAAAACACCCCGCATCTGCGGGGTGTTTTTTTATGGGCAACAGGCTCACTTCGATCAGATCGACGTACGCGCGCCCTGCCTGGGTTCAGGCTCGGGTTTCCTTGGCGGGTCAGGGTTACGAGCAGCGTGGCGCAGCTCGCGGTTGGCGCTGGGCAACTGGACATCCGGATTGGGCATGCCACTGGGCGACAGTTCGTGGGTCATTTCGAACTCGGCACGCACAGACCAGCCACAGGCTTCATTGATGCACTGCAGGTAAGCGACCCTGAGAAACACATGCCGCCCTTCGCTGGTGCGGATGCGCATCCGGCTGCTGCAATGCGGGCACACCAGTTTGTAACTACTCACCGCGCCCTCCTCCAATCAGGTGGGTCTGTCGTAGGGAACAACGTGTCGGCAGCAAGAACACCTGAAAACCGGCAGTCTGTAAGTCGCTCCGACAACAGCTGGGCAAGTTGTTCCCGCGCGCTATCAGAATATTCATCACTATCATAATTACGTACCATGCGGTGCGGGTAAGGATCCATCCAGATTATTCATATTGAGTACATCCGTGCCATCGATCTTATCAGAACTTATCAGGGATATTCATAATGAGTAATACCTCTCTAGTTTCGGTGTTGCACCGGTTAAAGGAGTTAACCGGCACCAGCAGTGATTCCGCACTTGCAAAAGAGCTGGGCGTCAGTCCGCAGACCCTGAGCAGCTGGAAGGTGCGCGAGAGCATTCCCTACGCGTTTTGCATAGAAGCTGCCAACCGCCACAGCGTGTCACTGGACTGGTTGCTGCTTGGCATTGGCAGCCCGGCACGGACAGCCCAGGCAGGGCCAGCAAACGCGGCGCAAGAGCTGCTTGATCTGGTGCAGGGGCTGGCGCCTGCCGACCTGCAAGCCTTGCGTATTCAAATCGTGGACCGACTGCGCCTGCAGGAACTGGAGCGGCGCCTCGAGCAACTGAGCGCCGCTGTGCATTCGGCCTGACAATCACGATCCACGGCGCCAGCGCTGGACGATTTCCTTGAGATCAGCGTTCTCCAGCCAGAGCATCACCTTGACACTGATCGGAATCACGACCACCGCAGCGACAAAAGCCGCAACGCCTGTGGAGACGAAAGGCACCAGTGACAACAGCAGGGGCATGAATAGGTAGCCCACGCCCGCTGACAGCAACAGGGTAAGCAGGCGTTGTTGCAGGCTCAACTTGCGCCTCGTCCTTATCGTCACCCAGGCCTTGCCCTTCGACGAACTAACTAGCCAGGCGCCGAGTATCGCGCCAGCCAGGGCCTGGCCGTCGAAATTGGCCAGGTCACCCTCAATCTGCGCCCAATTACGCAGCATTTCCTGGGCAAGCTCATTCATGGGCAGCTCCCTTCAAGGCTGACCGGCCACCCAAGGCGCGCAACGTACAGTGCTCGACCAGACGCTGATAGCAGCTGCACAGGCGGCGACCGTGCACATGTCGGCAAAGGTCGGTGAGTTGCGTGTAGCCCAGTGCACGTAAACGCCGGCGCCAGCTGGCGAACTCTCCTGCGGCGATCGCCAAGGCCTGTTGACCGGCAAGTTGCAGATGGGTATCGCTGATGTACGCGGGTATCGCCAAGCGTTGGCGCAAACTCGACAGCTCGATGCGCGGCCAGAACCGGTCGTGGCGTGCCAGATAGTACAAAGGCGGGGCTGGGTCAGGCGATTGAAGCTCGGCGTCCATGGTCGTGCCTCCTCATTATTCTTGCAGCATGCCGTAGCGGATGGCCTTGATCACCGCCATTACCCGAGTGGTCACGGCGAACTTGCTGAGAATGTTGCCGACATGAAAATTTACGGTGACCTCCTTGCAGCCAATGATCTGGCCGATTTCCCATGAGGTCTTGCCATAGGCGCACCACAACAGTACTTCCCGCTCGCGCGGCGTCAGGTAAATGGGCGGGTTATTGCCCGGAGCATCAATCGGTGGGGTGACGGCGTTCATGGCTGGTTCTCCGCAGATTCGAATACGGCCCTCAGAGCAGAGGGGTAAGACACCACCTTACGAACTCGCGGATCGATCGCTCCAGTACCGGCAGTTGTAAAGCGATCGCCTACAACAACGTTCTAACTTCATACACTTGCCCGCTTAAGAATCGGACGTGCTTCGAGCGACATCTCGTACGTCTGACCTCCTTTGCCCTGTAAGCCCCTGCCATTGGAGTCGTTCGATGCGTTGTGTTCCACCCTCTCGCGCCTTAGGCCTGCTGATCAGTACGGCCAGCTGCCCGGTGCTGGCCAGCGCTCCCGTAGAACTGGATCAACTGCTGATCAATGATCAGCCGCAAAGCCAGTTGGAGGCGGCCGACGAGCGCCTGCGTCACGTCCCGGGCGCTACCAATCTGGTAGACATGCAGCAGGTGGCACAAGGGCGGTTGGCCAGCAACCAGGACGTACTTGCCTATCAACCGGGTGTGTTTGCCCAGTCGGCGGGTAATGAGGGCATCAAACTGTCGATCCGCGGCTCGGGTATCAACCGTGCGCCGGGTGCGCACGGCTCAGGGGTCTACACGATGTTCGACGGTTTGCCGCTGACTGGCCCCGGCGGCACGCCTTACGAGCTGCTCGAGCCGCTGTGGCTGAGCCGCGCAGAGGTGCTGCGGGGCGCTAACGGTTTTGATCAGGGCGCGCTCACGCTCGGTGGCGCGATCAACTACGTGACCCACACCGGTTACGATGCAGATCGCCTGCAGGTGCGCTATGAGGCCGGCAGCCGCGGCTACGCCCATCGCCAGATCAGTTCCGGCCAGGTACTGGGCAAGCTCGACTACTACGTGGCCCTGACCGACTCGGAATACGACGGTTACCAGGAGCACAGCAGTGGCAGCGCCAAGGGCTTTGCTGCCAACGTAGGCTATCGCTTCAACCCGAATCTGGAAACGCGCTTCTACCTGCGCTACCGGGAAACCGAGAACGAACTGGCCGGGCGCCTGACCAAGGAGCAGATCAAGCACGACCCACGGGCCGCCAACGCCGCCTACCTGGCCCGTGACGACAGCCGCCCGCAGCCGGGCAGCACCTGGGTGGCCAACAAGACTACCTTCTACCTTGAGGACGATGCCCGCGTTGAAGCTGGGTTGGTCTACCACGATTTCCCGATGGACCTGCGCGAAGGGCCAATGCGCCTGAAGGTGGCCTACACCGATGTCAGCGGCACCCTGAACTACCTGCGCCGCGACACGTTGCTGGGCCACGAGAGCAAGACCACCGTGGGTTGGCGTACCACCAAGCACCTGCCTAACAGCGGTGCGTCGCAGTTTGCCCGCACCAATGGCGATAATTTCGGCGCCCGCAGCCGCGACTTCAGTTATCAGGGTTCGGATACCGTGTTGCACGTCGGTAATGAACTGGAGCTGATCCCAGACCTGTGGCTGACCACCGGCCTGGCCATGATCTACACCCGCCGTGAGAGCGACGTCAGCTATCCCGCCAGTGGCGGCAAGGTCAGCCAGCACGATTGGGACTACGCCCCGCGGATCGGCCTGCGCTACGACTGGCAGCCGAACTTGCAGCTGTACGGCAACCTCAGCCGTTCGGTCGAACCGCCGCACCCATGGTCGCTGATCTGGAGTTCTACGGTTGCGACCCAGCCAATCAAGATGCAAAACCAGACGGCGACCACGCTCGAGCTTGGCGCGCGAGGCGACTCGGCCGTCGGCCGCTGGGATCTGGCCTGGTATTACGCTCAGGTTCGCCATGAGCTGCTGGCGGTTGAACTCGTACAAGGCTTGCCTGCCAAGGAGTTCAATGCCAGCGCAACGGTCCATGAAGGGGTCGAAGCCAGCCTGGACAGCACCCTCTGGGAACAATCAGGCAGCGGCAAGCTGAGCCTGCGCCAAGCCTATACCTTCAGCGATTTTCACTACCGCGATGACCAGCGCTTTGGCGACAACCGCCTGCCTGGCCTGCCCGTGCACTACTACCAGGCCGAGCTGCGCTATGACTGGCCGAGCGGCTTCCATGTCGGCGTCAATACACAGATGGCGTCCAAGGTGCAGGTCGACTATGCCAACAGCAACCACGCCGATGCCTATGCCCAGTTCGGTGCGCGACTGGGTTGGGACTCACCGCAACAAGACTGGCAAACCTGGCTCGACCTGCGCAACCTGACCAACAAACGTTACAGCGCCAGCGTCACCCCGGGCTATGACGATCAAGGCAGCGACCAACCCCGGGCGACGCCCGGGGAAGGATTCGGCGTGTATGCAGGTGTGTCCTACAGCCTGAAGTAAAACAGATTCAGGGCAACTGCACTTGCGGCTTGGTTTCGGTAAAGATGGTCCAGCTGGAAATGAACAACGCAGCGATCAACGGCCCGATCACGAAGCCGTTGAGGCCGAATACCGCCAGGCCGCCCAGGGTCGATACCAGGATCAGGTAGTCGGGCATGCGCGTGTCGCGCCCGACCAGGATCGGCCGCAACACGTTGTCGACCATACCGATCACCAACACACCAAAGGCCGTCAGCACCACACCCTGCCAGGTTGCCCCGGTCAGAATGAAGTAGGCCGCAACCGGTGCCCAGACGATCCCCGCGCCAACTGCTGGCAGCAACGACAGAAACGCCATCAGCACTGCCCAGATCAACGCACTGGGGATATCCAGAATCCAGAAGATCACCCCGCCCAGCGCACCCTGAGTGATCGCCACCAACAGGTTGCCCTTGACCGTGGCACGCACCACGCGGTTGAACTTCAGTTGCAGGCGGCGCTTTTGATCCTCGGGCAGCGGTACCGCCAGGCGCACTTTGCGCGCCAACTCCGGCCCTTCACGCAAGAAGAAGAACAGGATGTAGAGCATGATGCCGAAGCTGACAAGGAAATCGAACGTGCCTTGGCCAAAGCTGAACGCCTGACTGGCCAGAATCTGGCTGGCTTGCCCGGCCCACTTGCTGATCTTGTCGCGCAAGCCATCGAGGTTACCCATGCCCATCTGGTCAAGGCCGTGCTGCGCGAACGCTGGCAGCATGTTCTTGCCTTGCTCAACGTAACCGGCGATGTCCAATTGGCCGCTCTCGATGCGTTGATACAGCGAGGCGCCCTCCTGTACCAACAGCGCACTGGTGAAGATCACCGGCAAGATGGCGATCAGCAGACAGATCAGCAACGAGACACCGGCGGCGAGGTTGCGCCGGCGGTTGAAACGGATCAACAGGTTGCGCTGCAAAGGGGCAAACAGGATGCCCAGGATCACCGCCCAGAATATCGCGCCGTAATACGGCAGCATGATCCAGACGAAGGCAATGGTGACGGCGGTCAGCAGCACGGCCAGTGCCCTGTTCTGTAGTGCGGTTTGGTTCATGAGTATTCCTCGGGGATTCAGACCTTTAGTGCAGCAGAGATCGGAAAAAGTGCCCTGTGAGGGTTGATCCAGATCAATGCGCCTGAATTGGCCAGCCACTACCATCCGCGCCCTTTGCTCCGGTGCGCCCATGACCTCTCTCGCCAAGCCTGAATTGCTCGCCCCTGCCGGCACGCTGAAAAGCATGCGCTACGCCTTTGCCTACGGCGCCGACGCGGTGTATGCCGGCCAGCCGCGCTACAGCCTGCGGGTGCGCAACAACGAATTCGACCATGCCAACCTGGCCTTGGGCATCAACGAAGCGCACGCTTTGGGCAAGCAGTTCTACGTGGTGATCAACATCGCCCCGCACAACGCCAAGCTGAAGACCTTCCTCAAGGACCTTGCTCCGGTGATCGCGATGGCGCCCGATGCGCTGATCATGTCTGACCCGGGCCTGATCATGCTGGTGCGCGAGCACTTCCCACAGATGCCGGTGCACCTGTCGGTGCAGGCCAACACGGTCAACTGGGCGAGCGTGCGCTTCTGGCAGCAGCTTGGCCTGAGCCGAATCATCCTCTCGCGCGAGTTGTCGCTGGAAGAGATCGAGGAGATCCGCCGGCAGGTACCCGCTATGCAGCTGGAGGTGTTTGTCCACGGCGCCCTGTGCATGGCCTACTCAGGGCGCTGCCTGCTGTCGGGCTACCTGAACAAGCGCGACGCCAATCAGGGCAGCTGCACCAATGCCTGCCGCTGGAAGTATCAGGCCACTGCAGCGGTGGAGAACGTCAGCGGCGACATCGTCCATGAAGTGCAACCGACTCTTGGCCTGGGCGCCCCGACCGAGCAGGTGTTCCTGCTTGAAGAGGCCAATCGGCCCGGTGAAGCGCTGCCGGCGTTCGAGGACGAACACGGCACATACATCATGAACGCCAAGGACCTGCGCGCCGTACAACACGTCGAGCGGCTGACGCGCATGGGTGTGCATTCGCTGAAAATCGAAGGCCGGACCAAATCGCATTTCTACTGCGCTCGCGCGGTGCAGTCCTACCGCCAGGCCATCGACGATGCCCTGCAGGGGCGGCCGTTTGATCGCAGCCTGATGGACAACCTTGAATCGCTGGCCCAGCGTGGCTACACCGAAGGCTTCCTGCGCCGCCATGTGCACGATGAATACCAGAACTACCAGCGCGGCAATTCGGTGTCCGAGCGACAGCAGTTCGTCGGTGAGCTGACCGGTGTGCGGGTCGAGGGCCTGGCCGAGGTCAAGGTCAAGAACCGTTTTGCCCTTGGCGATCAGCTGGAGCTGATGACACCCCGCGGCAACTACCATTTCGAACTGAGCCGCCTGCACGATCGGCAGCAGCGCGAGATCGAGGTAGCGCCTGGCGACGGCCACGTGGTGTATCTGCCTATCCCTGAGCAGGTGCCACTTGAGTACGCGTTGCTGATGCGTGATCTGGACGGTGCTGCGCCTGCCGGCTGACAGCGCTGTAATGACTGCGTCAGCTTGCTGTCAGGTGAGTTGCGCCATGCTGGCCGCTTTTGGCCTGCCTGCAGCAGGCTGACGCCGGTTGCGTTAAGCTGCCGCCGAGCCTGCCGCCTGCAGGCGGCCGCCCCTTGCCGAGGAATTTGACCATGCTACGAACTCGCCTGATTGCTCTGGGCCTGCTGGCCTTCACTAGCCTTGCTCAGGCTGCCGAGACCATCGACGTTTACCGTGACCCCAACTGTGGCTGCTGCAAGCAGTGGATCAGCCACCTGCGCGATAACGGTTTTACCGTCAATGACCACGTCGAGCCGAACATGAGCGCCGTGAAACAACGCCTCGGCGTAGCGCCGCGGCTGGCCTCCTGTCATACCGGCGTTATCGATGGCAAGTTCGTCGAGGGCCATGTGCCGGCCGAACAGGTGCGCCTGCTCGCCAAACGCAACGACCTCAAGGGCGTGGCAGTACCCGGCATGCCGATGGGTTCGCCGGGGATGGAGATGGGCGATCACAAAGATTCATACCAGGTGATCGGCGTGACCCATGAGGGTAACGACGAGGTGGTGGCCAGCTACTGAGCCGCGGCCGATGATGAGCCTTGTGGCGTTGTTCCTCAGCGCCTTCGGCGCCGCCACTCTGCTGCCGTTGCAGTCCGAAGCGGTGCTGGTCGGGTTGCTGCTGCGCGAGCAGCATGCCTGGTTGACCCTGCTGCTGGTCGCGACCCTGGGCAATGTGCTGGGCTCGGTGGTCAACTGGCTGCTCGGCCGGGCGGTGGAACGGCTCCGTGAGCACCGCTGGTTCCCGTTCAGTGGCGCCCAACTGGAGCGTGCCCAGCAACGCTACCAACGCTGGGGCCAGTGGTCGCTGTTGCTTAGCTGGATGCCGGTGGTCGGCGATCCTCTGACGCTGATTGCCGGCATCATGCGCGAGCCATTCTGGCGTTTTCTGCTGCTGGTGACAGTCGCCAAGTGTGGGCGTTACCTGGTGGTAGTGCTGATTACCCTGGGCTGGGTTAACGGCCAGTAACACCTTTGCCGCTTGTTGCGCGTGTCGGGCTGCTACAGTCGCTTTTTTCCTACATGGTCCTACACGGAGTGCCCCCATGCTGCGCGCAACCGCCCTGGCCCTCGCCTGCCTAATCGGCAGCCCGGCGTTCGCTGCCGAGTCACCCACCTATGGGCAGCAACTCGAAGGCTTCGACTACCCCTACCCGCTCCAGCATTACGACTTCACCTCGCAAGACCAGGCCTTGCAAATGGGCTATATGGATGTCCCTGCCCAAGGCAAGGCCAACGGTCACAGCGTGGTGCTGATGCACGGCAAGAACTTCTGTGGCGCAACCTGGGAAAGCAGCATCGACGCCCTCAGCAAAGCCGGCTACCGGGTTATCGTGCCGGACCAAATCGGCTTCTGCACGTCGAGCAAGCCTGCCTATTACCAATACAGCTTCCAGCAGCTGGCGAGCAACACTCACGCCCTGCTCGAGCAGTTGGGGGTCGAGCAGGCGATCATTCTCGGCCACTCCACTGGCGGCATGCTTGCCACCCGCTATGCGCTGATGTACCCGCAGCAGGTCGAGCGCCTGGCGATGGTCAATCCAATCGGCCTGGAAGACTGGAAAGCCCTAGGCGTGCCTTACCGAACGGTTGATCAGTGGTATCAACGTGAGCTCAAGCTGGACGCCGAGGGCGTGCGCAACTACGAGCGCAAGACCTACTACGCCGGCCGCTGGAAGCCCGAATACGAGCGCTGGGTGCAGATGCTGGTTGGCTTGAATCAGGGTCCTGGGCATGAGCGCGTGGCATGGAACTCGGCGTTGATCTACGACATGATCTTTACCCAGCCGGTTTATCACGAGTTCCAGAACCTGAAGATGCCGACCTTGCTGCTGATCGGCGATCAGGACACTACCGCGATTGGCAGCGATATTGCCCCGGCTGAGGTCAAGGCGAAGCTGGGCAACTACAAGGCGCTGGGACCGCAGGCGGCCAAGCTGATCCCGCAGGGCGAGTTGATCGTCTTTGAGGGGATGGGCCACGCGCCGCAAATCGAAGAACCGCGGCGCTTCCACAAGACCTTGATCGACTGGCTGCAGAAATGAACCAGCTCTGAGCCGACCGTTAGCCGAAGCGTTGCAACTGCATTTCCCGTAACCGGCTCAAGGTGCGCTGATACGGGAATGCCAGGTAGCCCTTTGTGTAGAGCGCATCCAACGGCACTTCGGCCTCAAGGTAGAGGGCAACGCGGCGGTCATAGCACTCGTCGACCAAAGCGATGAAGCGGCGCACGCTATCGTCTTTGGCTGACAACGTCGGCAGCTGGCGATCGCCGGCTGCTACTCGCTCGGCAGCATCTTCGGTGCCCCGTGCAATGCGCCCGGCGCGCTGCTCGCCGCCTAGCGCAGGGATAGCATCGATGAGGATCGCCGGAAACCGGTCACACAAGGCCATGAACTCGATGGCCGACAACGGTTGCTCGCACAGATCGCTGAAGTGACACCAGATGGCCTGGTCACTGAGGCGCACCACGCGGATTTGTCGCGAACCTAATTGCAGCGGCTCGGCACAACCAGCGTCGCCGGCACTCAATTGCTCGAAAAGCGTGCCGAAGGTACTGGTCGCATTGTCTGCTACACACCAGTAACGCTGACGCGCGAGGCCTGGGTGCAGCCGGTGATCCTGTTCGCCGACGACCGGCAGAATCTGCATATGCCGCTGCATTGCCTCAATGGCGGGCAGGAAGCGGTCACGATTGAAGCCGTCCAGGTACAGCTCAGTCGGCGGTTGATTGGAGGTGGCGACGATCACCACACCGTGCTCGAACAGCTCGCTGAACAACCGGCCAAGGATGATCGCGTCGCCGATGTCGTTGACGAACAGCTCATCGAAGCACAGCACACGAATTTGCCCGGCCAGCTCACTGGCCAATGCTCGCAGCGGATCAGCGGTGCCGTTGAGCTGGAACAGCCGTTGATGCACCCAGGCCATGAAGTGATGAAAGTGCTGGCGCCTTGCAGGTACTTGCAGGCAGCGATGGAACTGGTCCATCAGCCAGGTCTTGCCGCGACCGACCGGCCCCCATAGGTAGACGCCCGGGCCGGCCTGGTCAGTCTGCAAGGATTCGAAACACCGCTGAAGGGCGGCTACGGCATTGGCCTGCGCAGGATCGGCAACGAAGCCGTCCTGCTGCAAAGCCTGCTGATAGAGCGTTTGCGGATCGATAGCCATGTGCCAGTGAGCGTTTGGGAAAACGCCATGGTACCTGTTATCGCGATTACTGGTCGTTGCTCAAGCCAACTTTCAGCAGCGCGCCGTCTTTGGCGTCGGTCAATACATACAGGTAGCCGTCAGGCCCTACGCGTACATCACGAATTCGCGCCTTCAGTTCGCCCAGCAGCCGCTCTTCGTGCACCACCTTATCGCCCTTGAGCTGCAGGCGGATCAGCTCTTGAGTGGCCAGTGCACCGATGAACAGGTTGTGGTCCCAGGCCTTGAACGTAGGACGGTCGTAGAACGCCATGCCGCTGATGCCTGGTGACTTCTCCCACACATGATGGGGATCGACCATGCCGTCAACGTGCTTGCCCTTGGCCTCTGGAATCGGCAACAGCGAGTAGTTGATGCCATGGGTAGCAATCGGCCAACCGTAGTTCTTGCCAGCCTGGGGAATGTTGATCTCGTCACCACCGCGCGGCCCGTGCTCATTGGTCCAGAGCTCGCCGCTCCACGGATTGAGCGCTGCGCCCTGCTGATTGCGATGGCCAAACGACCAGATCTCGGGGCGAACGTCTGATTTGCCAACGAAGGGATTGTCTTTGGGTACTTCACCATCGGGGAGGATGCGCACGACCTTGCCTTGGAGCTTGTCCAGGTCCTGCGCGGTGGCGCGTTGGTTGTTCTCGCCCAGTGCGATGAACAAATAGCCGTCACGGTCGAACACCAGCCGCGAGCCGAAATGGTTGCCTTCAGACAGTTTCGGCATCTGCCGGAATATCACGGTGAAATTGTCGAGACGCGCGCGGTCGGCCGAGAGCTGGCCGCGGCCAACCGCAGTACCGGCCTTGTCATCGTCGCCTTCTTCGGCGAACGACAGGTAGACCGTGCGGTCCTTGTCGAAGTCTGGCGACAGCACTACATCGAGCAGGCCGCCCTGCCCTTGCGCCCAGACCTTGGGGACGCCGCTCAGGGGTGGCCCGACCTTGCCTTCAGCGGTCACCAGACGCAGGTTGCCAGGGCGTTCGGTGACCAGCATGTCCTTACCGCCTGGAAGAAACGCCAGGCCCCAAGGATTACGCAGGCCATTGGCTACTGTGCTGACGGTGATCTCACCCTCTTCACTGGGAAATTGCTGCTCGGAGGCGGCGTGGGCAAATACGGGCAGCAACGCTGCAACGGTCAAGCTGGTCAACCAGGATCGTGGAGTCATGCGGGGTTCCTTGCAGAAAAGCTCACGGCGCGCGTTGGCTGTCACGCGGCGGGCGACTGGGTTCGAGGCGTGGGGTCTGTTGTTGGCGGCGCAAGTTGTCACCGTTGCCGATACCGCGATTGTCCAGCGTCGGTGGACGTGGCATGGGCTGGGTAGAGGGCCCGCGCACGGGTGGGGTATCAGGCGCACTGCCCTGCCGGCTATTGGGGTTGGCGCGCTGAATCGGGCTGTTGTAGGGGTTATTGTTGGCCGCCTGCGCACTGGTATCAGCGAATGCGGCGCTGCCAGGTAACGCCAGCAACAAACCAAGGCCAAGGACTGGCCAGACAGATTTCATGTGCCACCTCCAAAAACGAAAAAGCCACGCTCAGGCGTTGGATAGCCTAGGGCGTGGCAGGTTCGTATTAAAAGTGCGAATTCGTGTGCAGATGCTTCCTGACGTGTCTAGCGGCTGAGGGCCGCCAACGACAGCAGCACCTGCTCAGCGATTGGCGTTGGCGGCGGCCATCATTTTATTGACCTCGCTACGGACCATGATCGCAAAATCCTGAGGCGTCATCGCATCTAGCTCGGCGCGGACCCACTCGGCCCATTTGCCCTTGCGACGAGACTTCTCGGAAATCAAGCGACCGGCTTCAGCCTTGACCTTGCCAAGGTTGCTCTGCCAATACTCGAACAGTCGCGCTTTCTCCGCTTCGATCTGCGCCCGTTCTTCAAAGCTTCTGTTGGCCAGATTGAAACTCATGAAAATCTACCCTGCTGCATGAAATTTGCCGGCTATCTTACACTGATGCGGCAATCGGCCGGAACGTCTGCGCAACTTTCCCGCCGCGCAGGTATCCATTGTTCTAACCATCACCAAACGAGGAGCTGTTCATGGCCCGGAAAACCACCCAAATCGATACCGATCAGATCAAGGACCAGGTCTTCAGCGAGCTGCAGTCGTTGATTGAAGAGTCCGAGCGTCTGCTCGAGCAAAGTGCATCGCTGATTGGCGAAGAGGCCGATACCCTGCGCGCCCAGATTAGCCAGAAGCTGAGCCAGGCTCGTCAGGCTGCCACCTCGGTACGCGACCGTGCGCAGCCGGTGGTCGAAGCCACTCAAGATTATATCGGTGGCCACCCGTGGCAGACCGTTGCTGTGTCTGCAGGCTTCGGTCTGGTAGTCGGCTTGCTGCTGGGCCGTCGTTCGTAATACGGGCGAGATCGCTGGCTCAGCCGCTGATCAAGCGGCCAGAGCCAGCGGTATACCACTGTGAAAGCGCAATTCCTGATCTGTTGAACAGATCAACTCTGCTTCAGCCTCGCGCACCTTCTCCACTACGCGCGCGATGTCGGCCTGATCGCCATACTGATTGGCAAGCTTCAGATAGCCGAGAAAATGCCGCGCTTCGCTGTTCAGCAAGCCGTGGTAGAACGTCCCCAACTCTTCATCCAGGTGCGGTACAAGTGCGGCAAAGCGCTCGCAGCTGCGCGCTTCGATAAAAGCACCCACCACCAGGGTATCGACCAACTTGACCGGCTCGTGGGAGCGAACCAGCTTGCGCAAGCTGGACGCATAGCGCCCTGCCGGGACCGGCCGCAGCGGTACGCCCCGACGTTTCATCAGGCGCAGTACCTGCTCGTGGTGAACCAGTTCCTCACGTGCAAGGCGCGACATCATGTTGATCAGGTCGAGGTGCGCGTTGTACTTGGCAATCAAGCTCAAAGCTGTGCTGGCAGCCTTGAATTCACAGTTTTTGTGATCGATCAGCAGCGTCTCCTGATCGGCCAGTGCTGCTTCGATCCAGGCATCAGGGGTGCGACAACCGAGAAAGGCTTCGACTTCGGGAATCAGGGACATAATTTCACGGCAACTGAACAGCGGCAGGGTCGGCGATTATACCGAGGGCAGCGGCGATCGCCAGCGACTATGCTTGATATACGTCAAACGGCAACCGTGAGCGCGCCGTCTATAGTCAGGCATCGGCCACCCATTCTAGGAGTCCATGCTCATGCAACAGGTCAGAAGCATTCTGGTTGTACTCGATCCAGACCACGCCCACAGCCGGGCGCTGACCCGGGCCAAGCTGATTGCCGGGGTGACGGGCGCCCGTATGCATCTGCTGATGTACGACAAAAAGCACGACCATCAGGCACTGCTGAGCGTATTGGCGGGCCAACTGCAGGAAGACGGTTACGACAATATTAGCTTTGAGCAAAGCAGGCACGATGTTGTACATGAGGCCATCATCCAGGCCCAGCAAGCCGAGGGTTGCGACCTGGTAATCAAGGAGCATCGTCCGGATAACCCCCTGAAGAAAGCATTACTCACCCCTAGCGACTGGAAGCTACTGCGTCAGTGCCCTTGCGCGGTACTGATGGTCAAGAGCGAGCAACCCTGGACCGGTGGGGTGATTCTGGCAGCAGTCGACGTGGGCAATCATGATGAGGAACACCGCCTATTGCATGCGAGCATTATCGATCACGGTTTTGGCATCGCCAGCCTGGCCAAGGGCGAACTGCACGTGATCAGTGCCCACCCCTCCCCCATGCTCTCCGCAGCTGATCCGGTGTACCAGAACCGGGACAGTATCGAACAACGCTATCGCGAGGCGTGCAGCGCGTTTCAAGCTGAGTTCGATATCACTGATGATCGCCTACACATTGCTGAAGGGCCGGCAGATGTGCTGATTCCTTACACCGAGGATAAATACAAAGCCGTGGTAACGGTGATCGGCACCGTTGCCCGTACGGGTATCTCCGGCGCGTTGATCGGCAACACTGCTGAAGTGGTGCTGGATAAGCTTGAAGGTGATGTATTGGTACTGAAGACTGAGCAGGTGATTGCGCATCTTGCTGAGTTGGCTCGGGGCTGAAGCTGCCTTGATTGGGGCCGCTATGCAGCCTCAAATTCCCAGATCCGGAAAAGACAAAACCCCTACCTGCTTGCGCAGATAGGGGTTTTGCGAAATGAATCTTGACGATGACCTACTCTCACATGGGGAGACCCCAC